>NFUN01000115.1 GCA_002197525.1 Acidobacteria subdivision 13 bacterium RH2 MAG17b | reverse complement strand
TTAAACATTCTCTTTTTCGCTTCCGCGCCCTCTCCAGAGAGCGTTTCGCATGGGGCGAAAACGCGGCGAAAATGGAGGCGTCTGGGCGCGATTTTTGGGCTGGGTTGCGGAGCCAGAAACGCGGCGTGCGGGCGTCATGTTTTGCGCTCTCTGAGGCATAGCGTAGTGTACTACGCTAGCGTATTTGCGTCAAGGGGCGCTCAACCACAGCCGCCGGGTGGCGCATGCATCGCGCCTTTTTGCGATGTGTGCGATTCAAGGCGGGAAAAAGTAGCGCCCCGCTGCTCGGGCAGCGGGTTGACAACTCTTCTAATACAAACGCATTGGTTGATGTGACGCCACTCTGGTGCGCCGGTGTCCCCACCGGCGAAAAACCGGCGATGAGGACATCGCCGCACCAGCAAACATCACGCCACTTAATGCGTTCGTATTAGTAGGTCGTGGAGGTGCGGCGTTCGATGGCCGTCACGACCACGCGCTCTTCCGCAGGATGCAGGTCAAAGAAAATGCGCCAATCACCCACACGCCGCCGAAAACCTTGGCGCTCTCCCTTAAGTTTGCGAATGTCGCCGCCGAGGGGATTCACCTCGAGTTCGTCCAGTGCGGCGTGAATACGGACTTGGTCGCGAGCCGGGACGCGCCTAAGAGACTTTAGTGCGGGTCCGGCGAGGACGACGAGCCAATTCTTCTTTGCGGAGTTCATCAAGTGTCATGAAGTCGCCACGTTGGTACGCGGCTCTGCCCTGGCGGATGGCTCGCAATTCGGCAGGTGTGGGCATCTCCTCGGGAAACTGCCGGATGGCAATATAGGTGCGCAGCGCTTCGCGGACGAGCTCGGAACGCGTGCGGTGCTCTGCCTTCATGGTCTTCTCGACCTGATCTGCCATTTCCGGCGGAAGCGAAATCGTGATGGTTTGGCGTGTTCTCATCGTAGAAAATCTGGGTGTTACTTTGTAATACCTTGCCTTACGATGTAGCAACGGCAGCAAACCTGTCAAGAGTTATTCCCGGACACTCTCGCCAGCTAGCGGCTTGGAAGAATCCGCGCTTTTGTGTACGATTCCGAGAATGGCTCTTCGTGACAAGGTCAAGCTGGCTGTCGTTCAGATGAAGTGCGCGCCGGACCCGGAGGCAAATCTCCGCCGGGCTGCTGATGCCATCCGCGGGGCGGCGGAGCGCGGCGCGGCGGCCGTCTGTCTGCCCGAATTGTTCCGGACGCAGTACTTCTGCCAGCGGGAGGACGCCGCTCTGTTCGATCTCGCCGAGCCGGTTCCCGGCCCCACCACGGAGGCGCTCGCCGAGCTGGCGCGGGAGTGCGGCGTGGTTATCATCGCTCCGGTCTTCGAGCGCAGATCGCCGGGCGTTTATCACAACAGCGCCGCCGTGCTGGACGCCACGGGCCGGCTGGCGGGCCTTTACCGCAAGATGCACATTCCGGACGACCCCGCCTACTATGAGAAGTTCTATTTCACTCCCGGTGATTTGGGTTTCCGGGCGTTTGACACTCGCGCCGGCCGCATCGCCCCGTTGATCTGCTGGGATCAATGGTATCCGGAGGCGGCGCGCCTGGCGGCGCTGCGAGGCGCGGAAGTTCTTTTTTATCCCACCGCGATTGGCTGGCACCCCCATGAGAAGAGCGAACACGGCGCGGCGCAACTCGACGCGTGGCGCACCATCCAGCGCGCCCACGCCATCGCGAGCGGCGTCTACGTGGCCGTTGCCAATCGCACTGGATTGGAAAAGTCAAACGATTCAGGCGCCGGTATCGAGTTCTGGGGATCGTCGTTCATCGCTGATCCGTTCGGAGTGATCCTCGCGCAAGCTTCCACAGACCGCGAGGAGGTGTTGATCGCGGAAATGGACCCAGCCCGGCTTGAGGACGTGCGCCGCAACTGGCCATTCTTGCGCGACCGCCGGGTTGACGCCTACGGCGGAATTTCCCACCGGCTTCTCGACGACGAACCCGAGCGTGGTTAGAATCCTAGAGCTGCGAAACTTGCCAACTTTCCGCCGCCCCCTCACCCCAGCCCCTCTCCCCTGCTTGGGGAGAGGGTGGAGCGCGTAGCGGGACGGGTGAGGGGGCCACGGCTCGCCGGTCTGAGGCGGAGTCTTGCTAACCGCTCGATGGGCGATTCAGGAGGAAACAGAATCATGACGCGTGTCCTGGTGACGGGCGGCGCCGGCTACATCGGCAGCCACACCGCCAAGGCGTTGGCTCGCCAGAATTTTGAACCCATCATTCTGGATGATTTCCATTCCGGCCACCGCTGGGCGGTGAAGTGGGGGAGTCTGGCCGAAGGGAATCTGAGCGACTCGAATTTTCTGCGCGGGGTTTTTGCGCAACACAAGCCTGAGGCCGTCATCCATTTTGCCTCCGAGATTCAGGTGGGAGAGTCGGTGAAGGACCCACGGAAGTACTACTGGAGTAATTGCGTCAACACGCTCAAACTGCTTGACGGAATGCGCGAAGCGGGCGTGCGGCACATCGTCTTCTCTTCCTCCGCCGCTGTTTACGGTGATCCCGAAGTGACGCCGATCCCGGAAGACCATCCGGCGCGCCCGGTGAATCCCTACGGCGAAACCAAGCTCTTTGTGGAGCGCGTCTTGCGCAGTTACGAAACCGCCTACGATCTCCGCTGGATAGCCCTGCGCTACTTCAACGCTTGTGGCGCAGACCCGGAAGGCGAGCTCGGCGAGGACCATCACCCGGAATCGCATTTGATCCCGCTGGTGATGGCTGCGGCCCTTGGGCGCCGTCCCAGGGTTGAGGTCTACGGCACGGATTATCCCACTCCGGACGGCACAGCCATCCGTGACTATATTCACGTCACCGACTTGGCCGACGCCCACGTGCTGGCGCTTCGCCACTTGCTCGACGGCGGTAAATGCTACGCTCTGAATCTGGGCACGGGCCGGGGCCACTCCGTGCGCGAGGTCATCGCAGCCGTCGCCGCCGCAGGAAAGACTAACCCTCCTTATCAGGACGCGCCGCGCCGCGCCGGCGATCCGCCTGCGCTTGTCGCCGATCCTTCGCTCGCCGGCGAAGTACTCAGTTGGGAGCCGCGCCATTCCAGCCTGGAAGAAATTGTCCGGACTGCCTGGCGCTGGCACTCTTCCCGCAACGGCGTGGGGGTCTGATCTCACCGGCTGAAGCACCACTACCGCTTGGCGAGGCGTATGTTTAGCGTAGGGTCTGGTTTGTGACCCTGCGGGTTGTGGGCGCGGGTTGATGAAAGGCCGCAACGTTGCAGGTCGAACGTTGCGCACCAAGTGCTGGAGACTGAGACGCCAGATGTACCACCCGGCGGCGGATTGCGCCATACGGTCTTAACAAAGAACAGGTTCACAGTGTTGTGAATTTAGTGCGGAAATTCCAATGAGCTCACTTCTCTTGAAGGGTGCCTCGGCTGTCTCCGCCAGTGCGAAGCACTCATCTGCGTTTGGGACCGTGCGAGTAACTCGCCGAGGAAATTCGTCATAAGTCCTGCCGTCGAGCGCTCGACCCGCCACTGACTTGCGGACCCCGCCCCATTGTTTGAAGAAGAAAGGCACGTTGGTGCAACGGCATTGGTCCCTGATGGACAGTACCCACTCTTTTCTAATCGGTCTTGCCCCAGGGCCGCTTTCCCCCCCCACAATGACCCAACTGATGCGGGACAGATTCAACCTCCCTAAGTTTTCGAGCAGCGGTTCGATCGACAGGAATCGAATGGCCGCGGGGGAAGATTGCAGATCCGTAATGCGAGGGAGGCCATATTTCCGGTTCTCGACGCTCACGCCCCACCATATGTGTGGTTGGTCTGCCGCGAATTGAAGGCTTGTGCCGAGAAGCTCACGCAAACGCTGAGATCGCTTTGTGAGAACCTGGAAGGTATGCCACCTTGCGGCAACCATGACCTTTGCGACCTCTACAATGTAGCTATCTGGTATTCGCTCATGGAACAGGTCGCTCATTGAATTCACAAAAATCATCTTCGGGGTGCGCCAGCGTAGTGGCTCTCCAAGTTTTTCCGGGACTATGCGCAGGTCGAATCCTTGTTCATAAGGATGTCCCTTTACTCCTCGAAAGCGTTCCGCAAACGTCTCGGCATAACAGTGCTTGCAGCCGGGACTTACCTTCGTGCATCCCCGAACTGGATTCCAAGTGGCGTCGGTCCATTCGATTTCGGATTGAGCGCTCATTGGCTGGCTCCTTGTGGGAAGGTAACAACCACGTTATCAGCAAACGTCACTTCCCCTTTTATTTTACGTCTTTTCTCCGCTGGTGGCTGTGCCTCGATCTTGCCGCTTGCCTCCATCTTTGCCAAAGCCCTCTTGCAGTTCTTTTCGGTATATGCCTTTCCGACGCAGTGTCGCTTGTAGACCTCATGCATAGCCAGCTTCTGCCCGGCGAATTCGGTCAATAGCATATCTTCGAGGTCATCTAACGGCCTAGAAAGCTCAAACAGAGTTGGGTATTTTTCCGAAGCTGGCGAATACGCGAATGAGGCAACGCCTTGGTCCCGCTCCGAGCTTTCGCCGGCCATAATGTCCTTCATAATCTCGTACCCTTTGAAGTTTTTACTGACAAAGATGAGGTGGTGCTTCGTTCTGGTACCCTGTTCGTTCTTGAAAGTGAAGGGCAAAACGTACGGGGCCTGCATCTCTTTGAAGGCCCCAGATAATTCCTCAATGATAAGGGCCTCGCGTTCATCAGGCTCCAAGCCTTCCAGCTTCTCCCGAACCGCGTCTGCCCTTTTCTTGCCAAATAAGTCGTTCATATTGTCGCGCACAACATCATTATTCAGAGCGGCGTTTATGCGGTTATAGTTAAAAAAGAGAATGCAATCACAACCCCAATTTTGCAAAAAGGAGTTGATCAGCGCCAGCGACAATCCCTTATAACCCCACGGGTCAACAAACAGCAAGGTTGGTACGAGGTTCATCTGTTGAAAGGCTTCTGCGATTTTTTGCCCTACCACCTCGTTTTTGACCTGGGGTTTATACCTCAGTCTTTCAATGCCGGGAAGCGCATCAATGGCTTCTCGAAGTGACTGGGCGTTTACGGAGTCCTTGTCGTTGAAGAGCGTAACAAGCGCCTGCTGAAGGTCCGCCTCCTTTATCGCCTTCTTAAGTACGATAATCGGAGTTGACGGGGTTCCATCACGGTAAAGCCCGGGCCCGGAGAACAGATCGATATATGCAATTCGGTTGTCGCGCCCCTTCGACGCAGAGATGATGACCTTCGCCCAAACCCAAAAATATTTGGCGACGATCCTTGATTTGATCCGAGACTGCTCACGCGACTCAGCGAAGAATGACGTATCGACCATCGAGATATCTCAATCAGGACTACGTGCTGTCAAAGGCCCTTTTGATTTTCGCCTTGTATTCGCCCCTTGTCAAGAGTTTGTGATGGGGGAAGGCCCACGGTCAAGAATGCGCTGTCCGTGGCTACCCCGCGATGCCTGTGTAGCGCAGCGTCTGTATTTTAACGCTGCGGTTTTCCCATCCTTTTCGCGGCGCCTTGAAAGCCCGCAACGTTGCAGTACGAACGTTGCGCTACAAGCGCGGGTGGCGCATATATCGCTGCCGTTGCGATGTGTGCGACTATGAGAGGCAGCAAACAGGCGGTAGTGGTATGAGCGTCCTTCAGCAAAGGCTGGGCGCGACACAATGCCGGTTTTTAGGAGGGCTGTTCCCTCGATCGCACACATCGCGAAAAGCGCGATGCGTGCGCCACCCGGCATACAAAGTCAATCCGGCCGGTGAACGGCCACATAAGGGAGAAACTTACCGTGGAGCACAATAGAGGTCAAGAAGAACCGAATCTGGGCACCATCGCGCAATTAAACTTCTCGATGGCGGGAACGAGGGTGCTGGCAACGGCGGTCCAGCTTGGGATCTTTTCCGCCATTGGCTCGGGCAACGCCACTTCGCCGGAAATCGCGAAGGCGGCGAACGCTTCCGAGCGGGGCACGCGAATGTTGCTGGATGCGCTTACGGCGTTCGGCTTGGTCACTAAACAGGGAGACCGATATGCTCTGCCCCCCGCCTCAGCCCAGTACTTGGTGCGGGAGAGCCCGGACTACATGGGTTTCATGCTGGAAAGGGACTTTCTGTGGGATTCCTGGGGGCGGCTTACGGAAGTTGTGCGGAGCGGCAAGCCCGTTCATGCGGTAGAGCAGCAGGAGAAAGCGGAGGAGTTCTTCTCCGTGCTGGTCCGCAGCCTGCACGTGATGAATCGCGAGCCTGCCCGCCGCATGGCGGCTGCGCTGGGTGCGGAGGCAAAGGCGCTTCAAGTTTTGGATGTGGGTTGCGGCTCAGGCGTTTGGAGCATCGCCGTTGCGGAGGTAAACCCGAAGACGCGCGTCACGGCTCAGGATTTCCCCGCCCTACTGGAAATAACCCGTCAATATGCCCGGCGGCACGGAGTTGAGGAACGGTTCGATTATCTGGCAGGAGATTTGAAACGCGCCGAATTTGGCGAGGGCCGGTTTGATCTCGCCTTGCTCGGAAACATTTGCCACTCTGAAGGCGTGGCGTCCACGCGCAGCCTGTTCACCCGCCTGTTTCGAGCTTTGCGGCCGGCCGGGCGAATTGCCGTAATTGATATGGTGCCGAACGAGGAGCGCACCGGCCCTGTTTATCCCTTGATTTTTGCCCTGAACATGCTCCTGCATACGGAGCAAGGCGGAACGTATACGCTGAGTGAATACACTCAATGGCTCAAGCAAGCTGGCTTCGCGCGCATAGAGACGGCAGACATCGGGTTGCACTCTCCTTTGATTGTCGGCTGCAAGGGTTAGTGAGTTGGTAGCTACGGTCAATTTGTTCTGTGAATTGACCGTGGTTTTTTGGACGTTTGGGGAGATATGGAAATTCTTCATTCATGAATCGAACACATCGCAAAAGCGCGATGTATGCGCCACCCGGCGATGCCTGTGTAGCGCAGCGTTCGTATTTTAACGCTGCGGTTTTTCCATCCTCTTCACGCCGCCTTGAAAAACCGCAGGGTCGCACAGCGGACCCTGCGCACCAAAGCGGGCTTCATCCTGGCGCGATTTTTTCTTGACAGCGCAACGTTTTGGGCGCATAAAGTATATTTATGCGCGTGATGCATAATTATGCTGTGGGGTGGGAGAAGCGGTTTTGGGAGCTCTGACGGAGCAGGAGACGCAGGTGAAGGGCGCGGGGCGTAGCGCGAAAGGCGCGGCGCGCGTAGCGGTGGTGGGCGCCACAGGTTATGCCGGACGCGAACTGATCGCGCTGCTTGCGCGGCACCCGCAAGTGCAGCTCACCGCTTTGATGTCCTCTGGACGCGGGGGCGGCCAGCCGGTCCCTGTAAGTGATCCCCATCCAGCGTTGCGCGGCGTCACCTCCGTGCCGGTTCGTCCGTTCGATAACGAAGATCTGGTTCCCGCACAAGCCGACGTAGTGTTCCTGGCGACGCCGCACGAAGTCTCCCACGATCTTGCGCCCCGGCTCGTTGAGCGCGGCTTGCGGGTGGTCGACCTGAGCGGAGCCTTCCGCCTGAAGGACGCCGCGGCCTATCCGCGCTGGTATGGATTTGAACACCGGGAGGACGCCTCGCTCGCAGAGGCGGTTTACGGCCTTACGGAGCTGAACGCGGAAGCGATTCGCGGGGCGCGCCTTGTGGCGAATCCGGGCTGCTATTCGACGTCCGTGATTCTGGCGCTCGCGCCGTTGCTCAAGGCTGGCGCGGTGGACCTTGCAGGAGGCATCATCTGCGACTCGAAATCCGGGGCGAGCGGCGCGGGCCGGTCGCTCAAGGACGAGCTACTCTTTTCCAACGTCAATGAGAATTGCCGCGCCTACGGCCTGTTCAAGCACCGGCACTTGCCGGAGATTTTGCAGACGCTCGAACTCAGCGAAGACTCTTTGGTGTTTACGCCACATCTGCTTCCCGTGACGCGCGGCATTCTGAGCACGATTTACGTCCGTCTCGCCTCGCCGCTCGCATCCAAAGACGTTGAAGCGGTCTTCCGCAGTTTTTACGCGAACGCCCCCTTGGTGCGCGTTTATGAGGAAGGCAAGCTTCCGGAAATTCAGGCCGTGGCGCACACGCAATACACCGACCTGGGCTTCGCGCTGGACGCTGCCGGCCGCCGTCTGGTGGTGGTCTCGGCGCTCGATAACCTTGGCAAGGGCGCTGCGGGACAAGCGGTGCAGAACATGAATCTGATGCTCGGCTATAAAGAGGATACGGCGCTGCAATGAAGCTGGTGGTAAAAATCGGCGGGCAGGCGGCGGAAGACGCGAAGTCTCGTCGCAGCGTGGCGCGGCAGATCGCCGGGTTGCGGCGCTCGGGGCATGACGTTGTAGTTGTGCACGGCGGAGGCAAGCGGCTGACGGAAGTGCTCGGCCGGCTTGGCATTCCGACCGAATTTGCGGACGGATTGCGCGTTACGGACGCTGCGACGCGCGATGCGGCGCTGATGGTTCTGGCCGGTCTCGTGAACAAGCAGTGGGTGGCGGAAATCGAAGCGCTGGGGCAAGCGGCGCTCGGCCTATGCGGCGGGGACGGCAAGCTGGTGGAGGCGCGCAAACTGGCGCTGCGAAACGGCCGGGGCGCCCGCGACCTTGGCTATGTGGGCCGGCCGAGCCGGGTGAATACGGCGGTGCTCGAAATGGCGTTTGAGCGGCGGATGGTGCCGGTGGTGGCGAGTCTGGCGCTTGGCCCGCGCGGCGAATACTTCAACGTCAACGCGGATGACTTTGCTGCGGCGCTGGCCAACGCTTTGCCGGCTGAGCGCTTGATTTACGTTACCGAATCCGGCGGCGTGTGGGATGCGGAGCGCCGTTTGCTGCCCGAGGTGCGCATGAAGGAAATCCGCCCGATGATCCGCAAAGGGATCGTGCGCGACGGAATGATTCCGAAGCTGCTCTCGTGCGCGCGGGTGCTCGCCGGGCCGGTAGACGAGATTGATATGATTTCCTCCGTCACGCCGGACGGCCTGCTGAAGCTGTTGAGCCAGCGCGACCATGCGGGAACGCGCATTGTGAAGTGAACAAAAATTATGAACTTTGAAGAAATCAAGGCGCTTGAGGATCGCGTGCTGATCCCTACCTATGAGCGGATGCCGATGCTCGCCGTGCGGGGCGAGGGTTGTTACGTCTACGACGACCGGGGGAAGAGATACTTGGACTTCCTCGGCGGCTTGGCCGTGAATTCGCTCGGTTACGCCCATCCGGAAATCATGAAGGTGTTGCGGGACGAGCCGGAAACTCTGCTCCACGTTTCGAACCTGATGTATCACGGCTATCAGGCCCCGCTTGCGGAAAAACTGGCGCGGCTGGCTGGCCTCGATCGCGTGTTTTTTGCAAACACCGGAACGGAAGTGACCGAAGGCGCGATCAAGCTGGCGCGGGCTTATGCCCGCAAGAGCTACCCCGCCGAGCCGTTTGAGCGCACCGAAGTGCTCGCGGTTCAAAACTCGTTTCATGGGCGGACGATGGGAGCTCTTTCTGCGACTTGGCCAGAAAAATACCGCAAACCTTTCGAGCCGCTCGTCCCCGGCATCCGGTTTGTGCGGTTGAATGACGTGGGGCACCTGCGCGAAAGCTTCACGCCGCGCGTCGCCGGGCTGATGGTGGAGCCGATTCAGGGCGAAGGCGGCGTGGTGGAGATTCACGAGGAGTTTTTGAAGATAGCAGGAGAACTCTGCCGCAAGAATGACGCGCTTTTCGTTTGCGACGAAATCCAGTGCGGGCTCGGACGGACGGGCCGTATGTTTACCTATCAAAAGTACGACCTCAAGCCCGATGTGGTGCTGGTGGCGAAGCCTCTGGCCGCGGGACTGCCTTTGGCGGCGATCATCGCCCGGGAGGAAGTGGCCCAGGCGTTTGCGCCCGGCATGCACGGCACGACGTTCGGCGGCGGCCCGCTGCAGTGCCGGCTGGCGCTGAAGGTGCTGGAAATCATCGAGCGGCCCGGGTTCCTCGATCACGTGCGGGAAGTGGGCGGGTATTTTCGCGAGCAATTGCAGAAGCTGCAGAAGGAACTGCCGGTGATCCGCGAGGTCCGGGGCGACGGACTGATGGTGGCGGCGGAACTGGCGGCGCCGGGCAAAGACGTGGTGAAGCAACTGCTCGATGCCGGATTTTTGATCAATTGCACGCAGGAAAAAGTGCTTCGTTTCCTGCCTCCGCTCATCATCGAGCGGAGGCACGTCGATGAACTGATTGCGGCCTTGCGCCCGATACTTGTGGGCCTGGGCGTGAATGCCCCTCAGGAGGTTCACGTATGACACCGGTGATGACTGAGACGCAGGAAAAACTGACGGCGCAGGATTTGATTACCGAACGCGACTTGACGCGCGGCGACGTGGAGCTGATCTTCAGCCTCGCCCAGCGCGTGAAGAGCAGGCCCGAATCCTTCGCTCACGCCCTCGATGGCCGGCAACTGGCGCTGATTTTCGAAAAACCCTCGCTGCGTACGCGAGTCACCTTCGAAGTGGGCATGACGAGCCTGGGCGGGCACGCCATTTACCTGGATCATGCCAAGCCGCGCCTTGGGGAGCGGGAAAGCACCAAGGACATCGCCCGCAATCTGGAGCGGTGGGTGCACGGCATCGTGGCGCGGACGTTTTCCCATGCTTCGGTCGTGGAGCTTGCGGAGAACGCCGCAATTCCGGTGATTAACGGACTCACTGATCTGGCGCATCCCTGCCAGGCGCTTTCAGATTTCTTCACACTGGAAGAAAAATTCGGGCGGCTGGACGGTTTCGAGCTGGCTTTTGTGGGGGACGGAAACAACGTTTGCCATTCGCTGATGATGGTGGCCGCGAAGCTGGGTGTTTCAATACGCGTGGCCACGCCAGCGGGTTTTGAGCCAAAGCCCGAGATGGTGGCGGAGGCCGAAGCCTGCGCGCAGGCGACCGGAGCGAGCATCAAGCTGTTCCGCGATCCGGTCGAAGCGGTGGCGGGCGCGCACGCCGTTTATACGGACGTGTGGGCCAGCATGGGCCAGGAATACGCCGCGCACTTGCGCTCCCAAGTGTTCGCCCCGTACCGGGTGACGGAAGAGCTGATGGGGGCGGCGGATTCGGGAGCGGTCTTCATGCACTGCCTTCCGGCCCACCGCGGCCAGGAAGTTGCGGAGGCGGTCATCGACTCGCCGAAGTCGATTGTGTACGACGAGGCCGAAAACCGCCTGCACGTTCAAAAGGCCCTATTGATTCTGCTCTTGCAGAACGGGCGCGCCTAGGGCATCCTGAAGGCAAACTGCGGCCCTTCACCCGTCCTGATAGGTGGTTCACCCGTGATTCGGGGAGAAGAGATGGGGTGAGGGGAAGGGAAAACCTTGGCAAAGATTCGAAAAGCCGAGTTGCGGGACGTTCCCGCCATCTTCGAAATGATCAACCACTACGCCGCGGAGCGTGTGATGCTGCCGCGGCCTTTGACTGATCTTTACGAGTGCGTCCGGGAATTTTGGGTCGCCGAAGGCGAGGGCGGCGAAGCCACGGGCTGCGGCGCGCTGAAATTTTACAACGCCGAGTTGGCGGAGATCCGGTCGCTTTGCGTTGCTCCTGGAGATCAGAGCCGCGGCGCAGGCCGGGCGCTGGCGGAGCGTCTGCTGACCGAGGCGGAAAGCTACGGCCTTAAGACTGTGTTCGCCCTCACCCTGGTCCCCGAGTTTTTCTTCAAATGCGGCTTCCGTGAGGTGGCGCGGGAACGCTTTCCAATGAAAGTCTGGCGGGATTGCCTGCGTTGCGAGCGCTACTTTCACTGCCAAGAAAAGACCGTTTGCCTGGACCTGCCGCGTTCCTCGAAACCCGCCAAGGCGCAAGTCGAGCCCGCCGAAGTTTCCGCCTGAGCCGGGCGATTCTGTGCGCAACTGCCTTTGTGGTTTTTTGACTCCCCCAAAGACTAATTTGAAGCTGGTGCGCCTTGACCGGCGCCGGGTCAGTTTTAAATATGGATGCGGCTCTCCCACTGCCATGCGTCGAGACGATCTTGCCGCAAAACAGCCTACGCCGGTTTGACCACCCATAAGGCGCTCCTGGCTGGTGGTGTGATAGCCTGTTTATATAGATCCTAGGGCGCGCAGGAAGTGGGGAACTTTCGATTTCCCGGAGGTTAGGCAAGCAATGCGGCATTTAATTCGATGGCTGGCGATGGGGAGCCTTGGGGTGTTAGTGGTTGCTGCCGCGGTATTAGTAATAGCCCGCCGCCGCAGCTTGGCGGGGCCGGGAAGCGCGTCACCACGCGCGGTTGTTCCGGCTACGGGAGCGGCGGGATCCCTGAGTGCGGGGGTCAGCTTGAAGGACATTGACACAAAGGTAGCGCCGTGCACTAACTTTTACCAATACGCGGATGGCGGATGGCTGGCGAGCAATCCCATCCCGCCGGCCTATCCCGAATGGGCCCAATTCAACGAGCTGGCGGAGCGGAACCGGACCATCCTGCGCCAGATTCTTGAGAAGGACGCTGCCGACACACACGCTTCACCCGGCTCGAACGAACGGAAGCTAGGCGACTTCTATGCCAGTTGTATGGACCGGAAGATGGTGGAGGCGGAGGGAGTGAAGCCGCTCGAACCGGAGTTTGGCCGCATCGCGGCAATTCACGATAGCGCCAGCCTGGAGGCGGAAATCGCGCGGCTGCAGGAAATGGGCGTGGACGCGCTGTTTGAATTCGGTTCCGAACAGGATTTCAAGAACAGCCAGATGGAGATCGGCGACGCCGAACAAGGCGGGCTGGGCTTGCCGAATCGCGATTACTATACCAAGCAGGACGCAAAATCCAAGGAAATTCGCGCCAAGTACGTGGCGCACGTCGCGAAGATGTTTGAGTTGCTCGGCGACAAGCCGCAGGCGGCCGTCCAGGAAGCGCAAACGGTGATGGCGCTCGAGACCCGCCTTGCTGAAGCTTCGATGACGCCGGCCGCCATGCGGGATCCTAAAGCGGTTTACCACAAGATGGACCTCGCGCAGCTCAAGATGCTGACGCCGGATTTTTCCTGGGATAACTACTTCCGGGAAGCAGGCCATCCCGCGATGGATTCGATCAATGTGGGCGAGCCGGACTTTTTCAAGGAGATGAACAAGGATCTCGCCAGCCAGCCGGTCGATGATTGGAAAACTTACCTGCGCTGGCATCTGATCGATGAGGCCGCGCCGTATCTTTCCAAACCCTTCGTCGAGGAAAACTTCAACTTCGACGGGCGGGTGCTCGAAGGCACAGAGCAGATTCTGCCGCGCTGGAAGCGGTGCGTTGCGGCTGCCAATCAGGCTATGGGCATGGTCCTCGGCAAGGAATATGTGCAGAAAACCTTTCCGCCGCAGGCTAAAGCGCGCGCGTTGAAGATGGTAGATAATCTGATTGCCGCGCTGCACAGTGACATCTCCACGCTCGATTGGATGGGCCCAGCCACGCGGCAGCAAGCGCTTGCCAAGCTTCAACTGGTTATGAAGAAGATCGGATATCCCGCCAAGTGGAGGGATTATTCCGCGCTGCGCATCATCCGTGGACCTTACGTGGATAACATGCGCCGGGCCGAAGCCTTCGAGTTCCACCGTGAAGTTAATAAGATCGGCAAGCCGGTGGACCGCACGGAGTGGGAGATGACGCCGCCCACGGTGAACGCCTACTACGACCCTTCGATGAACGAGATCGTCTTCCCGGCGGGCATTTTGCAGCCGCCGTTTTTTAATTCCAAGGCGGACGACGCCTCCAACTACGGGGCGATGGGAGCGGTGATCGGACACGAGCTTTCGCACGGATTTGACGACGAAGGACGCCAGTTCGACGCTCAGGGGAACCTGGTGAACTGGTGGACGCCGGAAGACCTCAAGCGGTTCGATGAACGCGCTTCCTGCATCGTCAAACAGTTTGACAGTTATGTGGTGGAAGACAGCCTGCACGAGAATGGGAAACTGGTGGAAGGGGAAAGCATCGCCGATCTCGGAGGGATGACGATCGCCTACGCGGCGTTCCAAAGAACCACGGAGGCTCAATCGCACACGAAAATCGACGGCTCCACTCCCGACCAGCGCTTTTTCCTGAGCTTCGCGCAGATCTGGGCGGCGAACGTGCGCCCGCAGTATGCGCGCTTGCTGGTCTCGACCGATCCGCACCCGATCCCGCGCTTCCGCGTGATGGGGCCGCTATCGAATACGCCGGCCTTTGCGCGCGCCTTCAACTGTAAGCCCGGTGACCCAATGGTACGGCCGCCAGCGGAGCGCTGCAGGATATGGTGAGGCGAGTTTACCTGGCAGCGTGGCGGCGTAAAGCCGCCTCTACTTTGACGATTTGCGGCGCCTGTCCGTACACTTTGAACGGCTGCGCGCTCAAGGTGCTGCGGTGAAGAAAGAGACACTGATCACGGCCATCGTTTTTCTTGGCGCCGGATTTCTGGGCGGCTACGTCTACAGCGCTCGCAGGCTCTCAGTGGCCAGCCCCACGCCCGGCGCTGCTCCGTCCGCGGCTGCTACCACGCAAGGAACGGCTGGGAATTCCGGGGCAGGGAACGCCGCAAGCGGCGATTTCGCATCGCAGCTTCCGAAAGGACACCCGCCACTTAACGATGCCGAGGTTATTCAGTTTTTCAAGGATGCCGCTGCGCATAATCCTGCCGATCCAGCGCCACGTTTGAAGCTGGCGAACTTTCTCTATGACCGCCGCCGCTACACGGAGGCGATTCCGTGGTATCAGAAGGCCCTGCAACGGTCTCCCGCTGATGCGGATGCACGGACCGATCTGGCGACCTGCTATTTCAACCTGGGCGACTCGCGCCAGGCGCTGAACGAGCTGCACCAGGCGCTGCGCACCGATCCGCGCCACCAAGCGACTCTGTTTAATCTGGTCGTGGTGAATCTGGAGGGCGCTCACGACGCCGGCGCGGCCAAGCAGGCATGGGAGCAACTTCAGGCGGTCAATCCGAATTATCCGCAGCTTGACCGCCTGAAAGAACTGCTGAACCAGGCGGCAACATCCCCCAAGCAGCAGGCGGCGCATTAAAGCCTGAACAACGGTTAAAAAGAAGAAGGGCACGCCTTTTTTGATGGCTAGCTTCCTGGATGTCATTTTCGATTTGTTTTTGGTTGCCGTGGTGGCGCGAGTACTGGCGGCGGCGTTCCGCAGCCTTTTCGGCTCAGCGGCGATTCGCTTTTCGCACTCCGCTTCTTCGCCGCACACGGCAGAACGCAATGAGACTGTGCAGGGAGAAACCGTACGCGATCCGGTTTGCGGAATGTTTGTCTCCACGGAGCTTGCGCACCGGCTGAATTGGCGGGGGCAGGCGCTTTACTTTTGTTCTGAGGAATGCCTGGAGCGGTTCCGGAAAAACGCTTCCGGCTGATCCTGGCATTCAGGCCGTCCTTCCTGGGTCAGACGCGCCGGGCTTTTCCATTTCACTCTTACTCAAGATCGCATAACGACAAGTTGATGCAGAACCTCATCGAGTGCGTTCCTAATTTCAGTGAAGGACGCGACTCCGGTAAAGTGCGCGAAATTGTGCGGGAGATCGTGGCCGGTCCGGAAGTCTACGAACTTGATGTGACGATGGATGCAGACCACAACCGATCTGTCATCACTTTTGCGGCGAGTGCGGCCAGTGCGGGCGAGGCGGCGCTGCGGGGTATCGGGCGCGCAGCAGAACTGATCGACTTAAATCATCATCGCGGTGTTCACCCGCGCATCGGCGCTACGGACGTTGTCCCGCTCGCGCCGCTCGGCGGTTCGAGCTTGGAAGATTGCGTTCGTATCGCGCGTTGGACGGCGGAAGAGGCGTGGCGGCGTTTTCGCATCCCCACTTACTTGTACGAAGCCGCGGCGCATCGTCCCGAGCGTCGTAACCTGGCATCGGTCCGCCGGGGGCAGTTTGAAGGTCTTCGCGCGGAAGTGCGTGATCATCCGGACCGCTATCCGGACTTTGGCGAAGCGCAACTGCATCCTACTGCCGGTGCGACAGCCGTGGGGGCGCGCAAGCTGTTAATTGCGTGCAACTTTAATCTGGACACGGCAGATGTGGAAATCGCCCGGCGCATCGCCCGCCATATCCGCGAATCGAGTGGAGGGTTCGCCTGCGTTAAGGCGCTTGGGCTGTTACTGGAGCGCAGGAGGCAAGCGCAGGTTTCCATTAATCTGACAGATTACGAGGTGACTCCGCTCCGCGCCGTCTTTGAGGCTGCGAGCGTCCAGGCCAACGCTCTCGGAACAAAAGTTCTCGAAACTGAAATCGTGGGATTGATCCCCCTGGCCGCGTTAGAAGGAACTTTGCCGGAGTATTTGAAGATCCGAAACTTCAGCGGAGATTTAATTCTCGAGCACCGGCTTGCGCAGGCCCTCAAAGGCGCGGCGTGACGCTGTGCCGTGCCGTATATGCTTGACCTCCTCTGCCGTCTGGCCTACGCTGGGTTTCGAATCCGGCGCGCGGGATCAAACGCAAAAATCCTATTCCGTTTAGGGCGTCCCGCGTCTGCTGGCAGCTTGGACTCATGAATTCTCCGCCTTCTGCTCGAACCGGCCACCCGGCCGCTATGCCGTCCTTGCCGGAAGTGCATCGGTCCGTTGCTGTGCCGGTCGGCGCCGGTTTCTGGAAAAAAGTACTGGCGTTTTCTGGCCCCGGGTTTTTGGTGGCGGTGGGCTACATGGACCCCGGCAACTGGGCGACGGACATTGCCGGTGGATCGCAGTTTGCTTACCGCCTACTTTTCATCCTGCTGCTATCCAATCTCGTCGCCATACTGTTGCAGGCGCTCGCTGCGCGGCTGGGTATCGTAGCGCAGCAAGACCTGGCGCAGGCGTGCCGCGACTATTATTCGCGCCGGACGACGATAGCCTTGTGGCTGCTCTGTGAAGTCGCCATTGCCGCTTGCGACCTCGCGGAAGTCATAGGCTCCGCCATCGCTCTCAATCTACTCTTCCATATCCCCTTGTTGTGGGGCGTTTGCCTGACGGCTCTCGACGTGCTGGCTATCCTTTACCTGCAGCACCGCGGTTTTCGCTATCTGGAGGCCGTCGTATTGCTGCTGATCGGTACAATCGGCCTTTGCTACTTGGTGGAGATTCTGGCGTCGAAGCCGGACCTCGGCGGAGTCATGCACGGGCTCTTGCCAACCGCGCAGCTTTTCAAGGACCCGGATATGCTTTACATCTCCATCGCGATCCTGGGCGCCACGGTGATGCCGCACAACCTTTATCTCCATTCGTCGCTGGTGCAAACGCGCGCCATCGAGCACACCCCGCAGGGGATACGCACGGCCATCCGGTACAACCTGCTCGATTGTTTTGTGGCGCTCAACTTTGCGTTTCTGATTAACGCTGCGATACTAATCATGGCGGCGGCCGCATTTTACCGCCACGGCCTGCGCCAGATGGCGGCGATTCAGGACGCTTATCACACCCTGTCTCCTCTGCTGGGCGTCCCGGCCGCAAGCCTGCTCTTTGCTCTGGCGCTGTTGTGTTCCGGGCAAAACTCGACGCTCACGGGGACCTTGGCGGGGCAGGTGGTGATGGAGGGGTTTTTGAATATCCGGCTCGCGCCGTGGCTGCGGCGGTTGTTGACGCGCCTGTTAGCCATTGTGCCCGCCATCGTCGTCGTGGCTCTATACGGCAAGGCCGGTACGGCGAAGTTGCTGATCCTGAGCCAGGTAGTGCTGAGCTTGCAGTTGCCGTTCGCGGTCTTTCCGCTGGTTGTTATAACGGGCAACCGGAAGATTATGGGTGAGTTTGCCAACTCGCAAGCGGTGAAGGGCATAGCTTGGGCGGTGGCGCTGTTCATTGCCGGGCTCAACGCCTATCTCCTCGTGCTAATTTTCCGGAGTTGGGTGGCGTAGCATCCTCCGGTTAAAACGCTGCGCTTGCGGCAAAGCGCCCAGGTTTAGATTATGTTCAAGAAGATTCTCGTCGCGCTGGATCACAGCCGTGCGGATGCTGTCTTGCTCTCTTATGTGAGAAAGCTAGCCCGCCTCACGCATGCGGAGATCGTTTTGCTGCACGTTTCGACCGGTTGGAAGGCGCAGTGGCAAACGGATCTGAACCTGACGGATTCGGAAGAGATGCTCGAGGATAGGGCTTACCTCGGCGTGGTTGAAGCGGAGTTGCAAAGCGAGGGCTTTGGTGTGACGGCCCGGCACGGCATGGGCAAACCCGCCGAAGAGATTTTGAAGACGGCGCGCGAGGAACATTGCGACCTGATCACCATGGCGACGCATGGCCATCGCCTGCTGCACGATGTGATTTACGGCGCCACCATAACCAAGGTGCGGCACGCCGCCGAGATTCCGGTTTTCCTGGTGCGGGCAAGCGAAGAGGAAGCGCGGCCGGACGAAACTCCCCGCTCCGCGCCGGCAAAAGGAGCGCAATGGCGTTGATTCCAGGGTGCGCGACGGAGCAGGGAACGGCCCGCTATCGCGAGCGGTTTGCGGATCGCTTGCCGGACCACTTCCGGCAGGTTCATGGCTTATGGCTTTCTTCGCTTGGTCTTGGCACCTACCTGGGAGAAGCCGACGCGCGCTACGACGGCTATTACGGAGAGACGGTGACGCGAGCTCTCGGGTTGGGAATCAACGTGATCGACTCGGCGGTCAACTACCGCCACCAAAGAAGCGAGCGCTCTGCCGGACAGGCCATTGCGGCGCTCATCGCGCAGAGCAAACTTTCCCGCGACGAATTCTTTGTGGCTACGAAGGGCGGCTTTCTTACCTTTGATGGAAGCCCTCCGGAAGACCCCGCGAGCTATTTCTACGAACAGGTAATTCGATCCGGGCTCGCCCTGGAGCAGGACGTGGCGGCCGAGTGTCATGTCATGACACCCAAGTATTTGGCGCACCAAATCGAGGTCAGCCGCAGAAACCTGGGGCTTGAAACCATCGATCTCTATTATCTGCACAACCCAGAGACGCAGTTAAGCCGCGTAGACCGCCCTGCTTTCTATGGACGCCTGAAGGAGGCGTTCGTTGCTTTGGAACAGGCTGTGGCGGCAGAGAAAGTCCGGTTTTATGGGACGGCTACCTGGAATGCGTACCGCGTCGCGCCGGAGTCGGGTGAGGCTGTGGATTTGAATCAGGTATTGCGCGCGGCGGAGGAAGCAGGGGGTTCTGGACATCACTTCCGGGCTGTTCAGCTTCCCTTTAACCTGGCCATGCCCGAAGCTCTGGTGGGCCGGACGCAGCGCCTTGACGGACAGCTCGTACCCTTTCTCCGCCTTGCCACCGGCCGGAACCTGATGGTTTTTGCGAGCGCCAGCCTTTTGCAGGGTCAGCTTGCTGAAGGGATACCGCCCGAACTCGCGCGACGGTTTCCGCAGCTTGCCACTGACGCGCAGCGCGCGCTGCAGTTCGTGCGCTCGACGCCCGGCATCACTTGCGCTCTGGTGGGCATGAGCAGCGTGGAGCACGTTGAGCAGAACGTCGCCACCGCAACCGTTCCGCCGCTGAGTTTGGAGCAATACCGCGCTTTGTTCGCGGCTGCTGGCAGTGAACAAGGTGCGTGAGGGGCTGCGCTGGCGCGGAAAGCTATTCAGGCATTGATGAGCGATCATATTCAGGAAGACTTGCAGCAGGCGCGCGAGGCGATCAGCCGGGCAGACTTTCCCCGTGCGATCGAAATCCTGAGCGACGTCGTGGTGGATGATTCGTCAAACGGCGAAGC
Source organism: Acidobacteria subdivision 13 bacterium RH2 MAG17b (assembly GCA_002197525.1). Taxonomy (GTDB): domain Bacteria; phylum Acidobacteriota; class Terriglobia; order UBA7540; family UBA7540; genus RH2-MAG17b. The sequence continues at coordinate 7,154 of NFUN01000115.1, read as the reverse complement.
TTGGAGAGAGCTTGGCGTGTGCTACCTCGAAACGCGCCAGCCCAGCCTGGCCTTGGAGGCCTTGAGCCGCGCCCTCGCTTCCATCCCGTCTGATTCCATGACCCATTACCTATTGGGCCACGCCTACGGGTCTACCGGACAGTTGGAGCAAGCCGCCGCCTGCTATCGCCGCGCGCTTGAGGCGGATCCGAACCACGCCAAGGCTGAAGAGTTTTTCATCAAAGCGGAAGCGCTGCTTGAGAGCCGTGAGCATTACCGCAACGCCCTCAAGCTGCTCTATCTTCCCGAGCCCGCTGCCCAAGACCTGAACCGCGTGATTCGCGAACTGGCGCAGTCCGTTGCGATTTTTGACGGCTCGCCGGCTCGTGACAATCTGCGCGAGTGCGCGCGCAAACTGCTCGCCCTTAAAACGGAGTGGCCGGTTTCGCCGCCGGGCGCGGAGTTCGAGCCTTGGGCCGCGGCGTGCGAGCGGGGATACCAATGCATTCACTTCGGCAACTGGGTGGGAGCGCGGGCCGCCTACGACGAAGCCCTTGCCTATCGCGTGCAGGACGCGTTCGTGCACCACGCGCTCGGTTTCTGCTTCGCGGAGCTTGGTGAGACAGACGACGCGGTGCGCGCCTGGCTGCGAGTGGTCGAGCTCGATCCTGATTATGACTTCACCCGCTTCGGCAGGGTGTACCGGACGTCCTGAGCATCGCTACAAGTTTTCCCCCCAGCCTCATTCGCGAGCGGTAAACGGCGGCCCCTCGATTCCCTTTGCAACCTGGCTTAATGGGGAACCTTGTGGATCAGGGCGGCTGCCACGCCGATGAGAAACAGAATGAGCATCAGCCACAGCAGCGCGCGCATGAAGACGCTGGTTTCCGCCTCCATCAGCGGGCACGGCGTCTCCGGCGCCCGCCGGCGGGACAGATACCACGGGAAGACTACAATCCAAAGTAGCAGCGAACTGATTCCCCAGCGAAGCGCGTGCTGCACGCGGCGCAGGCGCGCATCGTAGAACACCCAGCATGAAGACCCTACAAGGACAGCAACCAGAGCCATTTGATATTGAGCGGCGGTCAAGAATCGCTCGGCGGCGATTGCCAGCATCAGATAGATTCCGAGAATCACTGCAAAGATTCTCCAGGAAAACTGGGTGCGGCCTGCAGCGCTGGGAGCTGCTTGGCTGCGGGGAACAGAGAGGGCGGGCGCCGGCTCTGCCACGTTGACCTTATTGAAATCAACGGGTTGATGGCAGGCTACGCAAGTCCGGCAACTCGGTGCCAATAACTGTCCACAATTCGGGCAAGGGAAGGGTTCAGTGGGAAAGGCCGCGGCTGTAGTGGTGAGTTCCGAGGATCCCGCCATGTCCGGCTCCGGGTTAATGTTGCCTTCATCCATAAAGATCTACTTGAGCCGCAACTCAGAGCCGTTGATCTGAAGCCTGTATCGCTCTTGGATACGCGGCCTCACCCTTATCCGGACCGCTCGCCGATTTCCCCAAACTCCTCGATCGGTGAAGCGTCCGGTTTGACCGCTTCAAAAAAACTGAAATCACTATTTCTTTCCGGCGCGGGGAAAAGCATGTAGGGCATCGCCATTTTAGATTTTATGATTTTTCCTGCCGAATTGTACAGAAATTCGCCACGACCGGCCCACGCACCTGACGGCAAGCCGAAAATCAGCCCGGCTTTTGGGCGGAAAAGAGGGCGAGAGTTCCGAACAGTGTGGTCCGATGCTCCCATTCCTGCACCGTCTCAAATCCGGAGCGTTCGAGCATTCCGGGAAGAAACCCCGCGAAATTGTCCCGTGTCCTTTCTGCTCCGTCTTCCATTTGAACCAGCTTTCCCATGATGCGCGCGAACACGTTTCGCGGCTTTCCAAAATCGGCTGCGTGCAACCAACCGCCGGGGCGCAACACGCGGAGAATCTCGCTGAAAGCCATGACCCTTTCCTCGTGGCTGAGGTGATGGAAAAACAAAGTTGCGAAAACATAGTCGAAAGAATCAGCCACGAACGGCAGGCTCGCGGCAGTGCCGCGGGTGAGAGGGGCCGCGGTCTTGGCGCGGGCGCGGCGCAGGATGCGGGTGTCCATATCCAGCCCCACCAGACGCGCCCGAGGGCACGAATCCTGGATCAGTGAGAGAAGCGTTCCTGTTCCACAGCCGGCATCGAGGACTCGCGCGCTAGGCACGATCTTGGCCTGTTGGATCAGGCGACGCTTGAAGGCATATTCGCCCAGCGTCATGCGGATCAGAGGGTCGTAGAACCACAACCCGTGCTTGCCTTTAAGAGCTGGGAGGAAGTCCGGCTGTTGGCCCGCTTTGCGCCCGCCGCCTGATTCGGAACTCATCATGATCCAGCCTTTCGCGCCTCGGGTTGTAACCACTTGTTGCCCGCTCTATGCGCGATCCAGAAGCCCCTTGACTTTTAGAAAAGAAGAGCTACATTGAAGTCATCTAAATTACGGTAGTCTCGGCGCCACCGGCACCTTACCCCTACGCACCTGCGCTGCTCGCGCCGGGGAATTCATGGCGAAATTGCTCCTGGTTCGAGGATTCATGAAAGCTTGCTAAGAGTTCGCTCTCCACATGCGGCTCCACGGCATGGTGAGTCCTTTCGCTCGGCAGGAGGATGCTATGTTTCAGATGATTAACGAAGAGAAGCCTACAGCCCAGGACCGCATGGTGCTCGTCTACAAAGTTGGCGTATTCATTGCGGCTTTGGGCGCAGTTGGCACCTTCATTTACTTCTTGGCGACCTCGCAATACCTCAAGGGTTGAGGTTGCCGCGTGACGGGTTTAGGGAAACTTGTCCGCAAGGAGGCGGAGCGCGTCCTCGCGGGTGTGGATGACGCCCTCCAATTGTGCGTCTTCAACGGCTCGAAGTATCTCCTTGAACCGTGGCCCGGGCGAATAACCTTGGGCGATCAGATCGCCGCCGCGCAGCAGAGGCTGAGGTTTGATCTTCTCCACCGGCGTCTCCCGCAAAATCCGCCCGGCAAGCTCGTAATTGCTCAAGTTTCCGTGGCTCGCCGTGCAATCCAGGCGATGCAGTTCCAGGTGTTCGTCAAAACCTTCCATTCGCAAAAAGCGCAACTGCGTGGAGCGCCGCATCTGCGGCAGATCTTTGAATCGGAGATGGTGCTGAACCAGCGCCTCGACCCGCTGGGTTTGCCGGGTGGGCAGCCGCAGACGGATGCAGATCTCGGCTGCCATGCGCGCGCCCACTTCGGCGTGACGGTCGAACCGGATGCGGTCCCGCACCGAAAAGGTAGGCGGCTTGCCGACGTCGTGCAGCAGGACGGCGAGGGCTAGCGTGGCCGAAGGTTTCTGGAGACCGTCTAACATCATCAGTGTGTGCGTCCAAACATCGCCTTCAGGATGAAACTGCGGCGGCTGCTGGACGCCCTGCATCGCTTTTACCTCGGGCAAAATAACCTCAAGCAGTCCCGTATCATCCAGCAGCTCGAATCCGCGCCGCGCCGCGCCTTCGGTGAGAATTTTAAGAATCTCATCCCGCGCCCGCTCGCGGCTCACGTCCTGAACCAGCGCGGCCAGCTCGCGCACCGCCTCTCGCAGGGCGGGGTCCAGGCTGAAGCCGAATCGCGCGGCAAACCGAACGGCGCGCAACATACGGAGGTGATCCTCGCGGAAACGGGCGTAGGGGTCGCCGATGGCCCGGATGCGCCGTGCGCGGATGTCCTCCTGCCCGCCCACAAAGTCTATGACGCGCTGCCCGGCCGGATCGAAGAGCAGTCCGTTAATGGTGAAGTCGCGCCGGCGCACGTCCTCCTCAGGCGATTCCGCATAGCGAACCTCAGAGGGATGGCGGCCGTCGGCATAGGCGCTGTCGCTGCGGAACGTTGCTACCTCCACCGGACCTTCCGGGCGCGGCACGATGACCACGCCGAATTGCGCTCCTACGCCCAGACCTTCAGGGAAGAGACCCAGCGTCTGGTCGGGCCGCGCGCTCGTGGCAATGTCGTAATCCTTGGGTTCGCGGCCCATTACAAGGTCCCGCACGCAGCCGCCAACGTAGTATGCCTCGAACCCCGCGGAACGTAAGCGGTTGAGAATTTCCCAAGCGGCATTTTGCCAGGCGTCCATTAAGACCATTAGACTTGAAAGCTGACAGTCGCGCAAGGCGAGCCCCCAGGCTCTACTAATCCGGCTTCTGACGCGACTGCCAAAGATCGCTCTGGTTTTTGGAGTGCCGGGTTATGAATTGTGCGCGAAGACTTGCGGTAGCCCTCATATGTTATTGATTTTACATTAGATATCAAAAACATATTTCTATTTTAGATTCAATTGGTTAGGTAATTGGGTCCGGTTCGAATCACTGGTTTGATCCGGTTCAAGAAGGTTCAACAATCTTTTTTTCTGCTCTTCCACGGGGGGATTTTTCACGGAGTTCCCTCAATCCGAGGCTGGCTTCCACGTTGAGTCGATGTCCGAGGGCCGGGAGGAAGGAGGAGGTGGTCACCCAAGTTGCCCTGCATGGCCACCTCCCCAAGGTAGTCATAAGTATAAGTTACCCGTTTAGACGCAGCCTCCTTTGCAAAGGTTGCAAGAAAATTTCGGAGGAATCTGCGGCCCGCACATCTATCCTAATGCGGACAGCGCATCTCTACCCGCTTGCCCTAGCTCGTGCCGTCATTACGCAGTCTGAAAGCGGCATCGAGAGCGGCGGTAGACCATCTCAATCCGGCTAGGCTCTGGAGTGCTGTATACTGTGTGCGCCATACCGGGTAGTGATCCACATTCCGCAACTCTTATCGCCGACAGTTGGTGGAGGAAGAACCCATGGTGGTAAGGCTCACTCAGTGGTTGCCGCCGGAAGCGATTAAGATTGGCCTGGTTCTCCTGCTGTCTTTCCTCATTGGCCTTGAGCGCGAGGAGCGCAAGGCTGAGGGCAAGCATTATGCCTTCGGCGGAGTGCGCACCTTCCCACTGATCGGGCTGATCGGCTATTCCGTAGCGCTCCTTTCGGGCGGGCAACAGCTTCCCGTGATTCTGGGCTTTCTCGCCGTCGCCGGCTTTCTGTGGCTCTCCTATTGGCACAAGCTCACGGCGCTCGAAGCGGCGGGCGTCACTTCAGAGATGTCCGGCCTTGCAACCTATCTGCTAGGTGCGCTCATCTTTTACGGGCACCTCTGGATCGCAACGACGCTTGGCGTAGCCAGCGTACTGCTGCTGGAACTGAAAACGGCTCTCGAAAACCTCAGCCGCCGCCTGGCTCCGGAAGAAGTGCTCACCTTCGCCAAGTTCCTGCTGCTCACCGCGGTCATTCTTCCCATCTTGCCGAATGCGGACTTCACGCGGTTTCACATCAATCCGTTCAAGACCTGGCTGGTGGTGGTGGCCGTCAGCGCGATCTCCTATGGCAGCTATCTGCTGCAACGGTTGACGAAGGGGCAGGGCGGCATCATCCTCGCTGCGTTGCTGGGCGGCGCTTACTCCTCCACGGTTGCCACCGTTGCGCTGGCGCGGAGGGCGTCGCGAGAGGAACATCCTCACCTGTTTTCCGGCTCAATCCTGATCGCATCAGGCGTCATGTATGTGCGTCTTGTGGCGCTGGTGGGAATTTTCAACCGGAAGTTGATGATGACGCTGGCGCCGCCTTTCCTCCTGCTAGCCGCGCTGGCTATTGCGGCGGGCTGGCTCTGGTCGCGAAAGGCGGATGCGACTTCGAGAAACTTGCAGAGAGATTTCGAGCCGAAAAACCCGCTCGAACTGGGCGCGGCTTTCTTCTTTGCGGCTCTCTTTGTGGCCCTCCTGGTGGTCACGCAGCTCGTTTCGATGCACTTGGGGAAGGCGGGAGTTTACTCGCTAGCCGCCGTGATGGGCGTGACGGACGTGGACCCGTTCATCCTGGGCCTGACTCAAACCGCCGGCCTGCTCGTGGCCCTAAAGGCGGCCTCCGCCGCGATTGTGATCGCCGCGGCGAGCAACAACATCATCAAAGGCGTCTACGCCTACGCATTGGCTGACCACAAGACGGGCGTTCAGAGCCTGTGCCTGCTGGCGGGGCTGGCCGCGCTCGGTCTTGCCCCCTTGATTTGGCTGCTGGCCTGACGGGTAGGCGCGGAGCGCGAAAGCTGACTATTGAGGATCGCAAAATGCGGCGGCAGCAAGCGCAGGTGGCGCGCGAGCGAAAGCCCGTCACAGGCAGCGGGCACTTGGCAGGCATCTCAGGGCGCGCGGCTTTCCTTTGGCATTTATTCCAAAATGAAAGCGCGCGCCCTGCCCCCCGCGCCTGCGCAGCAACCGCGGTTCACCGCGCAGGGAAACCTATGCAAAGAGGCGTTTCTTCCTGAACAAAAGTGCGAGTGCGGCCAGGCCGCTGGCAAACAGCACCATGCTGGCCGGCTCGGGCGTGGTGGTTAAAAACTCCTGGGGTGAGTCAGAACCCGGATCAGTTGGAGTCAAGATTCTGAAATTGGAAAACTCACCGGCAGTGAAGGTCTGATCCTGGGCTTTAGTGAGCCAGTCCTGCGAGCCAGCCGTGAAGCCCGATGACGTTTTCGCGCCCGGAGTGAAGACCGACCACAAGGCGAACGAGATATCGCCGTACTGCAAAGGATTGGCCAAAAGCTGATCGTATAGGTAGGCTGCTTCCTCGTAATCTTGCAGCGTTTGAGCGGGCGTACTCTGCTGGAATCTCACCGAGCCGAGATTTGCAAAAGTGGAAGCGGTAACCGTCCAGGATTCACCGATATACGTTTCATGACTGAAGTCGTCGCAGACCAGAATCGCCGGAGTATTGTTGATCGTGCCGAAGTAAGGGTCCGCGTACGCGCCACCCTGAACGGCGCCATTAACCCCCGTCAGCTTAACAGTAATCGTATCGGCCGAAGAGTTGATTGCTGCGCCAAGTACAACGAGCGCGCATCCTAGCAAAAACAAGATTGGCTTCGTGGTCTTCAAAATTCTCACTGAGGATTCCTTTCTGGTTTCCATTCGATTCTGGTGACAACGGGCACTCAGAGCAGGAGTCAAGAGCACCTCACATGCCAAACGAGCGCATCGCCCCCAAGCGCCCTGTTTTGCTGTTGATGCCGGTTCTTGGCGCGCGGCGCGCGCGGATTGGTTCCGAGTGAAAGACTTTGTGGAATGGAAGAGTTTTTCCCAAAGAGGGAAATATCAGTAAAAACTAATCAAATAGTG
>NFUN01000114.1 GCA_002197525.1 Acidobacteria subdivision 13 bacterium RH2 MAG17b | reverse complement strand
CGCGCTTGACCAGCTCCTTTCGCCTCTCCTCGGTTAAGGGAGGAACCGGAACGCGCAAGATCTTGCCGTCGCTCATCGGATTCAGCCCCAAATCAGAAGAGCGAATGGCCTTCTCGATCGCAGCTAGGAGGCCAGTATCCCAAGGTTGCACCGTAATCAACGTAGGCTCAGGAACTCCGAGCGTCGCCACCTGGCTGAGCGGCGCCGGATTTCCGTAATACTCTACCTTGACGTGCTCGAGCAACGAAGCAGAAGCCCGGCCGGTGCGCACCGACGCCAGCTCGTGCTGAAAATCCTCGACGGACTTGGCCATTCGGTTTCGCGCCTGAGCTAGCGTCTCTTTCACCATTGCTCCGCCTCCGCGCGCAGGTCACCGCGCCACGAGCGATCCAACTTTCTCTCCAGACACGACCCGCTTCAAGTTCCCTGGTGTGTTCAAGTTGAAAACGATAATGGGCAGACTGTTATCCATGCACAGCGAAATCGCCGTCGTATCCATCACCGCGAGGCCCCGCTGCAGGACATCCAAGTAACTGATCTGCGAAAACATTTTCGCTCCCGGCGATACATGAGGGTCGCTATCGTAGACGCCGTCTACTTTGGTCGCTTTCAAAATCACGTCAGCTTTTACTTCCATGCCACGCAGCGCGGCCGCCGTATCGGTTGAAAAATAAGGGCTCCCCGTTCCACCGGCGAGGATCGCCACCCGCCCTTTCTCGAGGTGGCGGATCACGCGGCGGCGGATGAAAGGTTCCGCGATTTCGCGCATCTCAAAAGCCGTGACTACGCGCGTAAACGATCCGCATTTTTCCAGCGCGTCCTGCAGAGCCAGCCCATTGATCACCGTGGCCAGCATTCCCATGTGATCCGCCACAACGCGATCAAAACCACCCGCGGAGGCGGAGACGCCGCGGATAAAATTCCCGCCGCCCACGACGATTGCAATCTGTACCCCCCACTCATGCACTTCATGAATCTCTTGCGCGATCCTCGCGACTGCTTCCGGGTCCACGCCAAATCCCCGGGCGCCAATCAGGGCTTCGCCGCTCAGTTTAAGCAGGATGCGATGAAAAGCAGGTTCAGTCATAGGGCGTATGTGGAGGCGGTTTCATCGGCCCACAGGGAAGAGAAACCCAATTTGGCTCAAGCCACAACCGGCGTGATGCGCAGTTCCAGACTTCAGGCTCTCGCACAAGGTTTTGGACCTTGGGAATCGCGCCAGCCGGGAAAACTCACAGAGAGGGACGCGCCGGATCAGCTCGGGGAGCCGTTTTCCGGCGCTGTTCTGGCCAAACCTTCTCCCACCTTGAAGCGGGCGTACCGCCGCACGGCGATATTCTCGCCAAACTTGGCGATCTTCGAGGAAATCAACTCCCCGACGGTCTGCGACGCGGACGCATCCTTAATGAAGTGCTGTTCGTAGAGGCAGTTTTCCTCGTAAAACTTCCCCAGCCTTCCCTCCACCATCTTTTCGATAACCGCGGGCGGCTTGCCGGACGCCGCCGCTTGCTCCCGCAAGATGGCCTTTTCGCGTTCGAGAGTTTCGGGTGTGACATCTTCTTTGCGGATGAACTTCGGATCCGTAGCGCAAACATGCATTGCCAAGTCATGGGCAAGCTGCTGGAACTCGTCGTTGCGCGCCACAAAATCACTCTCGCAGTTGAGTTCCACCATAACCGCAATCTTCGCGCCCGGATGAACATAGGTTCCGACGAGGCCTTCAGAAGCCGCTCTCCCCGCCTTCTTTGCGGCGGCAGCCTGCCCCCGTTTCCGGAGCACCGTGAACGCCTGGTCGAGGTCGCCGCTTGCTTCCTCAAGCGCCTTCTTGCATTCCATCATCGGCGCGCCGCTCATCTCGCGCAGCCTCTTAACTTCGTCCGCAGAAACGCTCATTCTCCGCCCATTCCTCCCGCCATCTGATCTGATACGAGTTTCCCGGATGACCGCTGTTACTCCACGCCCGGTTAAGGCGCATCGGTCCCAGCAATATCCTCTCCTTCAATCTCGTCATCCTTCGCAACTTTTCCCCGGGCGCCAGCTTTGCGCCGGATCTTCGGCACACGGACGCGTCCGTCCTCCACCTCTTCGGCCGCAACGACGTTCACCGACATATCCTGCGGCGCGCCGAAGTAAGCGGCCTCTTGCCCTAAAGCGCCGTCTAGAGGAATTCCGGCGCCCTCTCTTTGCCGCGCTTCGAAAGCCGCGCGCTCCCGCTCGGCCTCGACTTCCGCAGCGATACGTTCGGCTTCCAGCTTTTCTTCCTCGAGCCTCTTGTCTTCGGCAGCCTGCCGGCCTTCGATCACCGCGTCAGCAATTCGAGAGGTGAATAACCGGATGGACCGCAGCGCGTCGTCGTTGCCAGGAATCACGTAATCCACCAGATCCGGATCGCAATTCGTATCCACAATCCCAACCACCGGAATTCCCAGTTTTTGCGCCTCTTTCACCGCGATGTGCTCGTTATTCGAATCAACAACAAAGAGCGCGTCCGGCAACCCAGTCATTTCCTTGATGCCCGCCAGGTTGTAGTCCAAATGCTGGCGCTCGCGCTCGAGGCGCAACACTTCCTTTTTTGGAAGAAGCTCGTACCGGCCATCCCGGCTCATTTCCTCGAGTTCCTTCAGACGCTGAATGGATTTTTGGATGGTAGAGTAATTGGTAAGAAGGCCGCCCAGCCAGCGATGATTTACATAATACATGCTGCACCGGCTCGCTTCTTCGGCAATTGCCTCCTGCGCCTGCCGTTTGGTGCCGACAAAGAGGAGGGTTCTGCCTTCCTGCGACAGATCGGCGACGAACTTCGCTCCCTCTTTGAACAGCTTCAGCGTCTTCTGCAGGTCGATGATGTAGATGCCGTTGCGTTCCCCGTATATATATTCCTTCATCTTCGGGTTCCAGCGGCGCGTCTGGTGGCCGAAATGAACTCCAGCCTCCAAAAATTCTTTCATGCTGATCGTGGACAAATATCCTCCAAACTATCGGACGTCAGACATCAAACGCCGGGTATCAAAGATGCATTCCCCGTCCGTGAGCAATTTGCGCAAACACGCTGCGACGAAGCTTCCGACGGCACTTGAAAACCAGAACCCGCGTTTAACGCTTGGAAAACTGAAACTTCTTGCGGGCGCCCTTTTGGCCGTACTTCTTGCGCTCTTTCGCGCGTGAATCGCGGGTTAGAAAACCGCCCTGTCGCAACTGGGACCGCAGTTCCGGATTGAATGCCAGTAGAGCGCGCGCCAAGCCCAATCGCGCCGCCCCAACCTGGCCATGGAGACCGCCGCCATGAACAAGGATTAAAGCGTCGAATTTTCCCGCTGTTTCGGTTGCCACCAGAGGCTGCTGCATTTCTATTCGCATGGCTTCCGAAGGAACGTATTGCTCGAACGGACGCCGGTTGATGATAATCTTCCCTTCCCCCGGCCTGAGGAACACACGCGCCACGGCCGATTTGCGGCGGCCTGTGGCCAGGAATTGAACTGTGTCTGACACTCCTACTCCTTCTGTATCAAATGACAAAATTGAGATGTCTTAGCGATTGAGGTGGACTTCTTCAGGCTTCTGAACGGAATGCGGATGAACCGGCCCTGCATACACCTTCAACCGGCGGGCCACCTGATTCCCCAAACGGGTCTTGGGCAGCATGCCCCGGATGGCCTCCCGAACCAGTTCCTGCGGCTTAGTCTCCAAATATTTACGCGCGGCGATTTCCTTCAACCCGCCAGGATAACCTGTGTGATGCCGGTAGACCTTGGAGTCAAGCTTTCGGCCTGTCAAGACAACCTTTCCCGAATTCACAACAATCACGCCTTCGCGATGATCCTCGTGCGGTGTATAATTCGGGCAGTCTTTACCCATGAGCATTTGCGCCGCACGCGCCGCGAGGCGGCCGAGAACCAAACCCTCGGCGTTCACAACCCGCCACCGGACCTTGCCTCGTTTCAGCCGCTGAAAATAAGTTCCCACACCTCTCTCCACTCTTTAACAATTATTTGCAATCTTCTATTAATACTGGAGCGGCAAGACTTTGTCAACCGCCGTGAAGAGGTGGTAGAGCCTATTCACACATATCCCCCTGTGGGTTTGAAGTGTCTGAGTGAGAAGCGGGATGGCTGCCTTGGTGGGGGCAACAAGGCAGCCGAGCGTGTTTTATCCACCACGGTCCCCACCGTGGGCAAGTGGTTGCGACGGTTCCAGACCCAAGGCTTAAAGGGCTTATAGAACCTCGCCGTTCGCTCGATCATTGCTTCCTCCCTCCCGTGTTTCTGGATTACTATCTCAAGCAGCAGGGGGATACGATGTCTCTAGGCATCCCTGCAAAGCTCAACTTCGGAATCCGGGTTTATGGCCAATGAAAGTTTCGAGCTAAACACCGCACGCGGCTCGCGGCATGACTCTGCGAGCAAGCCGGAGGCGATGCGCTACGCGCTTATCATTCCGGCGCTGAACGAAGCCGAATCCATCGGCCGCCTTCTGACGCAGACTCCTCGCGCCCGGATTGAGAAGATCATCGTGGTGGATAACGGCAGCCTGGACGCCACGGCGGCAGTGGCCCACACCGTCGGCGCGAGCGTGGTCCAAGAGCCGCGGCGTGGTTACGGACGAGCCTGCCAGGCTGGAATCGCAGCCCTCGACGCGCATACCAATGCCGTGGTCTTCATGGACGCCGACCTCTCCGATGATCCGGCGGACCTCAACCGCCTGCTCGATTTTTATGAAGCAGGTGATTGGGATCTTGTGGCCGGGTCGCGGGTGCTCGGCTGCGCCGAGCCCGGCTCGCTTACGCCGGTCCAACGCTTCGGCAACTGGCTCACCACGCAACTGATTGCCTGGCTTTGGGGTGTGCGATACAGCGACCTCGGCCCCTTGCGAGTGATCCGCAGGGACGCTTTGGAGCGCTTGGCGCTTCGCGATCCGGATTTCGGATGGAACGTGGAAATGCAGTCGAAGGCGGCGATGTTGGGCTTGAAGGTGGGGGAGATTTCGGTCAATTACCGCCGCAGGCGGTCCGGCAAGTCGAAAATATCGGGCACGCTCAAAGGTAGCGTTCAAGCGGGAGTTAAGATATTGGTTACCGTCGGGCAGTGTTGGTTCAGCGGACGGCGTTCCGCCGCGCCGCGCTAAACCGCTAGCCGAAATTATCCTTGGCATTCCCAGCGCCGGGACGCTTCAGCGGAGCGTTATCCACTCGGAGCTGCATGGCCAAAGATTCCAGCAGCCGCCGCTGGTCGCGGCTCAAGTGGGTTGGGATCGCCACCTGTACCTTCACGTAAAGATCCCCGAGGCCGCGCCTTTCCACGTTGGGTAGGCCGAGGCCCCTCATGCGAAACACGGTGTTCGGCTGCGTGCCTTCCGGAATGCGCAGCTTTTCATGGCCATTCAACGTGGGCACTTTGATTTCCGCGCCGAGGGCCGCCTGAGTGAGGGAAATCGGCACCGTGCAGTGAAGATCGCTACCTTGGCGTTCGAAGAATGGGTGCTCGCGCACGCGCAGCACCACGTAAAGGTCGCCTGGAGGACCGCCTTGGGCGCCCGCCTCGCCCTCGCCGCTCACTCGCAGCCGCATTCCGTCTTCAACACCGGCCGGGATCTTGATCCCTAGCACTCGTTCCTCGCGCTTCCGGCCGTCGCCGTGGCAGGCCGGGCAGGGATCGCGAATGATCTGCCCCACGCCCCGGCATTGCGGGCATGTCTGCGAAAGCGTGAAGAACCCTTGCTGCTGCCGCACCTGGCCACGCCCCCCGCACAACTGGCACGTCACCGGCTGGCTGCCGCGCTTGGCACCCCGCCCGCTGCATTCCCCGCAGGTTTCGTAGCGCGGAATCTTGATTTTGGTCTCCATACCTCCGGCGGCTTCCTGAAAGGAGATTTGCAGGTCGTAACGCAAGTCCGCTCCACGCTCCGCCCCTCCTCGCCGCCGCGTGCGCGCTTGGCCGAAAACGTCCCCGAATCCGAACAGGTCGCCGAACGTGCCGAAGATGTCTCCGAAATCGGAAAATACCGTTGAGGAAAAATCCGGCTGCGCACCGCTCCCGCCCACCGCCGCGTGGCCGTAACGGTCGTAGGCCGCGCGCTTCTGCGCGTCCGCAAGCACGCTGTACGCTTCCGTAATTTCCTTGAACTTTTCGGTGGATTCTTCGTGATTGCCGGGATTGCGGTCCGGGTGGTATTGGAGCGCCAGCTTGCGGTAGGCGCTTTTGATCTCCTGGTCGGAAGCGTCGCGCGCGACGCTCAGCACTTCGTAATAGTCTCGTTTGTGATTCAAACTGGACCCTCGCTCAAAATCTCTGCTGCGCTTGCCGCCTCCGCGGCAAGGCGCTCAATCGTCTTTGCCGGTTGACTTGCTACCCTCTTGCGCTCCTGAATCCGCTGGCTCGGGCCGGACAGCCACCTTCACGAGCGCAGGCCGAAGCAGACGCTGCTTCAGCTTGTAGCCGCGCTGCAACTCTTCCACCACTTCGTGGTGGCGGAGATCGCTCGATTCAACCGTTTCAACCGCCTGGTGCACTTCCGGATCAAAAATCAGCCCCTCAGTTTCCACGAAACTGAGCCCCGCGCGGTATAAGGTTTCGAGGAGCTGGCGGTAGATCAACTCCACGCCCTGATAAAATTGCTCCGGGACTTTGGGGTCGCGATGTTTCAGGGCTCGATCGAAACCGTCCAGCGTGGGAAGCAGCGAATGCAAAAGGTTGCCGTTTGCGTGCTGCACGAACTCTTCCTTTTCACGCTCCGCGCGTTTGCGAAAGTTATCAAGCTCGGCCTGCTTACGCAACAGGCGGTCGTAAAGCTCCTGCTTTTCCATCTGCAACTTGCTGTAGGCCTCGGGAAGATTATCCGGAAGTTTCGGTTGCTCTTTTCCAGATTCCAAGGGCGCTCCTTTGCTGCCTTCGGCTCCTGCAGCCGGATGCGCTCTTGCGGATTCGTTTTCTCTTTCCATGCTTGCTTCACTCACTACGCTATCAAATTTAAGATGCGGCAGGACTGCTCGCGGCTACATAGAGGGTTGTCGCGGCGCTCTGTGAGCGCCGGAAAAGAGGCCGCCGAAACTCCTTTGCGTATTTTGCGGCTTGGCGCCTTTCCGTGAGGAGGGCTTTCGGCTAACTCTCCCAACCCAAGCTTTAGAGTCTGTGTGAAAACTGCCGTTTTTGAGTTGGTGCGGCGCTCTATGAGCGCCGAAGCTATTGAAAAATGGAGACCGGCGGTCGCAAACCGCCGCACCAGCCGCAGTTTTCACACAGACTCTTTAGTTCGCGCTGAGGAGCCGGCTTGTAATCTGGGCAATATATTCCACCGTTTTGATGGCGCGGCCGTATTCCATCCGTGTAGGTCCGATAAGGCCCAGCGCTCCCACCGGCCTGCGCCTATAGTGATAGGGCGCGACGATAAACGAGCATTGCCGCATCTCGGAATTGGGATTTTCCCGGCCGATGAGCGCCTGTACGCCCCGATGGGGCGCATCAAGGCAGGCGCTAAGAATTTTCACAACTTTGGCCTTTTCCTCAATAGCTGCCAGCAGATCCTTCACCTTCCCCGCTTCCACAAACTCCGGCTGGTCCAGGATCTTGGCCGCCCCGCCCACAAAGAGAGGTGCGGGCTCTTCTTGGGCCAGAGCTCCCCACATCAGCAGCTTCGCCACGTTGGAGAGTAGCCGGTCTGAAGCTGCCTTCATCTCCTCTACCCGCTTGACGATCTCCAAGCGGATGGTCCGCAGCGACCACCCACGGAACTCCTGGTTCAGATAGTTCGCCACCCGGTCCAAATCTTCCTGCGAAGTTTCGTCCTCGATCCAAAAAAGCCGGTTTTCAATGAGATCGGGTCTGGAAACGATCACGGCCAGCACGCGCCGGTCGGGTAGCCTTACAAACTTGATATGTTCGAGCAGCTTCTCTTCCAAAGCGGGAGCCAAAACCACCCCGAGATGGCTCGAAACTTCCGAGAGAATCTGTGAAATGCGTTCCATCAACTCATCGGCTGGAACCGGCGCTGAGCCGAGCTGTTCCTCGATGTATTGTTCCGTGGCAGCGCCAAGCCCGCCCTGTCGGGCCAGGCCGTCCACATAAAAACGGTAGGCCTTATCTGCAGGGATTCTGCCGGCAGACGTATGAGGCTGCATGAGATATCCAGAAGCTTCGAGGTCCGCCATCAGGTTCCGGATGGTTGCGGAGCTAAGGGGCTCGGGGAATTGGGCTGCAACCGCCTTGGAGCCCACGGGCGCACCCGTAGCCACGTACTGGCGGATGATCGTCGCCAGCACTTCTTGCTGTCTGCCGTCGAGGCCGCGCCCGTCCCTCATGCTGTAATTAACCCACTATCTTTCAATTAATTAGATGGAAAATCTAGTTTCTATTCTACTGATCCCGGAAGTGGCTGTCAAGAATTTGGGCCATTTGGTGGCGGCACAGTATGCTGATGCGCCGTCTGTCACCGGCGGCCTGACTACAGCAAACTGACCCACTACCCGCAGCCGGATCGAATCGACTTCAACGGTCAGCTTCCCGTATAATACGGTTGTCTTTTAGGCAGGAGTGGCGTCATGTCGATACCCGTCAAGAAGAAGCTTGAGGAGGAGATTCAGGCGCTCGAGCGCGAGTTGAATCACGAACTGCCCGCCGAGCTCAAGCGCGCCCGGGCGCTCGGTGATTTAAGCGAAAACGCCGAGTACATCATGGCCAAGCAGCGGCAGGACTACGTTGCGGCCCGGATGGGTCAGTTGAAAAGGAGGCTGGCGGACCTTTCGCTGATCAACATGAACAATATTCCGAAGGACCGGATCGCCTTCGGCACTCGTGTCGTGCTCTATGACGTGGATCGCGATGCGGAAGTGGAATACAAGCTGGTGACCAGCGAAGAAGCCGACGTAAGCAAGGGTTTAATCTCCACCACATCGCCGATCGGCAGAGGATTGATGGGGAGAAAAACCGGCGATACGGTGACCGTTACAACGCCGAACGGCGCCCGGGAATTTGAAGTCCGCTCCGTGGTGACGATCCACGATGAGGCCTGACGCAGGCCCGGCTTGCGTGCTTTTCGAACTAGCCTTAGCAACGCCGCAAGTCTCACGGCCTTGAAGCAAAGGCCCATCATGCCGCCAATCGCCACAAAGCGCCGCTCACGGAGAATTTGTCCCAACCTTTTTGCCGCCGCTTGGTTGCTATTCTCCCTCTTGCCCGGTCCTTGGATGCTCCCCTTGCGCGCCGCGCAGGATGAAGCGAACCCCGCCGCCGCCGCCGCGCCTCGCAGTCCGGATTACGCTTGGGCTCCAGCCTTGCTGTACGCCATTCTTCAGGCTCCAAACGCTGCCGCGCGTGATTCTCTGTACGACGCAGCCTTTGCCGCAGGCCCGCCGGTTGTGCCCCAGCTTGAGGCGGCGATCCAGGATGACCGCACGGCGGAATTCGCGGCCCAGTCCCTCGCATTCATCGGCGGAGATAAAGCTCTGGGCGCGCTGGCGAATCTCATCAACGATCCGCGCGACCTCGACCTCAGCCGGTTCTATTACGGCGCGCTCGGAGAATTCGACACACCGGAAGCGAATCAAATTTTGCTCAACGTCATTCGCAACGCCAACCAGCAGCCTGACCGCACGGTGACCGAGGCCGCGATCATCGCCTTGACTGCGCGCTCCGATGTGAGTTTGGTGGCGCCGCTCGAACAGGCTAAATCCAAACTGACCGACCCGGTGATCCAGGACGATCTTGAGAACGCTATTTCGATCATTCAGAGCCGCGGTCGCTACCTTGCCTCTCAGCGCGGCAAGTCTGCAACGGTAACCATCCAGCAGGCGGTGCGAGCTTACTTTTTGCCGGCCACCGCGCCGCCCGCCGCTCCAGCCGCACACACCGGGAGCGGCGCTACTCCGCCGCGCGCTCAAGCGCCTCCGGCGGGCATACACGTGAAGATTCAGGGTCTCGCGTTTGCTCCCGGCAAGACTCGCGCTCTGGCTCACGTCGTGTTTGAAGACGCAGCCGCCATTGCCAACTACCGCATCGTGCTCCAGCAGCAGCGAGGGAGATGGACGGTGGCAAGCGTGTGGCTGGGAAGCGAAACGGAAAGGCAGGCTCCGGCACCCCAGTGATGCAGCCGGCGCATCAATCACTCGCCCATGAAACACATCGTCATCGGCACGGCAGGACACATCGACCACGGCAAGTCCGCTTTGGTGCGGGCGCTCACCGGAACTGACCCCGACCGGCTTCTTGAAGAGAAACAACGCGGCATCACCATTGACCTCGGCTTCGCTCATCTCGATCTCGGCGAGGGCGTTCGAGTGGCCTTCGTAGACGTGCCGGGGCACGAACGCTTCGTGAAGAATATGCTCGCAGGAGCAACCGGAATGGACGCCGTGCTGCTTGTGGTGGCGGCGGATGAATCCATCAAGCCGCAAACTCGCGAGCATTTTGACATTTGCCGCCTGCTCGGCGTCCAGCGCGGCCTGATAGCGATTACCAAATCAGACTTGGCTGATCGCGAAATGGTGGAGCTTGTCCGGCTTGAAATCCAGGAGTTCGTCGCAGGCTCCTTTCTTGAAGGAGCGCCCGTCGTTGCGCTCAGTGCGCGCACAGGAGAGGGGCTGGGAACACTGAAGGCAGAGCTGGGGCGGCTGGCGCTGCAACTCGCCGCGAAGCCCGTGGACCTGCCTTTCCGGTTGCCCATCGACCGCGCTTTTGTCATGAAGGGTTTCGGCTCCGTCGTCACCGGGACGCTGATTGCGGGGAGAATTGAAAAAGAAGCGGAAGTGGAAATTTTCCCGCTCGCTCGCCGCGCCCGCGTTCGTGGTATTGAAGTGCACAACCAGCCCGCGGAAACCGCCGTGGCCGGCCAGCGCACCGCCCTCAACTTGGCGGGCGTTGACGTAAAAGACCTGCAGCGGGGCATGATCCTGGCGCGGCCTCACCGTTTCAGCGCGACCGGACTCCTAGATTGCTCGCTCACACTGCTGCCCTCGGCGCGCCCGCTCAAAAACCGCGCCCGGGTGCATTTCCACTGCTGGACGGCGGAGACGGTGGCAGAAGCCGTAATCATTGGCGGCGGCAAGGAGCTTCGGCCGGGCGAGAGCGCGTTCGTCCAGTTTCGCCTGGCTGAACCCGGCTTGTTTCTGCCCGGCGACCGGTTCATCATCCGCCAGTTTTCGCCGCTCATTACGATCGGCGGCGGCGAAGTGCTGGACTCGCTTCCCGCGAAGTACCGGGCTTCCGACGCCGCACGTCCGCCGTTCCTTGATGCGCTCGCACGCGCCAATCCGCCCGCTCGTCTGGAGTTGCTGCTGCGCGCCATTGGCGAGGCCAGCCTTTCCGCGCTCGTCGCCCGTGCGGGATGGGAAGCGGCGGAAATCTTGAAACTGGCAGCGGACCAAACGGTGGCCGGACGAGTGCTGGTCCTGGGCGAGCCTCCCAGCCAGCTTATCCACGCCGAGGCTTTCAAGGAGCTTTCTGAGAACATTCTCCAGGCTCTCACGCGCTTCCACGCAGCGAATCCTCTGGTCGCGGGCATGCCTAAAGAGGGGCTGCGCGCGCAGTCCCTCTTTACCGCCCAAGGCTCGTCCTTGAATCCGTCGCCGGCCGCATTCCACGCCGCGCTCGGCTCGCTCGTCCGCGCGCGCCGCATCGAACTTCGGGATGAAGCGGTCTCGCTCGCGGGACGCGGCGTTCAGTTGGATTCGCAGGAAGCCGCTGCCAAGCAGGAAATCAGCCGCGCTTTTGAAGGCGCTGGGCTGCGCGTACCTGCCGCCAGCGAGGTGCTGGCTGCGCTCAGCCTCGACCGTGCCCGGGCCGAAAAGATCCTGCAAGTGTTGCTGAAGGAAAAGGCGCTGCATAAGATCGCCGAAGGGCTCATCTTCCATCGCACCGCGCTCGACGGCCTGCGCAAACTTCTCGAAGAACGGAAAGCGCGCGACAACCGGCTGAGCGTTTCCGCGTTCAAGGAGTTGACCGGCGTCAGCCGGAAGTACGCCATTCCCCTGCTCGAATATCTCGACCGGGAGCGCATCACGCGGCGCTCAGGCGATGAACGCATCATTATCTAGCACCGGTGCCGCGTCTTAAATCTGCGTTGCTAACAATTTTCCATAGCGCCTCCCGGGGCCACCGCGTGTGGGAATCGAATCGCTATATGTCAAAGAAAACGGTTGACTTACCGAGTATGCTAAGGTAAAGTACTGCCTAGTTGAGTGTCGATTTGAGACTTGTCGGCTTGGCAGAGCCGTTTGTCTGCAACCGTGCAGAAGAAGAGTGTATCTAAGCTAGGGAAGGGAGGTTATGTTTATGGCGGACATAGATGCGCGCCGAATTGCTGACGCAATTATCAGCATTTCGAGAGAAAACAAAAGCGAAATAACCAATCTCAAGCTGCAAAAACTCCTATACTACGCGCAAGCTTGGTACCTCGTGTTCAATGCTCGACCTCTCTTCGGGGAGAATATAGAAGCATGGGTGCACGGGCCTGTTGTAGCCAAGGTTTTTGGAGATTTTAAGCACCTTAGGTGGAGTGCAATCGACATACCTGGTACCCCAGCTAATTCTGAAGAGATAAACGATCATCTGAAAGAGGTTTGGGGAGCCTATGGCAAGTTCAGTGCGACGGAGTTGGAGAGAATGACACACAGCGAGTCGCCATGGAGGGATGCACGAGGGAGCCTCTCTGCAGATGAGCCATCCAGAAACTTAATTTCCCACGTCTCAATGAAGGAATATTATTCCTCCCTTTTGAATGGCTAACCATCTACGGCGCGGCATCCCCGCGCCGCGCCGTCCTCCAGACCAACAACCCTTACGATTCTCCTTTAAACATATTGATCTTCAGAACGCAAAGTTTGATACTGCAAAGTGCCCAACAGGGTTCTTCCAAGAACTTTTAGTTCAGTTGCAGACATTCAGTACGTGGACTGTGGATCGGTTCACGGATGTCAATGATCGTGAACGGCGTCATGTTATTTGGTTCACGGAAACCACCGAACCGGAGGGGTTTGCACATGTTCCGAACATTGATGCGGACCAGCTTGGGTTTCACGAGGCTTGGCAATTCTGTGTTTGCCCAGATGACCACATCAACCGCTGGAGAGTTCACGGAATACTCATCGACGATACCTTCTACATCGTCTGGCTAGACCCGGATCACGCCCTATACGGCAGATAAGCGCCAGCGCCAAACTGGCAAGACAATTAGGGCGTCACCCTAGCGCCGGTAGTGTCTCAGTTTGAAACCTAATACAGTGAAGGAACTTGCATAGTTTATGATGAAAGGAGGGATCAAGATGGACAGGAGCGGAATGAGCGTGCGCTGTCTCGCACTGATCGCGCTGGGTTGCGCCGTGGCGTTGCTGGGAGCCATTGGAACTGCGACCGCGGGAGAAATTCACCCATCCAACCCTCGGGTTCTGCATGGGGTCGTCACCGCTGTGCGCCATGTCGAGGCATACGCTGGCGCGCTCAGCGCGTCTGCCACTATGTGGGGCGATATACAATGCGCTCCGGGCGAGTACACTGTTGCCATCAAGCAATCCTCGATCTTCCGTGTGGAAACCGCCTCGCGTTACTATGACTTATCAAAATTATGCGGCATGGGAAGTGATTTCCGGTGGCCGCGCGTCTACAAACAGCACAGCGGCTACCATCTCTACACTTGGAACCATTATGAGCAACTAAAAGTGGGAGAGCGAGTCATGATACTCGCTGGGACGTACACCGTGAGACTCGCTATCTTTAAATGTCAGGCCCTCGGATTGATAAACCGGCGGGAAGCTCGCCTCGCTTACAACCCCATGTCCATTACGGGCCAGAAAATCTACAAGTCGCATTGCGTGTACAAGGTCCCCATCATGCACGTGAGAATCAGCTATTACACGACGGCAAACGGAACCGCTCCTATCGATCAAACATGGGATTTCAGAATCGTTGGCAGCGGACCAATATCAGCGGCGAAGACGACCCAGATTGGGTCAGGCTATTCGGCTTCCTTGCCGCCTCTCTTCTGACAGCTTTAACAGCCATCGGCGCGCTGGCCTTCGCTCCTGTGGCTCGGGTCCCCTTCCTTTATGTTTTCGGGCCGAACGTAAGACCCAACGAGGCAGACAAATGAACGATGACTTTACGCACCTAGACGGTTCGCAAGCCAAGGAGCTATTCGATATCGAGACGCGCTATTATTGCGAGGCGCACAAGTGCCATGATGCTCAAGCCTACCTCGCTGGATGCGTCATGCTCGGTTCGGCGCTCGAGGCGAACCTGATGGCGATGGTGAGCTTCTATCCGAACGAAGTGGATGCCTGGTATAAGCAGCGGTACCCCCAACCGAAATCCGCGAAGCGATTACTCGACTGGAATCTCGGAATGCTCCTGGAGGTTGCGAATGGGTTAGGCTGGCTGCCGGTAGGTGAGACGCAGGGTGTCGATCCGAAGGATTGGCGGATTGGTAACCACGCGCAGGTGATACGAATACTCCGGAACTCCATCCATCCGGGTCGCTGCTTGAAGGACTTCACCGGACACCGACCTGCAGCAGACGATCTCACTGCGGCGTTTAACGTGCTCGACGGCGTCTACCTGCGCCTACATGCCGTGCTCTCTGCCAAGAAGCAAGGCTACGATCACGACGGAATTTCAAACTGAGACACTACCCTAGCGCCGCTTTGCGGGACAAATCTTCACCCTCGTCCTATAATGGGGCTTAGTTCGCAAACGCGGCCCTCCATGCCCATTCAAGCCCTTTATACAACTTTTCACGATGACGCCGAGGCGCGCACGTGGCTGGGCTTTTTTCAACGCCACGGCTATCGCGGCTTGCGTGAACTCGTGATTGAGCGCGTCTATTGGTTGGAAGGAACCGTCCGCGTGGAACGGCTCGCGCCGCTATTCGCCAATCCGCTTTATCAGACCCTTTCCCATCGCTCCGCGCTCGACCCAGCGCGCGGGCCCATCATCGAGATCGCTTATCGTCCTGCCGTAACCGATCCTGAAACCCCCTCCATTCTCGCGGCCGCGCACTCTCTCGGAGAAGATGGGTTAGAGTTCGCTCGCCTCAGCCGGCGCTATCAGTTTTTTGGACTTGAGGCGTCTCAGGCTCGGAAACTCGCGGAGCGGTTCCTCTTCAATAAGGTGGTGGAGCGGATTCGCGAGCCGGAAGAAGTGGTCGTCTCGCTGCGCCCCACGGGCGCGCCTGACCCCGCAGCCACGATCACTCTAGCGCACCTGAACGATGCGGAATTGCAACAGCTCTCCGCCGCGCGCTCCTGGTACGCGCCGCTTTCGCAATTGAGGGTGATTCAGGCGCGCGAACGCCGCCTCGGCCGTCCGCACACCGATGCTGAAATTGAGATTCTCGTGCAAAGCTGGAGCGACCATTGCTACCACACCACCTGGAAAAGCTTGGGGCTGCTGCAGAAGCTTTCGGCTGCAACCGCGCGCATCCGGCATCCGCTCGTTGTCTCGGCGTTTAAGGACAACGCGGGCGGCCTTGAGTTCTACGATGGCTGGGTGATCACGATTAAGGGCGAGACCCATAATTTTCCCAGTTCCATCGCCCCATTTGGGGGCATCGCCACCAAGCACGGCGGCGTGATCCGCGACACGCTCGGTTTCGGCAAGGGGGCCTATCCGATCGGCGGGACCACCATCATGGGGACCATGGACCCGGCCATGCCGGAAGAAGATGTCCCGGCGGGAGCGCTGCATCCGCAATTGATTTTGTCCGAATCGGTTCGCGCCACTGCTTATTACATGAATCCCATGGGCATTCCCATGATGCATCCGGTGTACCGCCGCCATGCGGGATACGCCAAATGCTTTGCGCTCGGTCATTCCCTGGGACTGATCCCCAAACGATATGCTTTGAAAGAAGACCCACACCCAGGAGATGTGATTCTGCTCATCGGCGGCGAAACCGGGCGCGATGGCATTCACGGCGCCACGGCCAGCTCGGCGACCATGACCGGCGAGACGATCGAAAGGGAATTTGCCGCGGTTCAAATCGGACATCCCATCACGGAGCGGCGGTTCACAACCGCCATCCCCGCCCTGCGAGACGCAGGTTGCATCCGTTCAATTACCGATCTCGGCGCAGGAGGCATTTCGTCCGCAGCGGGCGAAATGGGCGCAGAGACGGGCGTCTCGCTGGATTTAGACGCCGTCCCGCTGAAGGATAAAAGCCTGACGGCTTGGGAAATTCTGCTTTCGGAATCTCAGGAGCGCATGTTAATCGCGGTACCGCCTGAAAAACTCTCTGAAGCCGAGTCTCTGCTCGACCGTTACGAAGTGGCGCACGTGGCGATCGGCCGCTTCACAGGCTCAAAAAAGCTGGAAGCCGCGTGGCGAGGCGAACGGGTGGTGAATCTCGAAATGAGTTTTCTGTGGGGCGCCTGCCCCATCGATCCGATTCCGGCAGCGGAGCCTAAGCGGCAGTTGACGCCACTCGACGTCCCGGAGCCACGCACGGTGGCCGAGTGGTCAGAGGCGGTGCGCCGCGTGCTCAGCCACATGCATTGCGCCGACCAGAGCGCCGCCGGCTCGCGCTTCGACTCCACCGTGCAGGGCCGGACCGTCATCGGACCTTACGGCGGCAAAACCCATCACATGCCGAACGGCATCTACGTTTCGGCGCCGCTTTACGGCGCGAGTTACGGCGCCATCACTACCGTGGCCTTCAATCCGTTCTATGGCGAAATCGACCCGGCCGCCATGGCCAGGCTGATGGTCATCGAAGCGGTCACACGAGCCGTCGCCGCGGGCGCAGACTATCGCGACCTGGCTCTGTGCGATAACTTTTACACGCCGCGCGTGCGGCCCGAAGTGGCGTGGGATTTGACGCGCATGGTGGAAGCGATTGCAGACCTCTCAGTTGACCTTGGTATTCCGTTCATCTCCGGAAAAGATTCAAGCTCGGGCACGCTCGAAGCGGGCGGAAGGAGCATTGAAGTTCCTCCCACGCTTGCCATCGCCGCTTTCGGGCGGGTGCTCGATGTAAAGCGCATCGTGACCAAGGATTTCAAGCGAGCCGGAAATAAGATCATTCTGCTTGGCCACACGGACCCGCGCGCTCTCGGAGGAAGCGTTTACGCCGACACGCTCAACCAGCGCGGGGATTCTTTATTCGCTGACATGGATGCGCGCTCCACACGCGCGCTTTGGGACGCGCTGCTGCGGCTCCATGCCACCGGCGAATGCTTCTCTGCTGCCTCGATTGGAGAAGGCGGGCTGCTGCTCCGCCTGTTTGAAGCCGCCTTCGGCTCGGGATTGGGCGCGCGCGTGGAGTTTGATCGCTGGCAAAAAAGCCGCCGGCCTTTGCAAGTTCCGGTCTCTTCCGCCGGGCGTAAGGACGGAATGCTGTTCGGTGAGTTTATTGGAGCAGTCTTCGTTGAAGTCCCGTCGTCCCTCGACGCTGCGTCGTTTTTCGGAGATGTTCCCCATGCCATCGTGGGCGAGGTAATTGCAGACGCCCGCCTCGAGTTATCCGAAGCAGGCGTGGTCTTTTGGCAGGAGCACGTCTCAAGCCTCGCCGAGGTTTGGAGCAAACCCTTCCGGGAGGTCCTGGAGTGACCCGCGCGCTGACCGCCATCCTTTACGCTCCCGGCACGAACTGCCATGAGGAAACTGCGGCCGCAATGGAACGCGCGGGCTTAGCAAGCGAACTTATGCTCTTGCGCGATCTCCTCGACGGGCGCTCACGCCTGAGCCCCTATCAGGCAGCGGTGATCCCTGGCGGGTTTTCTTACGGAGACCACCTCGGCGCAGGCCGCGTCTTCGCCACGTTGCTCGTGGCGCGCCTGGGCGAGCAGTTGGAGGAATTCCTCGCGGCTGGCAAACCGCTGCTCGGCATCTGCAATGGCTTTCAGGTTCTGGCGGAGGCGGGTATTCTGCCCTTGCGGTCCCTCGGCAAGCGAGGCATGGCTCTGCTCGAAAATCAGTCGGGGCGGTTTGAGGATCGCAAGGTGCGCCTGCTCGTTTCACGCCAGGAATGCGTGTGGACGCAGGGCCTCGGCGCAGAAATCCTCGAACTGCCTTCCGCGCACGGCGAGGGCCGGCCGCTTTTTCCGGACTCGCCAGGCAGCGGCAAGCTTCATGTGGTTCTGAACTACGCGGACGCAACAGGAAATCCAACCAGCCATTACCCCGAAAATCCGAATGGAGCGCCCGGCGCCGTGGCGGGAATTACGGACGAATCGGGCCTTGTGCTGGGTCTTATGCCGCATCCGGAGCGCGCCTCGCTGCCCGCACACTTTTCTCAGGACGGCCTGAAGCTGTTCAAAAATCTCGCCCGCCGCCTGCGCTCATGAGCACCCCGCCGATGATGAGAAACCCCATCTACTGCCGAAGATGGTCGCGGGTGGCGCATACATGGCGTAGTTTGCCATGTGTGCGATCGTGCTGGTAGCCACGGACAGCGCCTTCCTGTCCGTGGGCCTTTCTCATAGCCGCACACATCGCAACGGCAGCGATGTATGTGCCACCCGCGTGATTCGTAATCGGCGAACATGGGACATCGCTCAACAACGATACTGCAAAAGCCCACGGTCAGGAAAAACACTGACCGTGGCTACCCCCTACCGCGTCACCCGTTCCCTTGACGCGCTAAACCTAGCGTAGTATGCTACGCTAGTCATGAAACGGCGCAAGCACATAACCTTCCCGGTTTACCTTTCAGACTCCACACACTCGGCAAAAGAAACGCGTCGCGAAGCCTCTAATGGGGGGCTTTTCGGTGTGCAGAAAAGCCTGTCCTGGGAGGGAGCGGAAGCGAAAAAAAGAATGTTTAACCTAGCAAACCGGCATCATATTGAAAACAAAGAAACATTAGAGAAACAAACCGGAACAAAGCTAAAAATCAAACCTAAAACTTGCTGTAATTGGTTGAATATAAATTAGATACACGAATTCTTCGAGCGAACCGAAGCGCCCAGCACAAAATGAAGGACTTATGGGACACCCCCTCACTGGGTTTGCACCTATGATGGTGCATTTCTGCTTTGATTTTGCGCCCCCTGCGGAGTGCCACCGGAATTGCGAAGGGTCAGGAAACTAGCCCCTGGGCGCCGCTACTTGCTCACCGGCCCGGCACCGCGCCGGTGGGCACGAGGCGGCCTTTGCGGACGTAAAATTCGCTGCCGCGCCAGTTGACACGGCGGTCACGGAGACTGGCGATCCAGACGGCGAACGCGAGCGCATCGCGAAGCGGAAGCAGCCACCAATTACTTCGCAGGACCGAATCCTTCAATCCCCAAACACCCACCACCCAGGCCATGGTCATCCGGGTAACAAAGTAAGCTCCGAGATAAAGCGCCGCGTCCCGCCCGGAGCCAGCGAGCGCTGCCACCAAAAGCGAAAGCGGCAGGCCTTGAGTAACCAACAGGCCCAGATGTCCCCAGGGCCGCGAGTTCCGCACGCCCACCGCCCAGCGCAATTGCCGATCCCAGAAGCCGCGCAGCGGTTCGGCGGGCAAGACCATCTCCACGATGCAAGGCAGCAGTTCGACGCGATAGCCGAGGGCGGCGATGCGGTGGCCGAGTTCGTAATCGTCCAGCAGAAAATCCGAGAGCGCCTCAAAGCCGCCGATTCCGGCAAGGCGCGCCCGAGTGGTGGCCATCGTGGCGCCCAAAGCAAAGCGGGCGCCGCCGAATTGTTCGGCCACGAGGACGCCCGCGAAAAAATCCGAGCTGATGCCGATGGCTTCGAGCTTATCCGCGAAGCTGCGCTCCTCGATGCCGCGATAGAGGCAACTCACTGCGCCCACCTGCGGGTCTTGGAATGGCGCTGCCAGCGCACGTAGGCAGTCCGGCGGCACGCGCGTGTCGCTGTCACTGATTACCAGCACATCGTGCCGCGCCTGCCGGCTGAGGTGCGCCAGAATAGACGCTTTCTCGTTAGGCCCGATGTTGGCGATGCCGGTGAAGAGCCGGATCGGGCGCTCCGGAAAATCGCGAATCAATGTTTGGATGACGGGAACGGCTGGGTCGTTCGGATCGCTGACGCCGAAGAGCACCTCGTAGTCAGGATAGTTCAGGCGGCAAAAGCTCGAAAAATTCTCGTAAGCCTCGCGGTCGAGCCCGCGGACGGGCTTTAGGATGCTAACAGGAGGGGTAAAATCCGCCGCCCGGTTACGAACGCGGGTGAAGAACCTACGAGCGCACCCGGCGGCCACCAGGTAATAGGAAAAGGAGAGAAACGGCGCCAGCAGAATGATCTCGCGGAGACGGATGAAGAGCATCCAATGCGCCGCCGCAGGGATCAACAAGTTGTTCCTCCAGCATCCGCCCTGCTTCGCGGCACGCGAAAAAGCTCACTGCCCCGCCGCTGCGCCGTTCACCGGCGCCGTCACGACGGTTTGCGACCGCCCTCCTTCGCGCGCGTACTTCAAGCGCTCGGTGCGAAGCCGCAGAAAGCTGACCGCTTCCTCGTACAGCCGCTTGCGCTCATTCCCGTCCCACAACGCATCTTTCACGAAGCGCCACACGACTCGCGGGCGGAAGTAGTATTCGTCATAGAAGCGGTTGAGTGAACCCATCATTTCGTAGCGGCTGAGGCCCGGCATTTCAATGTGCGGCAGTTGGTGGCCACCGCCATCGGTCACGGCGCTGTGCACCATGTAGTTATTCTTGGCGTAGAAGTCGTAAAGCTCGGTGCCAGGGAAAGCATGAGCCACGGAAACCTGAATGGTCTCGACGTCCAGCTCCTTGGCGTAGTCGATGGTCTTCTGAATAGTTTCCTTGGTCTCGCCCGGCAGGCCGATGATGAAATCGCCGTGAATCTTGATGCCCACCTTTTTGCAATTCTTAACGAAGGCGCGAGCCATCTCCACCGTGACGCCCTTCTTGATGTTCTTCAGGATCTGCGGATCGCCGGACTCCAGCCCCACGATGAAGAGCCGCGCCCCGCCATCCGCCATGGCCTTAAGCGTATCGTAATCGCTATGCACGCGCGCCGTGCAGGACCAGCGGAAGCCGAGCGGTTTGAACTTCTTGGAGATTTCGATCGCGCGGTCCTTGCGGATGTTGAACGTGTCGTCATCGAAAAAGATCTCCTTCATCTGCGGAAAGAGCTTCAACGCCTGGCGAACCTCGGCTACCACGTTATCCACCGACCGTACGCGCCACGCGTGGCCAGACATCGTTTGCGGCCACAGGCAGAACGTGCACAAAGCCGGGCAGCCTCGCGAGCTGTAAAAGGAGATGTAGGGCTGGAGAAGATAGGGAATGCTGTAGTTCTCAATCTTCAGGTTGCGCTTGTAGACCTCGCTCGCGAACGGCAATTTATCGAGGTCCTCCGTCTGCAGTTGAGGGCGCTGCGGGTTCAAGACTACCTCGCCGTTCTTGCGGAAACAGGCGTTTTGAATCTGTTCGAGCGGCTTGCCCTGGGCGTACTCCACCACCGGATAGTCGAATTCGCCGCGCACCACAAAATCGATGGCTTCGCAGGCGTTCAGGCTCTCCGCTGGCTGGATTTGAACCGGAGGGCCGACAAAGGCAATCTCCAGATCCGGCTTCGCTTCTTTCATCAACCGCGCCATGCGGCAATCGTTCGCAAAGCCCACCGTTGATGTGAACACCACGACGAAGTCGTAGTCCCGCGCAATCTGCACGGTCTGTTCGGGAGAGACGTCGTGCGGGCAGGCGTCCAGCAAGCGGCTTCCTTCAAGCATCCCTGCGGGGTAGCTCAACCAAACGGGATACCAGTAAGACGGGATTTCCCGCGTGGCCGGGTAACGCGCGCTGGACCCTCCGTCAAAGCCCTTGAAGCTCGGGGGGTTCAAAAAAAGCGTCTTCATCACAGCGGGCATAAGTGCAGGCTCCTTAGCAAACAACACCAGCGATGAGAATCACTAATGAGTTTACAGGAAAATCATGGAAATCCCAATGTTGCTTCTTGCCTGGTAGTGACTCAGTTTGCCGCAGCGCCGACCTTCAGAGCCTGCGTGATAACTGGCTTCGCCAACCAGAAACCAATAAGTTACGGGAATGTTTTTGTCCGCAAGTTCTTGATTCCTCATTCGACCTCCGAGTTGCCACACAGACTCTTCAGGTCGGCATTTTGAAGGCTATGCCGGGCTGAAGCCCGGCGCACCAAAACCAAAATGAGCCACTACCTCTTGCCTTGGTGCGCTGTGCGGATAAAAAGAGCCAGACTCAGGCCCTGGACCGCACCGGCCCTACCCTGCGGGCCCGGCTTGACATTACCGGCCAAAAATGGACTTGACTTATGCCGGGCAGCGGTGGAGAATCTCAGCAGTCGTAACCACACTGATGGTTCCGCCATTTCTCCATGAAACGGGGGTGTTCATCGCTTGGCTGAAGTTCGGCTTCAGGAAGGGGAATCTCTGGAAAGCGCATTGCGCCGTTTTAAGCGCAAGGTGCAGCAGGAAGACATCATCAAAGAGATCAAAAAGCACTCTTACTATTTGAAGCCTGGTGAAAGGCGGCGCGTGAAGGAAGCGCTGGCTCGCAAGCGTCTTCGCAAGAAGGCGCGTCTCGAGAGGGCGTAGGTCCTGCTTTAACGCGGGAAATACCGCAGCTTGCTTCACCGTAGTCCCCAGTGCGAGGAAACCCATTTTTGGAGGCACAAGGGGGTTGGGCGAGATGGAATACAAGGACAGGGTTCTCAAGTGCGTGGATTGCGGGGAGGAGTTTGTTTTCACTTCGGGAGAGCAGCTCTTTTACGCAGAAAAAGGGTTCAGAAATGAGCCCAAAAGGTGCAAGAACTGCAAGTCTAAGCGACCGCACTCGGCCGGGAGCGTGGGTTCAGGAAGAGTTGTGACCACCACGGTGTGCTCCCAGTGCGGCAAGGAAACCACGGTTCCTTTCAAACTTACTCAGGGCCGCCCGGTCTATTGCCGCGACTGTTTCCAGCAAAGGCGCGCCACGGCAGCAGATTAAAAACCAAGGCAGACGCCAGCTCGATCGCGCCGGATGTCTGCAAACCGGCAGTTCGGAGTGGGCAGGCCCCGTTTTGGCAATTTTTTTCCAGTCGCAGCCGTGTTCGCCCGATGCATTATGCAATAGGGCGGTCGCGGCGAGCGGCTTTCTTCGCCGCTCCATTTTTGACCGTACGATTCGCGATATCCTCAAAGCGCAACACCTTATCTGC
Organism: Acidobacteria subdivision 13 bacterium RH2 MAG17b; assembly: GCA_002197525.1. GTDB lineage: Bacteria > Acidobacteriota > Terriglobia > UBA7540 > UBA7540 > RH2-MAG17b. Next base: position 6,897 of record NFUN01000114.1, on the reverse strand, counting down.
CCTATCCTGCCTGGCGCAAGCCCCGCCGGTTTGACGCCCATCCAAGCGATGGAAGGGCGAAGCCCCGCGAGTATAATCGAAAGCGATTCCGAAGTTGCGTACCGGCGCAGTTCCCGTGGCCTGCGCGGCGCAGGGGCAGCGTTCAATCTGTTTCCGGTTGGACTTCGGTGCGCGTGGGTGGGTCATGTTCAAAAAAATTCTCGTTGCCAATCGCGGTGAAATCGCCGTACGAATCATGCGCGCCTGCCGTGAGATGGGCATAGAGAGCGTGGCCGTCTATTCGGACGCGGACCGCAAGGCTCTTCACGTGCGTTACGCCGATGAGGCATTTTACATCGGCGCCGCGCCTTCGACCGAAAGCTATTTGCGCGTGGACCGGATATTGGACGCCGCGCGGCGGAGCGGAGCCGAAGCCGTCCATCCCGGCTACGGCTTTCTTTCCGAAAACCCGGAGTTTGCCCGCGCTTGCGAGAGCGCGAAGTTGGTGTTTATCGGCCCGTCTGCAGCGGCGATGGATTTGATGGGATCGAAGACCGCTGCGCGCCGCGCCCTGCTGCGGGAGGGCTTGCCGGTCGTCCCCGGAACTGACTGCAACCTGGATCGCCTCGAAGACGTTCGCCGCGCGGCGTCTGAGGCTGGTTATCCCATAATGCTGAAAGCGGCGGCAGGCGGCGGCGGCAAGGGACTGCGCCTGGTACAAAACGAACGGGAGCTCGAATCCGCCTTTCGCACCGCGCGCTCAGAGGCGGAGAACGCTTTCAGCGATCCTTCCGTCTACGTCGAAAAGTATCTGGAGCGCCCGCGCCACATTGAGGTGCAGCTTTTGGGTGACCAGGATGGCCACATCATCCATTTGGGCGAGCGTGAATGTTCCCTGCAGCGGCGCCACCAAAAGGTGATGGAAGAATCGCCGTCTCCCTTCCTGGACGGCGCGCTGCGGCGCCGGATGGGCGAGACTGCGGTCCGGGTAGGCAAACTCGCCGGCTACACAAACGCCGGAACCGTGGAATTCCTGGTGGACCGGAACCGGAATTTCTACTTCCTGGAGATGAATACGCGGCTTCAAGTGGAGCACCCCGTAACGGAAGCGGTGACGGGCATTGATCTGGTGAAAGAGCAGATCCGCATCGCCGCGGGAGAGCCTTTGCGCTGGAGCCAGGAGGAGGTGTGCTTTCGCGGTCATGCGCTCGAGTGCCGGATATACGCCGAAGATCCTGAGAACAATTTCTTTCCTTCGCCGGGCGTGATCGAACGCTTGCGTGTTCCGATGGGTCCTGGCGTGCGCGACGACAGCGGAGTGTTCGAGGGATGGCGAGTCCCGGTGGACTACGACCCATTGCTTTCCAAACTGGTGGTCTGGGGCGAGGACCGCGAAGAAGCCGTGGCCCGCATGGCGCGGGCTTTGGGCGAATACGAAGTTTCGGGCATCAAGACCAACATCACGTTTTTCCGGCGGCTTCTCGATCATCCCGGCTTTCGGGCGGGCGAACTCGATACGGGTTTCATTGACCGGCTTCCGCTAGAAGAAATTTTGGCGGAATGCGACGACTCTGGAGAATACGAACGAGCGGCGGTTTTGGCCGCGGCGCTGGCATCGATGCGGCAGGCGGCGCCTCGCAGCGCAGCCACTCCAAAAGCAAGTGGATGGAAGGCCGCGGCACGGGACGCACTCTTGAACCAAAGGCTCTCATGAAACTTGCGGTTAAAATACGGTCAGCAACAACGCCGCGAGAGCATGTGATTGAATTCCCGGGCAAGCCCGATGCTTCAACCGGCGCCGGGCAGTGGGCGTTTACTTTGAATGGTGAGCCGGGGTTGGTGGACTGGGCGGAGGTTGCACCCGGAGTCTACTCGATTCTCCTCGGCGGCCGGTCGTTTGAAGTCAGGCTTCGCGAGCCAGCCGACGGGCCGCGGTGCAACGGCGTTTATCAGGTTGCAATCGCAACCGCTGACCTCCGGATTGAGGTGCGCGATCATCGAACGAAGGCGCGGACGGCGGGATCGCCGCCCGATGGGCCGCACGAAATCGTAGCTCCCATGCCGGGCCGCATCGTTAAGCTGCTGATCGCAGAGGGGAAGAAGGTCGAAGCGGGCGATGGGTTGCTCGTAATTGAGGCGATGAAGATGCAGAACGAGCTGCGCGCCCCGCGGGCGGGATGCATAGAGCGGATATACGTCCGCGAGGGTGACGGCGTGGAAAGCGGAGCGAAACTGGCGCGGCTTGTGTAGCGGTCCGGCGTGGAGCGCATGGGGCTATTCAGCGCGCCCTCAGTGGATGGCTTGCGCCGCGCCGGCACCCTTCATGATCTCTTCAGCCAGATTGTCCGTCACATGAGCGCGGTTGCGGAGGTCCTCAATGGTGGCGGCTTTCAGAACTTCCTCTTTTTCATTGGTCAGGGTTTGACGGATGCTGCTCGCGACCTCCGGATCGGAAAGCGGGCGCTGGCCGGCGGAAACGCGGCCAAGCAGTTTGATGATTCGAAAGTTGCCGCGGTCGCGCAGAATGCCGGTGAACTGACCCGCCTTGAGGGACTTCAAAGCGCCGCGGACGACGCGGTCTGAAGCGAACGAGGCGACGGGCACAAAGCCCATGTCGCCGCCCCCAGGCGCCGTCCGCGGGTCCTCGGAATACTCTTGGGCGACCTTGGCGAAATCTTCCCCTGATCGCAAAAGCGCATAAAGTGCGCGAATCTTGCGCTGCGCCTCGCTCGCGTTTCGAGCGTCGTCGTTCATCAGGTTGCGAACCAGAGGGTCTTTGACAGGCGTAACCAGGATTTGGGCCAGATGCACTTCGGCTTGGAGGACCTTGAAATCGGCCTTGTTGCGGGCGTAGTAGTCTGAGACCTCCTGCGGCGTCACCACAACACGGGATGCGATTTCCCGCTGCACGAGCTTCTGGAGAATGAGGTCTTCCCGCACCCGGCGGCGCAGCGCGGCAATTGTGAAGTGTTGGGAGGCCAGGCGCTTGCGGAAATCTTGGTCTGAATACGGGCTGCGGATTTGGTTGAGCCGGGTTTCGACCTCGCTGTCCGATACTGTGATTTGCAGCGCGCGCGCACGCTCAAGCAACAGTTGGCGGTCGATGAGTTCGTTCAGAATGCTGAGCTTGAAAGAAAGGGCTTGCTCGGTTTTGGCGGCGTCGGGAAGCATCGCCATGCGGCTGCGGTATTCAGCCTCCACCTGGCCGGCGTAAATCGGCGTCCCATCCACAGAAGCCCACGCTTCACCGCGCCCGGAACCATTGTGGGAGCAAGAGAATGCGCCGAGCGCCCCTATCACGGCGGCGGCTAGCGCCAGAAGGCGGAGATTGCGGGAGACGGGGCTTGGAATTCGCATAAGAGATGATTTTAACGCGCCTCTATTGTAGCGCAGCGTTCGCAGTCCAACGCTGCGGCTTGTTGCTTAATGTCGCAAACAAAAGGCCGCAGGGTCGCAAGCCGGACCCTGCGCTACAAGCCCAGTTTTCGGAATTGAGTGCCGCGCGCGTAGCGCCCTAACGGCGAACTCCTCACCTCCACGCTTTTACCCAAACGGCTTGACATCAACTAGAGCCATTCCTGAAACTTGATTTTTTGCGCCAATCCGCGCAAGATGCATTCGCGCGGGGCTTCTCGAAGGCCAAGCTTATGGACGTAATGCCTGATCACGGTCAGAAAGGCGCTTCTGCTACTGATCTGGAGACTCGTGACCGGCGCTGGCAGGAACGCGTGGCTGCTGCCCAGCGCGCTTATGCGGAAGCTCGCTTTGACGACGCGGAGCGCGAATGCCGCACAGCGTTGGAGGAAGCGCAGGTGATGGACGTCCACCATCCTCGCGTGGCGGCGGCGATGAACGACCTCGGAGAAGTCTATCGCGCCCAGGGGAGATACGCGGAGGCGGAACCGCTCTTCCGGTTGTCTCTCGCTCTGAGCGAGGAAACACTGGGCCCTTGGCATCTTCAGGTGGCGCATACGCTCAATAACCTGGCGGCGCTTTATGCCGGGCAGGAAAGATCCGAAGAGGCGGAAAAGCATTACGAACGCGCGCTTGAAATCGAAGAGCGCATCTTGGGCCCGGAAGACCCTTCGCTCGCCGCGAGCCTCAACAATCTAGCATTGCTCCACAAGACGCGCGGGGATTTTGCTGAGGCGTTGCCGCTTTTTCAGCGGGCTTTGCGCTTGTGGCTGAAGGGTAATTCGCCGGAAAACCCGCAGGCGGCGACAGCTCTGAACAACATGGGCGCAATTTGTCATGCGCAGGGAAAGAACGCAGAAGCCGAAGCGCTGTTCACCAAGGCGCTAGAGATCAAGGAAAAGGCTCTCGGCGCGCGGCATCCTGAAGTAGCGACGATTTTGAACAACCTCGCGGAGGTCTATGACGCCCAAGGGCGATTTAGAGAGGCAGAACCAATTCTCGAGCGGCTGCTCGATGCTGACGATTCCCTCCTGGGTCCGGAGCATCCCGACGTTGCCACGGATTTGACCCGCCTAGGCCGGAACGCAGAAGCCGAGGCTGATTACGCCCGCGCCGAGAGCCTTTATCGAAAAGCTCTGGCAATTCGCGAAATGCATTTTGGCCCGGAAAGCGCTCAAGTAGCTGGCAATCTCGACAAGCTTGCCGTGCTGTGCAGGCTCCAGGGACGCCATGAAGAGGCGCGTTCCCTGGCGCGGCGAGCCGCCCAGATTTACGGACTTGCCTCTGGCGCAACCACCGCCCCCCCGGAACCCGCAGCCGCTCTGGAGTTGCCAAATCAGGCCGCCGTAACAGGAACCACGCCTGCCTCGACCGGCTACGTGAACGAAGCGCTTTCAGAAACGCGGGAGACCGCGCCGCCCAGGACTACTGAGGTTAAGGCGCCTGTGAACAGGGAAGGGGGGCAGGTATGTTCGCTGAAAAGTTTGGCCATTCCCGGACTACGGCGCGAGTTGGGAAGCTTGCCTGCAGCTCAAAGTCTCTGCGAAATGGCTGAACGCTATGCGCGAGAGGGAAAGCTGATGGAAGTGGAGAAGCTTTATGAGGGAGTGCTGGCTATCGAAGAAGCCCTGCCTGGCCACAAAAGCTCCGCGCTGCCTGCCACGCTGAATAATCTGGGCGATGTTCACAGGACGCTGGGGAGCGTGGACGAAGCGGCTTGGCTCTTTCAACGATCGCTGGCGGCCAGCGCCAGTTCGCTGGGACTGAATCACCCGCACGTGGCCGTGGCCTTGAATAACCTAGCCGCCGTATGCGCCGACCGCCGGAAATACTCCGAAGCAGAGACGCTCTGTGAAGAATCGCTGCGCATCAGCGAGGCCATGCCGGAAAGCTCCCATCTGGAAATCATCCGGGCTAATCTGGCCCAGTTGCGCGCTGCGCAAAAGCACAGGTAGCCGCTATCCGCAACCTCCACTAGTGTTACGTCTCAGAAGTTCGTTAAATAAGTCCGTCGGGATATAGCATCGGCTGTGTCGGAAGCTCTGCCCCCTCGCCCGTCCCGCACCGCGGGCCACCCTCTCCCCCTTTTCAGGGGGCGAGGGCAATAAGTTAAGTAAGGAGATTCCGGCCCTCTCCCTGCGGGAGAGGGGGAACTGCGAAGCGGTGGGTGAGGGCTTTGACGGCACGGTTGAAAACCTTGCCCTGACAGGACTTTCACAACGAATTTACGAGACACAACACTAGCCGTAAAACGGCAAACCCCCTCGCCGCCAAGCGCCTCTCCCGCTATGCGGGAGAGGGCGGGCTGTAAGAGGGAGGACGCGAATTCAAAGGTGCGGATATGATTGAAAATGGCGATGCCGTTGACTATATTCAAAAATAAGGTTGGAACATGCCGATTTTTGAGTTCCGCTGCCGGGAATGCGGCGCGTGTGGCGCACCGCAGCGCGGCATGTGCGGAGACTGATGTTGGCAAACTCTCACCTGGAGCTGGCAAGCCAAGCCTTTGTTCCGGCCATCTGCACATGCGGCGTGTATAACTGGCCGCTTCGCGCCAAAAATCCTCGATGAGTTCTATTGAGGTTCGTCCGCTCAAGACCGACCGCGAATTTCGCGCCTGTGAGGAGATTCAGCGGGAGATCTGGGGGCAACTGGGCTGCTCTGCCGAGCTGCTGAGGGTGACGCAAAAATACGGCGGCGTGTTGCTTGGCAGCTTTCGCGGCCGCGAAGTTGTGGGATTTTTGTTCGCCTTCCTGGCCCGCCGCCGCGGCAAACTGATCCACTGGTCTCACATGATGGCGATACGGGAAGGTTTCCGCGACCGCGGGTTGGGACTGCGGATGAAACTCCTGCATCGGCGGTTGGCGCTTAAGCAAGGGTTGAGGTCGATCTGCTGGACTTTTGACCCGCTGGAAAGCCGCAATGCCTTCCTAAACCTTGTGAGGCTTGGGGCGACGGTTGAGGAATACGCGCCGGACTGTTACGGCGATTTTCCGAGCGCAATCGAAAAAGGTCTGCCGAGCGACCGCTTCGTGGCGAACTGGCGAATCGCTTCGCGCGGGGTGGAACACGCTTTGCAAGGTAAAAGACCGGGGCTGCGCCTCGACCCGATTCTGCATCCGGTTAATGAGACACGGCTGAACGCGCGCGGTTTTCCCGAGAACGTCCGCATCCATTGGAATCGAAGCGAGCGGCAGGTTGCGGTGGAAATCCCTGCTGAAACGGATGCTATGCGATCCGCCTCGCTCGATCTTGCCCGCCGCTGGCGCATCGAAACGCGCCGGATATTCCAGGCCTATCTCGCCTATGGATATCGCGTGACCAGGTTTTCACGCATGGCGGGGACGAGCGGCCGGTGCTTTTACATCATGACGGGAAGCAGGCCGCACGGTTGATGGGTAGTGGTGCAGTTTGCTGGTGCGCCGCTCTGTGAGCGGCGAAAAGGTTAAAAGATCAAGCCCGCCGGTCATAGCCCGGCGCACCAGCAGCCAAACTGAACCACTG
>NFUN01000113.1 GCA_002197525.1 Acidobacteria subdivision 13 bacterium RH2 MAG17b | reverse complement strand
GGTGCCGGAAAGGCGAAGCCTTTCCGCACAGCAAGCGGCAGAGCCGCAGAACACTTCGCGAAAGGCAGACCGTAATGTGGACAAGCCTAGTCACAGACCGCCGCACCAGCCGCAGTTTTCACACAGACTCCGGAGGCTGGGCAAGCATGAAATTTCCGGAAACCCGAGGTGAGTCAAGACATGCTGTTTCTTTCTGAAGCGGACGTGGTGGATCTCTTTCCAATGCAGCTCGCTATCGAGCGGATCGAGGCGAGCTTCATGGCCCAGGCACAAGGCGGAGCGGTGAACCATCCGCGCCGCCGCATCTTCCTGCCGAACGTATCTCTGCATTACATGGCGGCGGCGCTTCCCGGCGACAACCTGCTGGGCATGAAAATTTATGCGGCGTCGCGCCAGTCTGTCACCTTCCTCTGCCTGCTCTACGAAGCGGAAACCGGAAAGCTGCTGGCGGAGATCGAAGCGGACCAACTCGGCCGCATTCGCACCGGAGCGGCCACCGGCGTGGCCACAAAATATCTCTCTCGCCCCGGCGCCTCCACCGTGGGCCTGATTGGCGCCGGCCGCCAGGCGCGAACCCAGCTCGAAGCCGTGAGCGTGGTCCGGAAGCTGAAATCGGTGCGAGTCTTCAGCCGCAACGAGGAGCGCCGCCGCGCCTTCTGCCGCGAAATGAGCGCGCTCCTGAAGCTCGAAGTCGAACCCGCGGAAAGCGCTGAGGCCGCGGCGCGCTCCGCAGATATCCTGATCACCGCCACTCGTTCTCGCGAGCCCGTGCTGAAAGCGGAATGGGTGAAGCCTGGAGCGCACGTCAACGCCATAGGCTGCAACGTGCCGGATCGCCGTGAAGTGGATGATGAACTGCTCAGGCGCGCCGCCGTGATCACCGTGGATTCGATTGAGCAAGCAAAGCTCGAAGCGGGCGATCTGATTCAGGGATTCTCGGGATCTCCGGAGCGATGGGAGGCTGTCACCGAACTGTGCCAGATTATTACCGGAGGCCACCAGGGCCGCGTTTCGCCCGAAGACATCACCCTGTTTAAGTCGGTCGGCATGGCCATCTGGGACGTTGCCGCGGCCGGCGCCATCTACCGCCGCGCCCTCGAAACCGGCCGCGGAAAAACCCTCGAACTCTCCGCCCCCAAGGCATAGGCCGCCTTGCATTTACGTGGGTGGTTTAGCGCTGGCGAAAAATGCACCACCCCCGCGAAACCCTTAACTCCTCATGCATAGGCTATTATGCTAGCAACTGGCAATTAGGGCCACAGCAGGCTACCTTAATGACATGTCCGAAATCAATACAGACCGGCCTCTAGCCACGGTTGCGTCGAGCGGCAGCCTCAGAATCATCGCCGGGGCCATCGTCTTCGTCTGCGTCTATTACGCCAGCTCGATTCTGATCACGCTGATCTGCGCCATCCTCATTGCCTTTGTGCTTGAGCCGGGCGTGCGGTTTCTGGAACGCGCACACATTCCGCGCTGGCTAGGCGCCTTGGCGATGGTGCTGGTTGCATTGTCCCTGGTTTATCTTCTGTTCTATGCGGTGTACGACCGGGCCGCCAGCTTTGCGGATCAACTTCCGCCGCTGACTTTGAGGATCAGGCAGATCGTGGATCACTACCAAGCAGTCGTAAGCCATTTCCGGCAGAGCGTGTTGCTTTCCTCTCCTTCTCCGGAGAACACGGTTCCGGCCGTCCGCTTGCAGGAGGAGTCCGGCTGGGCTCGCTTCCTGCTGCGCGGGATCGGGTCGGTTTATGCGTTCACCGTCACGGTAATGTTCATCCCGTTCCTGATCTTCTTCATGCTCACTTCCAAAAACCATCTCTACTCAGCCACGGTGAACCTGTTCCCGGACGAGCGCCGGCGGCAGGTGGAGGATATTCTGACGGGGATCGGCCGGATGATCCGGCAGTACGTGCTCGGCAATCTCCTCGTGGCGTTGATTTCGATGGCGCTGATCACACCCGTATTTCTGCTGATTCACCTTCCTTACGCCCTGACCCTTGGAGGGTTTGCTGCTGTTCTCGATCTCATTCCCTACATCGGCGTGGCTTTGGCGATTCTTCCCCCTCTACTGGTGGCTCTCATACAGTCCAACGAAGCGACGCCGATCATCGTCATTGCGGTGACCGTTTCCGTGGTGCACTTCATTTCCATCAACGCCCTAACCCCGAAACTGGTCGGCAGCCGCGTCCGGCTCAACGCTCTGTCGGTTACCGTCGCCATGATGTTTTGGGGATGGTTGTGGGGAGCGATGGGCTTGGTGTTGGCCGTTCCGATCACCGCCGCACTGAAAGCGGTGTGCGACAACATTCCTTCTCTCAAGCCGGTCGGCGATTGGCTGGGCGAGGGCGGGTAAGGCGTTGTGAACCCGGAGGGCTGATTCGACAATCTCTACCAGGGCAGTTTCTGATCCGCGCTGAATATGCCCTCCATGGCCGCGGGGAGCCCGGCTCTTTTGGAACGCTGTCTTGCTCGAAGGCAGCCGTGGCCAGAAAATCAGCATCCCATTTTGCAAAAGGAGACATGGATACCGACATGACGCGACACAGAATTCTCATGGCGCTTGCTGTTGCTTTGATGCTGCCCATCGCCGCGATGGCAGCGGATCATTTGACGTTGAATCCTCATTTGAACTATTTCAAGAATAACCACCAGGGCCCGCTCATCACGGGCGATCACATGATGGAAAGCGTAAAACCCGGCATGCCGAACTACATCGTCTTCTACGCTGAATTTTGCTATAACGCCAAGCGCCAGGCGCGCACCACGGTGCATCTTTATAACAAGTATAAAGACCGAGTGCACTTCGTCATCATAGACTTCGAATACGGCTGGTCTGCGGCCCAAGACAAACTCGTGCAGAAGTATTTCGCGGGCAACATACCTCAGATCGTGATTCTGGACGCCAAAGGCAGGCCGGTTTTTAACTACATCGGACAAACACCCGCTAACCCGCTCGATGGCTGGTTGAATGCAGCGCTGGAATACCCTAACGCGCTCGCATCTGCTCCGCATCCCATGGATACGCCGCGCGAGACCGTGGACAACACATCAACCCGCTTTACGCCCGTGGCCAAAATCTTGAAAAAGTTTTGACCTATTGAGGATCACAAAATTGTGACGCCAAGCGCTGGTGCGGCGGCCTCCGGCCGCAGTCTTCCGGCGCTCAGAGAGCGCCGCACCAGAAAAACTCGTCACACCCTATTACGAGGGTCAAGAGAAGATTACTCAGTACGCGGCCAGCTCGCGCGCCACGCGGACAATGTCCCCGGGCTGCGGGAGCACGGCGGCTTCGAGCGCGGGGTGGTAGGGAACAAAGAGGTCCTTGGCTGCGATCCGGCGCACCGGCGCATCGAGGAAGTCGAAAAGCTCCTCGCCGATGCGCGCCGCTATCTCCGCGCCATAGCCCCACGAAATATTGTCCTCGTGGGCGATGATGACGCGGTTGGTTTTCTTCACCGAAGCGGTGATCAGGTCCCAGTCGTAAGGCTGGAGAGATCTCAGATCGAGGATCTCGATCTGAATCCCTTCCTTCTCGAGCGTCTTCGCGGCCTGCACGGCTCGAATCACGAGCGACCCATAAGTCACGACCGTCAGGTGAGACCCTTCCCTCACCTGCTTGGCTTTCCCGAACGGGATCATATAGTCCGGGCCCGGATAGGGACTGCGATTGTGGGTCTGGCGGTAGAGGTGCTTGGGCTCGAGGAACAGCACCGGATCTTCCGCGCGGATCGCCGTGCGCAGCAGGCCGTTGGCATCCAACGCGGTCGAAGGCATCACGACTCGCAAGCCGGGCATGTGGGTGAAAATGGATTCGCCCGATTGGCTGTGGTAGAGCGCGCCTCCCGCCAAATAACCGCCGATGGGCGCGCGGATCACGATCGGGCAAGCAAAGCCGTTGTTGGAACGCCAGCGTAGCATCGTCAGCTCGTCGCGGATTTGCATCACGGCCGGCCAGATGTAATCGAAGAACTGAATTTCGACGACGGGCTTTAGCCCTCGCGTGGCCATGCCCATGGCGCGCCCGACGATTGAGGCTTCTGCCAGCGGCGAGTTGAAGCACCGCGCGCTGCCGAACCGTTTTTGCAGGCCGTGCGTCACTTTGAAGACTCCACCCTTGCCCTTCACCTGTTTCAAAGCTTCTTCTTGACTGCAATCCGCCACATCCTCGCCGAACACCAGGACTCTCGGGTCGCGGGCCATTTCGTCGCGCAAGCAGGCGTTGATCAGATCCACCATGGTTGCGGGCTGGCCTTCAAAACGGGGCGCATGGTCGAAGTTGTCTGAGGTCGGGTCCACCGACGGTGAAAACAGATAGAGAGGAAGCGTTTCGGGCGAAGGCGCCGGGGCCTGCAAAGCCTTATCCACGGCTTCCAGGATTTCCCGCTCCACTGCCGCTTCCAATTCTTGCAGTCCGGGTTCGGTCGCGGTCCCGGAACTCAGCAGGTGATGCCGGCAGCGCGCAAGCGGATCTCGCCGGGCTTCCTCCTGGCGGACGGATTCCGGCTTGTAAAGCCGTTCATCATCCGAGAGTGAGTGCGAATACGGACGTATGACGTGAGCGTGCACCAATGCAGGGCCCTGCCGTTTGCGGGCGTGTTCCACGGCTTTCGAGGCGGCTTCAAAGGCGGCAAGCAGATCGGTTCCGTCGCATTCGAGCGTCAGCAGGTTCGGGTAATTCGTGAGCAACCGGGAGATGCTCCCTCCGGCGGTTTGCACGGTGGTGGGAACGGAGATGGCATAGCCGTTGTCTTCGACCAGGTAAACCAGGGGCAACTTTCCGTTCGACGCCCAGTTCACAGACTCCCAAAACTCACCCTCGCTCGTGGCGCCGTCACCGAGCGAGACGAAAACAACTTCGTCGGCGTCAAAGCCTCTCGCAAGCTCCGCCGCCTCGCGAACGCGGGCGTAATAGAGGCTCGCGTCCGCCGCGCCCACCGCTTGCAGGCTTTGCGTACCGGTAGGGCTGGAGAGCGAAACAATGTGCAGTGACGGCGATGACCAGTGCGAGGGCATTTGCCGCCCGCCAGAGGCTGGGTCATCCTTGGACCCAACCGATCCCAGCAGCATCTCAAGCGGCGTCACCCCTAACTGGAGGCAAAGCGCGCGATCCCGGTAGTACGGATAGAACCAGTCTTGCCCTGGCCGCAAGCACAGCGCGGCTCCCACCTGCGCGGCCTCATGGCCAGCCCCGCTGGTCTGAAAGAAAGCTCGATTCTGGCTCTTGAGCTGGATTTCCTTGTCGTCCAGCTTGCGCGACAGGAACATGGTGCGATACGCCGCCAGGAGCAACTCCTTGGGCAGCGCCGCGGATTGGTGCATCGTGGTGGTCGAGGTTGCCATTCGCATTTCACCTCGGAGAGGCTGGGTTTCGATCCTGCAGACTGTTCCCTTCAGGCACCGGTTCATTATTAGGCCCTCTCTCCCGCCCTGTCAACCGCTCCGGAAGCCCGCGCCGGCGGCTGCTTTGGGCTTTGCCGCGGGCGAACGCACGGGTGTTGCGCTCGCCGCCCATGCACGCCATGGGGTTTGGGATGGCGTCCTCTGATTCGTTCGTCTCGATCCAAATCGCAGACCTCAGAAGGTCTGATCCGGCTCGCTGAGGCGGTTGGATGGGTGGACAACGTGCCAGAGTGGATGGCCGCGGCCGGCCTGCTCTGCTAGGCAAGCCGGGCGGCGCAGCCCTGATGGAAGCGTGCGCGTGCGGACTTCCGCTGCTGGCCTTTGATCCGCTGCCGGGCTAGGTAAGTAGCTTGCCTTCCGGCTGCAGCGTGGGCTTAACGGGTGGGATTTTCAAACCGGGCAAAACAGGCCATTGCACCATCATTGGTGCAATGGCAGTAGGGGGGTGTCCAATAAGTGCTTCACTTTGTGCTGGGCGCTCCGGTTCGCTCAAAGAATTCGTGTATCTACTTTATATTCAATAAATTACAGCAAGTTTTAGGTTTGATTTTTAGCTTTGTTCCTCTAATGTTCCTTTGTTTTCAATAAGATTCCGGTTCGGTAGGTTAAACATTCATTTTTTCGCTTTCGCTCCTTCTCCGGACGGCGCTTTTTGGCTGGCAAACAGCCACTCATTTCCGGGATTTCGGAGCACTCTTTGATTTCTGCTCAAGCTGTGAAATCCGGAATGCGATGAAGAAGATGAACGCGCCACGTTTTCACCTCGTTAATACTAGCGTAGTATAGTACGCTAGACTTATTGCGTCAAGCGCGCGTCCTCTTTCAGCCGGGCGCGTAGTTGGGCCGGGCCGGAGTTGGTGCGGCGCTCGGAGCCTGTCCCGACGCTGTTGGGGAGCGCCGAGGCGAGCGTTGTAGCGCAGCGTTCGCTGTCGAACGCTGCGGCTTGTTGATTTTGGCGTTGCGAACGGCAAAAAACCGCAGGGTCACAAACCGGACCCTGCGCTACAATTTCTACAGCCGCAGTCGTCACGCAGACTATTTAGTCCGCCGGCCTTGCCCCGATCTTCGGGTTTCGAATCCCTCACTTGATGCCCGGCACGGCTCTGCTATCATCCACCCATGCCACTTTCTTGGAACGAAATCCGCCATCGCGCCATCGCCTTTTCAAAGGACTGGACGGGCGCGAAGAGCGAACGAGCAGAAAAGCAAACATTCTGGAACGAATTCTTCAACGTTTTCGGTATCCGCCGTCGCGTTGTAGCCAGCTTTGAGGAGCCGGTCAAGAACATTTCCGGCGACTACGGCTACATCGACCTGTTCTGGCCCGGCATCGTGCTCATCGAGCACAAGAGCTTCGGCAAAGACCTTGGCAAGGCGGAATCGCAGGCGTTCCGTTACCTCCAAGACCTCGCGCGCGACGGACGCGAAAAGGAAATTCCCCGCTACGTCATCGTTTCCGACTTTGCGCGTATCGCCCTGCACGATCTCGAGCCCGAAGACCAGCGCCACTTGCCGCTCTTCGACAATCGCCGTGTGGCCACCATCGAATTTCCGCTGGCCGACTTTCACAAACTCATTCATGCCTTCGCATTTATCCCTGGCTACAAGCAGCACAAGTTTGAAGAACAAGACCCGATCAACATTGAAGCCGTCGAAATCATGGGCCGCCTGCACGACACGCTTGAGGCCGGCGGCTACTCCGGGCATCAACTCGAACGCTTCCTTGTTCGCATCCTCTTTTGCCTCTTCGCCGAAGACACGGGCATCTTCGAACGTGAATCGTTCAAGCTCTACCTGCTGAACCGCACCGCCGGAGACGGCTCCGACCTCGGCTTGCACCTCGCGCGTCTTTTCGACGTGCTGAATACGCCGCCCGATAAACGTCAGAAAAACCTCGACGAAACTCTCGCTGCTTTCCGCTACGTCAACGGCGACCTCTTTGCCGAGAACCTCCGTTTCGCCGACTTTAACAGCGACATGCGTAACGCGCTGCTGGCGTGCACGCACTTCGACTGGTCGCGCATCTCACCGGCGATTTTCGGTTCGCTCTTTCAGGCGGTCATGGAGCCGAAGGAACGGCGGCAAATCGGCGGGCATTACACCAACGAGCGCGACATCCTCAAAGTCATCCGCTCACTGTTCCTCGACGACCTGCGCGCGGATTTCGAGCGCGCCAAAAGCAGCAAAGCCGAGCTAAGGCGATTCCACGAAAAGATCGCGGGACTTCGCTTTCTGGACCCGGCGTGCGGCTGCGGCAATTTCCTCGTCATCACTTACCGCGAGTTGCGTTTGCTGGAAATAGAAATTCTCAAGTTACTCTATCCCAACGCGCAGCAGGAGTTGGACATCCAACGCCTCTCCCTGGTGGACGTGGACGCCTTCTACGGCATCGAGATCAGCGAGTGGCCCGCGCGCATCGCGGAGGTGGCGATGTGGCTGATGGATCACCAGATGAACATTCGCCTCTCGGAAGCCTTCGGCCAATACTTTGTTCGCCTCCCGCTCAAAAAATCCCCCACTATCGTCTGTGGCAACGCGCTCCGGCTCGGCTGGAAGAAAATTCTCCCGCCCGACAAATGCAGCTTCGTCCTCGGCAATCCACCGTTTGGCGGAAAGCAATTCGGCAACGCCGAACAGAAAGCCGACATGGAAATCGTTTGTGGCAATGTTAAAGGCGGTGGCGTGCTCGACTACGTCACGGGTTGGTATTTCAAGGTCGGCGAATATATTCAGAACACCTCGATTCAAGTCGGCTTCGTCTCCACTAACTCCATCAGCCAAGGCGAGCAAGTCGGCATTCTTTGGAATGAACTGTTCAAGCGCTACCACTTAAGGATTCACTTCGCCCATCGCACTTTCTCGTGGGCAAGCGAGGCGCGAGGCAAAGCCCACGTCCACGTGGTCATCATCGGTTTTGGAGCATTCGACACGGGCGGCAAACGAATTTACGATTACGATTCCGAGAGCGGTAAGGTCACCGTCTCACCCGCGAGGAATATCAGTCCTTACCTCATCGAAGGCAGCGACATTGTTGTCCTCTCGCGCTCCTCTCCGGTCTCACAGGCTCCTGAAATAATCTTCGGTAACATGCCAAACGACGGCGGTCATCTCATTCTTACGGACATCGAGAAAACAAAATTGCTCAAAAACGAGCCTGCCGCGAAGAAATTCATTCGTCCATTTCTCGGCGCTGAAGAATTTATTCATGGCAGATATCGTTGGTGTCTCTGGCTCAAGGACGCATCTCCCGCCGAACTTCGCGCCCTGCCAGAAGTCATGGAGCGAGTCCAAGGTGTGCGCAAGCATCGCCAAGCAAGCTCGCGTGAGACGACGTGCGAGTTGGCGAAGACACCGACGTTGTTTGGTGAGATTCGCCAGCCTGATAACGAATACCTTTTGATTCCTTCTGTTTCGTCAGAGACCCGCCGATACATTCCAATTGGATTCATGCCGAAAACCGTCATCGGCAGCAACCTTGTGCTCTTTGTTCCCGATGCCACCTTTTACCATTTCGGCGTCCTCTCCTCCGCGATGCACATGGCGTGGGTCAAACAAGTCTGCGGTCGCTTGGAGTCGCGTTACCGCTACTCGAATAGACTGGTCTATAACAACTACCCGTGGCCCGAACGGCCGACGGCGAAACAACGTGCCGCGGTGGAAGCCGCCGCGCAAGCAGTGTTGGACGCGCGCAAGAAATTTCCCGACGCGACGCTGGCAGACCTATACGACCCGCTGGCGATGCCGCCCGCGCTGGTTAAAGCCCACGCCGGCCTAGATCGCGCCGTTGACCTCTGCTACCGCCCACAAGCTTTCGAGAACGACCGCCACCGTGTCGAATACCTCTTCGCCCTCTACGAAAAACTGACCGCGCCTCTCATCCCCCCCGCCAAGAAAGCGCGACGAAAAAAGTAGCGAGACAGACGGGAGGAGCAGAGCGGGCGTAGCGCGAACGTGCCTTGTTGACTTTTGGAACGCGCTCGGATCTTGCACACCTCCGCCAAAGCCTGCTATTCTAGCACCAGTTCAGAGGAGACCGGCGTGACTTCGCAACAGCGATTCAAGGATGACTTTCTTTCGTTCTTCAAGAACACGGGCGCCAACGAACGCTACATAACGGCGTGGCAGTTCCAAAACGAGTACGGCGTCGAGCCCCAGCACGTCAAAGAGCTGTTGCTCCGATGGGCCGCCGAAGAGCGGCTCATTTCCCTCGAGGCGTATGACGGAGCCAGATTCCGGCCCTGGCACGACTGGGAACCTCCGGAAGCCGTGTTTGCGTCAGTAGAAGCACGTAACGATGTTCGCGTCAAATTATTGGCCGCCGGCACCGAATATGTCGAGCTACTACAGAAGCGGACTGTAGGCTTCCAATCCACGGACTAAAAACGCAAGCATAGAGCCGCCACCTTTTGTAGGCCCGCAGCCCTTTGAGAGCGACCGCAAGCCCCTCGAACATCTCTTCGCCGTCTACGAAAAACTGACCGCGCCTCTCATTCCCCCCGCCAAGAAAGGGCGACGAAAAGCGGTAGTCTATCGACAATGAGAGGAGCTAAGACAGCAAATTGGCGGCGTTCACAGCCTCGAATTATTGAGGTTTACAAATTATAGTGACGGCTTTTTTGTAGCGCCGGTGTCCCCACCGGCGTCTTCCGGCGCTGAGGACAGCGCCGCTACAACAACCAAAATGACCTACTACCCGAAATTCGCGCGCTTGTACCTGCCGGGTGAAATCCGGTAGAGTAGTTAATTTCAGCGCACTTCATATGGACAATCTATACCGGCGGAATCAGATTCTGGATATCATCCGGACGGAGCCCGTCTACACGCAGACGGAGTTGCGGCGGGCCCTCGCCCAGCGGGGGATTCGAGTGACGCAGGCCACGGTCTCGCGCGATATTGAAGAGCTGGGACTCGTGAAGACGCGCGAAGGTTACGGCCTGCCCGGAACCGCTGAATCCCCGGCGCCGCCGCAACCGGCGCTTTCGGTGATTCTCAAGGAATTCCTGCGCGAGGTGCGGCAGGCTTCCAATCTGGTCGTGGTAAAAACTCATCCCGGCAACGCCCACACCGTGGGTGTGGCCCTCGATTCCACAGGCTGGGCGGAAGTTCTGGGCACCGTCGCGGGCGATGATACCATTTTCCTCGCCACCGCCGGGCCCCGCCAAGCGGCGCAAATCCGCAAAAAGATTTTGCAGGCCTTGGCGGGATAGCAAACGCCCCGCGGTGCGTCCGCGAACGTATTGACATTCGCAAAACGCAATGACAATTGGTCCTGTAGCGGCGCTCTATGAGCGCGGAAAAACCGGCGGTCGCAGACGCCGCTACAACAACTGATGTCATCATGTTGCGCGAACACCAATGAGGAGCTTGAAATTTATGCCTTCATCCTCGGAAGTCCACCCTGGCAGTGTGAAAAGGGTGGTTTTGGCTTACTCGGGAGGGCTGGACACCTCCATCATCATTCCCTGGCTTCGCGAAAACTATGGTTGCGAAGTGGTCGCCATGGTGGGCGACGTCGGACAGGGCGATGACTACAAGGCGGTTCGCGCCAAGGCGCTCCGCACCGGCGCCAAGCGCGTATTCGTGGAAGACCTCCGTGAGGAATTCGTCACCGGTTATTTGTGGAAAGCGGTTCAGGCCGGAGCGATTTATGAAGGCAAGTATCTGCTCGGCACCTCGCTCGCCCGGCCGGTGCTCGCGAAGAGGCAGGTGGAAGTGGCGCTCGCCTGCGGCGCGGACGCGGTGGCGCACGGCTGCACTGGCAAGGGCAATGACCAGGTTCGCTTCGAGCTCACCTACAAAGCTCTGGCTCCCCACTTGCGCGTGATTGCTCCGTGGCGCGAATGGCCGATTAAATCCCGCGAAGACGCGCTCGAATACGCCCGCAAGCACAACGTTCCGGTGCCGGTGACCAAAAAGGACCTTTACAGCCGCGACCAGAACATCTGGCACCTCAGCCACGAAGGCGGACCGCTTGAGACCAAGCTGGGCGAGCCGCCCGAAGATGCGTGGAAGCTTTCGAAAAGCCCGCGCAATGCGCCGGACCGTGAGACCGCCGTACGCATCGGTTTTGAGGCGGGCGTTCCCGCTTCTGTAAACGGGGAAAAGCTTTCCCCGTTGCGCCTGCTCGAAACCCTCAACCGGGTTGCCGGCGAGAACGGCGTGGGCCGCACCGATCTGGTGGAAAACCGCCTGGTAGGCATGAAATCCCATGGCGCGTATGAAACCCCCGCCGGAAGCCTGCTGCACGCCGCGCATCATGAATTGGAAGCGCTGTGTCTGGACCGCGAGACTTTCCATTACAAGCAGCACGTGGCCTTGCGCTACGCCGAGCTTGTTTATTACGGGCAGTGGTTCACCCCGCTGCGCGAAGCCCTGGACGGATTTATTCAAACGACCCAGCGCCACGTCACCGGGGAGGTTACACTGGGCCTCTACAAAGGCGGCATCCGGGTACTGGACCGCCGCTCGCCGTATTCGCTCTACGACGTCAGCATGGGCGGGTTCACAATGGGCGCGGAGTACGATCAGAAAGACGCCGCCGGGTTCATCAACATCCTGGGCTTGCCCATGAAAATGGCAGCCCTGCAAGCGAATGCCACGCGCAAGAGTCAAGCGAAGCCAAGGAAAAGGTAGTGGGTCGATTTGATCTTTGTAGCGGCGGTCTGCGACCGCCGAACCGGCGCTCATAGAGCGCCGCACCAGCAAACTGACCCAGTACCCAAGGAAAGGTTGAAATGAAGCTGTGGGGCGGACGTTTCGCGGGTGGCGGGCGGGATCCTCTGTTTGAAGAGTTTTCCGAATCCTTCTCGCTCGATCAGCGCCTGATTTTTTACGATCTGCGCGTCAACCAGGCCTACGTCAAGCATCTCGCCGCGGCGGGCGGCCTGAAGCAAGGGGAAGCTCGCCGGCTCTCCAGCGGTCTCGAAACCATCCGGCGAGAGGTTCAAAAGAACCCGCACTGGGCCAGGGGCCAGCGCAGCGAGGACGTGCACACGTGGGTCGAGGCCCGTCTTGAACGCGCGTTAGGCGCGTTGGCCGGAAAGCTTCGCACCGGACGGAGCCGCAACGACCTGGTCGCCACCGAGACCCGCCTGTTTGCCAAGGACGCAATCGACGCTCTTGAGCGCGCCGCGGTTGAAGCGCTTGAAGCGCTGCTTGGTCTGGCACAGCGTCACATCGCCGCCGTGATGCCCGGCACCACGCACCTGCAGCCCGCACAGCCCATTCTTTTTTCCCACTATGCGCTCGCCTATTTCGAAATGCTCTCGCGCGACGTAAGCCGCTTTGAAGATTGCCGCACCCGCGCGGATGAACTCCCGATGGGCGCTGGCGCTCTGGCGGGCACAACATTTCCGGTAGACCGGGCGGCGTTGGCGCGTGACCTGGGCTTCGCGCGCGTCTCCACCAACAGCCTCGACGCGACTTCCGACCGTGATTTTGTCTGCGAGTTGCTGTTCGCCTGCTCGCTGGCGCTCATCCACTTGAGCCGCCTTGCGGAGGATTTGATCCTCTACTCCTCTCCGGCGTTCGGTTATGTCGAGCTGGCGGACGAATATTCAACCGGCAGCAGCCTGATGCCGCAGAAGAAGAATGCCGATTCGCTTGAACTCATTCGCGGCAAGGCGGCGCGCGTGCTCGGGCGGCTCACTTCCGCGCTCGCCATGCTTAAGGGCCTGCCGATGGCCTACAACCGCGACCTCCAGGAAGACAAGGCGGCGCTGTTTGACGGCGTTGATACGGCCCGCGCCTCACTCCAGCTTGCGGCTCGCGTGCTGCAAACCCTTCGCATCCATCCCGAAAAAATGGAGGCTGCCACCCATCTTGGTTTTCTCACGGCGACCGACGTGGCCGATGAGCTTGTCCGGCGCGGCATGGCTTTCGCCGCAGCGCACGAGGCGGTAGGGAAGCTCGTTCGCTATTGTCTTGCGCAATCCAAAACCTTCGCGGACCTGCCCGAGAAAGAGGCCCGCCGTGTGATCCCTCTGTGGGACAATCGCCTCGCCCGCATCGCGGCTTCTCCCCGCCTCACCATTGACCAGAGAAACGTCACAGGCGGCACCGCGCGTCCGCAAGTGGCCCGGCAAATCGCCCGCGCGGATCGAGCCGTGCAACAGCTTAAGCGGCGGCTTACGGCGCGCTCGTGATGGTGGAGGGAGAAGCGGAATGAGGTGTTGGATTATCGCCGTCTGGTGCGCCATTAGCGTGATAGCACTCCTCGCGCCCTGCCTTAAGGCGCAGCAAAGCAGCGCGAACTCTGTGCCGGCTTCAAGTTCCACGAGCAACACGACAGACGATGTGTTGTTCCAGCCCCCCATGGCTGACCAGACCGAACCAGCGGACCGCGTCCGCTACGGCGGCAGCGAAATCGACTTTGGGCTGGCGCTGCCGCTGGCCGTTTACACTTCCCTGGGCCAGAATTCCGGCTGGCAGATCGGTTTTCTCGGCGGCATCGTGGCCGGTTTCGGGTCCGAGCGCACCACGCTCTATCTGAAATCAGCGGACTTTCATGCCGGCATTCCAGTCTCGTTCCGTAAGGGCAAGTGGTCCGCGCGTTTTGAGTTTTACCACGTCAGTTCTCACTTGGGCGGTGATTACCAGAACCTCACCGGTTTTCAGGCCTTCCATTACAGCCGCGAAGAAGTCCAAGCCCTCGTAGCCTACGACCTGCCTCACCACCTGCGCATTTATGGCGGGCCGCGCGTGCTGGTGCGAACCTACCCCCAAGTCGGCCGATGGACCTTTCAGGCTGGCAGCGAATGGTTTCCTCCCTCCCTCTCCGGCCATCATTGGAAGTTCTACCTTGCCGATGATTTCCAGACCCGTCAGGAAGTGGCCTGGCAGACCAACATCAGCGTCGAGCCGGGCATTCAGTGGACCACGGGCAAAGGCGAACCTGTGGCGCGGCTTGAAGGCTGGTTTTATAGCGGGCAGGAACCTTTCGGCGAGCTTTACACACGGCGCGAGCGAGTCGTAGGAGCGCAGGTGATTTTCACGCTCGAACCCGCGCTCAAATCAATCATCCTTCACCGGCATTGAAAAGCGCAAGGTGTCTCGCTGTATGCGGTCCTCTGAGCTATCTAAGCGCGCGTTCAGAAATAACTGTTCCATCTTCAAACCGGCGCCCCTCACCCGCCGCTTCGCGTCACCCTCTCCCCGC
>NFUN01000112.1 GCA_002197525.1 Acidobacteria subdivision 13 bacterium RH2 MAG17b | reverse complement strand
CCGAAATCCGCCGGTCGCAGACCGGCGCACCAGCTTTCGAGCGTCGCCGACTTATGTCGTTATGTATAATAAGTAGTGCGCGAATTGGTTACAGAAGTGATATCGGAGGCTGATGATGAACACCATGAAATGGATATGGAGCCTTGCGGTTATGGGTTTGATCTTGATAAGCTCCAGTGCCGGACTGTGCGCGGGGCAGTTGCCCGCACGGAATGGCGCAACGGTTAGCGTGGTGGTAACCGTGACCGGCCCCGGCTCGCAAGCGCCGGGCGTGGCGGACAAAGCGAATGTGCTGGTCTATCAAAACCATCAGCGCAGGCCGGTCGTTAGCTGGGTGCGGGCCACAGATCAAACCGCTCCGCTCGACCTTGCGATCCTGGTGGACGAATCGCTGGGGCCTGCCTTTAATACCCTTCTTCCCGATCTTCGCCGATTCATTCGCGGGTTGCCCTCTTCCGCACGGGTCGCAGTAGTATACAGCACCTACAGCAACGCCAACTTCGCCCAACAGTTCACCACTGACCACGAGCGGGCGGCGCGGGCCATCCGCTTGCCGCTCGGAGCCGCCGCCGGGAATTTGAGCATATACCTTGCGGCCGCGGACCTGTTCAAGCGCTGGCCGCTGGACAGCGGACACCGGCGCGCGGTTCTCCTGGTGAGTGACGGAATCGACCTGTACCGTGGTGTCGCGGATTCCTCTCCTGGAGTCAACATCGACTTTTCAGCGGGCATTCGGGCGTTTCTGCGCCACGGCGCCATCGCTTACGCGCTTTACGCAAGCAGCGCCGGTTCCGCTTCTCAAAACCCGATCCTGGTGAATAACGGCCAGAGCTGCCTGAATCTCCTGGCGCGCGGAACGGGCGGTGAAGCCTTTTTTGAGGGCCTCAGAACGCCCGTTTCTTTCAACCCCTTTCTGCGCCGCGTGAACGAACTGCTTTCTTCGCAGTACGTGCTCAGCTTTAAGGCCGTGCCGCGTGCCAAGGCCGGGCGCGAGCCGCTGAGCGTTAGAACGGAACTGCCCGGCGTCGAGATCAAGGCTCCCGCGGAAGTCTGGGCGCCCGGCCAGTAATCGCCTTGGCCGCCCACGCAGCACATTCGCCATGCGGCGAGCACTGAGACAGCGGAGTGTTTGACGAACACCGGTCCGCCTCCTAGAATGGAGCGTCTGGCCGTTAAGGGTTATCTTGTCTGGAGGATCCTGCCATGGCGGTTAAGGTTGCAATCAACGGGTTCGGACGCATCGGGCGCAACGTGCTGCGCGCCGCCTTATCTGATGCGGACATCGAAGTTGTGGCGACAAACGACATCACGGATTCGCGCACGTTGGCGCATCTCCTCAAGTATGACTCGGTCCTTGGAACTCTGAAAAATGAGATCGGTCATGGCGAGGATGGCATCCGTGTTGACGGCCGCAGCATCCGCGTCTTCAAGGAAATGGACCCCGCCAAGATTGACTGGTCTTCGCTCGGAGCGCAAATTGTGGTGGAATCAACCGGAAAGTTCACCAATGCCGAGGACGCCAAGAAGCACCTACGCGGCAGCGTGAAGAAGGTAATCATCAGCGCGCCCGCCAAAGGCGAGGACATCACCATCGTGCTTGGGGTCAACGAAAAGATGTATGACCCGGTCAAGCACCACGTGATCTCGAACGCTTCCTGCACTACGAACTGCTTAGCGCCATTGGCCAAGGTGATACACGAACGCTTTCGAATTGTGAAGGGAGCGATGACTACCATCCACTCCTACACCAACGATCAGCGCATTCTGGACTTTCCTCACAAGGATTTGCGCCGGGCCCGCGCCGCCGCGGTCTCGATCATCCCCACTTCCACCGGCGCCGCTAAGGCGCTGGGGCTGGTGCTGCCAGAGTTGAAAGGTAAGCTTGACGGCTACTCGATGCGCGTGCCCACTCCCGACGTTTCGCTGGTGGACTTGGTGGCGTTCGTCGAAAAATCCACCACCACGGAGGAGCTGCAGGAAGCCCTGCGCAAGGCCGCCGAAGGCCCGCTCAAGGGCATTCTTGGCTACGAGACCGAGGAGTTGGTTTCCGCAGACTTTCGCGGCGATTCGCGATCCTCGATTGTAGACGCCGGCTTCACCAAGGTGATTGACGGAAATTGCCTGAAAATCACCGCCTGGTATGACAACGAGTGGGGGTACTCGTGCCGGGTTCGGGATCTCGTGAAGTTTGTGGCAGCGAAGTTCTAAGGGGACTCCCCGCTGTCAGTTGTCCGTGGTCCGTCGTAAGTTGTCAGTTGGGAGGGATGCCATGACGGAAACTGTGGAACGCGCCGTACAAGTCTGTCAGCAGATTGTTAAGAAGATCAATCAACATCTTTGGTTCACGCCAACGAAGAATTACCGGCATCTCTCCTTCGACAAACAGCGATTGGGAAAGGGCACGGACCAAGATTGGGCGAGGCTGACACCAGAAAATACAGTTCTCCTGTGTTCGGTTCGCGTAGGGTCAACCCGCGGCGTGGAGCAATGGATGAGAAAGGTCAGCAAGCTCCCCGACCCCAAGTTCAAGCCGCTAACAACTAAGCCGGAGCCCCACAAGCTTCATAGAGTTCGTTTCTCCGGATCTGAGAAAACTTTCAATGCACATCGTGACTTCTTGGAGGTGTTATTTCGTGAATGCGTTGAATGTGCGCGGGGAGAATATCCGTCAATACCACCAACCAGGAAGAAGACTGCCGAAGGCGCAGTGATTGTCCGCGCTCCCAGTCGGTGGGACCAAGATGACTTGGCCTACTTGCGCGACGTCGATAACTTCGATACCCCAAAGCAGCACCTTGCAAGAAAAGAACAACAATTTCTGCGGAGACGGCTGCTTGGCGGATTAGATGAAGGTGCCTGTGCCATATGCGGACGTACGTACCCCATTACCTTGCTCGTAGCCGCTCACATCAAGAGAAGAAGTAAGTGCGGGCACACCGAAAAAGGAGACCCCGCCAACGTGGTCCCAATGTGTTTGTTCGGTTGCGATGCCTTATTCGAGCGCGGTTACATCGGCGTTCGAAATGGTCAAGTGGTCTCAATACCCGGACCGCCTACAACCGACACGGTCGAACACCGGATTAAGGAACTTACTAACCGAACTTGCGCTCAGTGGACAAAGAAGAATGCACAATACTTCGAATGGCACTACACGCAGGCGACAAAGAAACACTGAAGACAGGTGACCACGAACAGCGATCTACCAACTGACAACTGACCAAGGACCACTGACAATGGCTAAACTATCAATTCGTGACATCGACCTGAAGGGTAAGCGCGTCTTCATGCGCGTGGATTTCAACGTTCCTCTGGACGCAGCGGGCGCCATTACCGACGACACCCGCATTCGCGCTTCACTCCCCAGCATCCAATTCGCGCTTGAGCGCGGCGCGCGCCTGATTCTCGCTTCCCATTTGGGCCGTCCGAAGGGCAAAGCAAATCCGAAGATGAGCCTGCGCCCGGTGGCAGCGCGGCTCTCCGCGTTGCTTGGCAAGCCCGTCCACTTTGCCGAAGACTGCATAGGGGCCGAGGTGGAAACGAAAGCGAGGGCGCTCAAGGACGGTGAAGCGCTGCTGCTTGAGAACCTGCGATTCCATCCGGAAGAAGAGAAGAACGATTGGCCATTCGCCGAAAAACTTGCGGGCCTTGCGGAGCTATATGTGAACGATGCCTTTGGATCGTCTCATCGCGCCCACTCCTCCATCGAGGCTATCACGCATTATCTCCATCCCGCTGCGGCAGGTTTCCTGATGGAAAAAGAACTGGAATATCTCAGCAAGGCCGTGGAGAACCCGGCACATCCTTACGTCACGATCGTTGGCGGAGCGAAAGTCTCGGATAAGATCGACCTGCTCAACAACCTGATGAAGCACGCGGACGCCATCCTTATCGGCGGAGCGATGGCCTATACGTTTCTCAAAGCGCAGGGACATGAAGTGGGCAAGTCCTTGGTGGAAGAAGAAAAACTCGATCACGCGCGGGAAATGCTGCAAGCCGCTGCTGAACGCAAGGTGACGATCCAGCTTCCCAAAGACCACATAGTGGCGGAGAAAATCGATCCCGGCAGCAAGGCCGAAACGGTGGCCAGCGTTGATATCCCCGCCGGTCGCATGGGCGCGGATATCGGCCCGGCCACGCGCCTTATATACGCCGCAGCCATCAGAAGCGCGAAGACGATCGTGTGGAATGGGCCGATGGGCGTCTTCGAGATTCCTCAATTCGCCGAAGGCACGCTGGCTGTCGCCAAAGCGGTGGCGGAATCATCCGCCTTTTCAATCGTGGGCGGAGGGGATTCGCTGGCCGCCATCGCCAAGGCCGGTGTCGCCTCCAAAATCTCCCATATTTCGACCGGCGGCGGCGCGTCACTCGAATTCCTCTCCGGACTGAAGCTGCCCGGCGTCGAAGCGCTGACCGAGAAGAGGAAGGCAGAAGGCGAAAGGCAGTAATGGCATGGGTAGCGCAGAGTTTCGCTTTTCAGAAACTCTGCGGCTTTTCCTTCTGCTTTCCGCTTTCTGCCAATTATCTTCCCAGTGAGGAACAATGCGTCGTCCCGTTATCGCGGGCAATTGGAAGATGTATAAGACCATCGCCGAGGCGGTGGAGTTTATTCGAGCGCTCAAGCCCAAGGTCGCCGGGGCCAACCATTGCGAAGTCGTGGTGGCGCCGCCATTTACGGCATTGCAAGCCGTGACGGAAGCCGCCGCGGGCAGCAACATCAAGGTTTCCGCGCAGGACGTGGCGTGGGAGAACGAAGGGGCGTTTACGGGCGACGTCTCCGCTCCTATGTTGCGCGAGGCCGGGTGTACGCACGTGGTCATCGGCCACTCCGAACGACGCCATATCCATGGTGAAACCGACGAGAGAGTAAATCGCAAGCTCAAAGCCGCGCTGGCCAACGGCCTTACGCCCATCATCTGCGTGGGCGAGACGCTAGCCGAGCGCGAAGCCGGCCGCACTCAAGAGGTTCTAGAACGGCAAGTTACGGGAGGATTCGCCGGGTTGACCGGCCCGGACTTTTCCCGTATCATCATAGCGTACGAGCCGGTTTGGGCCATAGGAACCGGGCGCACGGCTACCCCGGAGTTGGCTGCGGAAAGCCACCGGTTTCTGCGCCAGTTGGCGCGGACTCAATTCGGGGAGAATTTGGCCCGCGCGGTGCGGATCCTATACGGCGGCAGCGTAAAGCCTGATAACATCCGCGGCTTGATGAGCCAGGAAGAAATTGACGGAGCCTTGGTGGGTGGGGCGAGTTTGAATGTTGACTCGTTCTCGGCGATTGTGAATTATCTCTAGCCGGATGCTGTAGAGCCACTCTGTGAGGGGAGCACAGTTTGAAAGCTCATGGCCGCCGGTCACAGACCGGCGCTACAAAGCAAGCGTTCTAAATTCCTTAAAAAACGCTTGGCGGAAGCGAGATTATGCTACACGGCATGGTTTTGGCGGTGCATGTTATTGTGAGCGTGCTAATCGTCCTGGTGGTGCTCATCCAGGGCGGCGAGAACGTGGATATTACCGCCGCCTTCGGAGGGGTCAGCCAGGCGGCGTTCGGCCCGCGCGGAACGGTTTCCACGCTGGCGAAAATGACTTGGGTGCTGGGCGCGATTTTCCTGATCACATCGGTGGCGCTTTCCGTCTGGGCCACGAAGGGCCGCACGAGTTCGGTTTTGGAGAATTCGCCTCGTCAATCGGCGCCCAAGACCCCCGGCAATGCGCCCGCCGCCCCGGCGAATCCAGCTCAGAAATAGCCAACGCTCTTTAGCGCTTTCCCAAGCGCCTCCTGCTCCTGCCCTATATGTGCGGAAGTGGCGAAATTGGCAGACGCACCAGCTTGAGGGGCTGACGGTCGCAAGACCATGGGGGTTCGAGTCCCCCCTTCCGCACCATTTTAATCTGGAGCTTTCCGGCAAACGTGAAGTTTTCCCCGGTCGAGACCCCCGAGCGCCAACCGGTCAAGCCTTGAGAGTTTTTCCAACCTTTCTTCTGCCCTCACGGCTCTTCTTTGTGATAAATTGCCCTCGTGCCTCAAACCGTTGACACCCAACACCGCCTCAGGGAAATTTGCCGCATAGCGGCGCGCGTTTTCTATGAAAAGGGTTACACCGGCGCCTCCATGCAGGAGATCGCCGAGGCCGTGGGCTTGACGAAGGCGGGTCTATACCACCACATCGGCAGCAAAGACCGGCTGCTTTTCGAGATCATGAACTACGGTATGGACATTCTGCAGGAGACCGTGCTCGACCGCGTGGCCTCCATCCAGGATCCCCGAGAGAAACTCCGGCAAACCATCTCCGGCCACATCGACTTGATCGTCCGGGCGCGGGACCAGGAAATCACCGTCATACTTCACGAGAACCGGTCACTGAGCGGACCGCTGCGGGACAAGATTGATGCTCGCAAGAGGGAGTACACGCACTTTCTCGAAAACCTGATCGCCGAGGTGCAACAGAAAACGGATGGCGCCCCTTCGATCTCACCAACACTGGCGGCATTCGCCTTGCTGGGCATGATCAACTGGCTGTATCAATGGTACCGGATCGAAGGACCCGTAGCGGAAAGCGATCTCGCTCAGGTGTTTTCGGAATTCTTCTTTCGCGGGTTGCTCGGAACGCAAGTCTAGTTCAGCACTGGTCGATCAACAGCACGAGTGAAGGGAGGCGGAGCCAGCAATGGTACAGACCTTAGTGGCAATACAGGGTGAGCGCGGCTCTTTCAGCGAAGAGGCCGCAGGCGCTTTGCTCGGGCGCGGCATCCGGGTGCTCCCCAAGGAAACCTTCGCTGCCATTTTCAAAAGCGCCGCCGAAGGCGAGGCCCGGTATTGCCTGGCTCCCATTGAAAATACGCTTGCTGGCTCGGTCTACGAAAATTACGATCTCCTGCTCGAAAACGACCTGCACATCGTGGCAGAAGTGAACCTGCGCATCGTGCACAACCTCATCGCTTTTCCCGGCACCACAATGGAAAATCTCCGCCAAGTCTATTCTCACCCGGTGGCGCTCGCGCAGTGCGGCAAGTTCTTCAAACGTCATCCCAAAGTAGAAAAAATTCCGTTCTATGATACGGCCGGGAGTGTGAAGATGCTTGCGGAAAGGAAGATTACCGGTGCGGCGGCTATCGCCAGCCACATCGCCGCCCGCGTCTATGGGGGGCGCATCCTCCAAAAGCATCTCGAAGACCACGCGGAAAATTACACCCGCTTCCTCCTGCTGTCGCGCAAGCCGACCGTGGCGGCGGGGAGCAACAAGGTCTCGATCGCATTTTCCACCCGCAACGTTCCCGGAGCGCTCTTCAAGTGCCTCAGCGTTTTTGCCCTGCGCGATATTGACCTGACCAAGATGGAATCCCGTCCCCTGCGCGGCCGTCCGTGGGAATACTTCTTTTACTTGGACTTCGCAGGAAACATCAAAGACCCAAAGTGCAAAAACGCCCTCGCTCATCTCTCTGAAGTCACCGAATTTCTGCGCGTTCTCGGCTGTTATAAGAGCGGCGAGCGATGAGCCGTATCGAGTTCGCATCCGTCTTCGCCGAACATCACGAAGCCATGGAAGCGGCGGCTTCAGGCCTCACCCGAAAGGAAAGGCAGCAACTGATGGAGCTGCTCAAGGAACTCAGAAAAACCCCACAAGGTTTCTGATCTCCAATGGCTGCTTGATAGACCTATCGCGGACTTCGTAAAATTGCAAAGTTCTCTCAAGATCGAGCGGGTCATTTTCGCAGCAAGGAGCTGAATTGATGAGCACGAAAGTTCAAGTGATTTTCTATAGCATGTACGGGCACGTCTATAAAATGGCGGAAGCCGTGGCCGCCGGCGCCCGCGAAGCAGCCGGTACAGACGTAAGCCTTTATCAAGTTGCGGAGCTCGTTCCCGACGAAACCCTGGAACGCGTTGGAGCAAAAGCCGCCCGGCAGGTTTTCGCGCACATTCCGGTGGCAAAGCCCGAGCAAATGACTGAGGCGGACGCCATCATATTCGGCACGCCTACCCGGTTCGGGAACATGTGCGCCCAGATGCGCAACTTTTTCGACCAGACGGGGCAGCTTTGGGCCAAAGGGGCGCTGGCAGGCAAGGTGGGGAGCGTCTTCACCTCAACCGCCACTCAGCACGGAGGGCAGGAGACCACGATCACAAGCTTCCACTCGACGCTGCTCCATCACGGAATGATTATCGTCGGCGTGCCTTACACGGAGTCCGGGCTGCTCTACATGGACGGCATCACGGGCGGTTCGCCCTATGGCGCTGCAACCTTGACGAGCGGCGACGGCTCGCGCCAACCCACCGGGAATGAACTCAAAATCGCCAGATTCCAGGGACGCCACGTCGCTGAAATTGCGGGCAAGCTCGCGCGCTAAGGGGCTGTCAGATAATAACTGTTCCCTTTCGGATCAAATACACCCCCTCACCCCTGCCCTCTCCCCGCAAGCGGGGAGAGGGGGACGCGAAGCGGCGGGGGAGGGGCGCTGGTTGGAAGATGGAACAGTTATTTCTGAACGGGCACTAAGCGCGACTTCAATATCAGGCGCTCTTCTGTGGAGTGATTTCAAGCTCGTCGCCCGGCTGTGTTCTGGATTTTTCGACTGTACCCGGCGCAAGTTCCAACACACTGTGGGCGCTCAAGTGAAGGCGGGAAATACGAAACGGGCGCAGGCGCTCCTGAATGCACATAACGCGGCGCGCCCCGTCGAGAAAGACCACGTCGATTGGGAAGCGCATTCCGAAAGTGTGCACTCCCTGGGAGGGCACGATCCAGAGGCCCATGCCGGATTCCGCCCAGTTTCGCGCCTTACCCAGCAATCCTACCAACCGCGCGAAAGCCGTCTTCGCCACGGCGACCCGGACCGAAACCGGGCAACCACGCGTGCGATTGTACACCGACACAATCACTTCGACACTCCGGCGCCGGTTTACCGGGCCGTCATGCTAATACAAACGCATTAAGTGGCGTGATGTCTGCTGGTGCGGCGATGTCCTCATCGCCGGTTTTTCGCCGCTGGGGACACCGGCGCACCAGAGTGGCGTCACATCAACCAATGCGTTTGTATTAGCTCCTGCTATCCGTATCCCAGTAAGAGCCGAAAGCTCGAAAAAGCTAATGAAGCAGCCCCAAAGCTACTCCGCAGCGTGCCGGCGGCGGCGCCAGACGATTAGCGCCAGCACTACCAAAGCAAACACGCCCGCGATAATACGAACGACTGTTGTATCCATGATGCCTCCGAGAATTTCTTGAAACCTGGGGTTTGTAGGCCTCGCTCTCCTCCAGTTGCTCACCGCATTCGTGCTAACTGATGCATCAACGTGATCACCGCCGGGCCCAGGACCACGACGAATAGCGACGGGAAAATGAACAACACCAGCACCGGGATCATTTTCACGGAGGTCTTCGCCGCCAACTCTTCAGCGCGTTGCCGCCGCTTGGTGCGCAAGGTATCCGAATAGATACGCAGCGATTGGGCGACGCTGGTTCCAAACCGGTCGGCCTGTACCAGGATCGAGGCCAGGGCCTGAACGTCCTCAACACCGGTTCGGGTGGCGAAGCTCCGCAACGCCCCAGCGCGCGTCTTCCCGACCCGCACTTCGAAATTGACTAACTGAAGCTCCTCACTCAAATCGCGATGAGCGCGGGCTAGCTCGCGGGATACGCGGAGCATAGCCTGATCCAGCCCCAAGCCGCCCTCAACGCAAATGACCAGCAGATCCAACACATCGGGCAACCCACGCTGAATGCGCCGCTGGCGTCTCCGGACCTGTCGCGTCAGCCAAAGTTCGGGCAGCACGAATCCCGCCATTGCCGATCCTCCCACCATGAAAACAGGGTTGATCCGGTAGATTCCGCTCGCCACCACCGCTGCCAGCAGCACGGCGGGGAAGACCAGCTTGAGGCCGCGCAGAGCCTTTATGGCTTCAGGACGGCGGAATCCCGCGCGCATCAGAACCCTCTCCGTGCGCCTGGCCTCCCGAGGAGAAGCTGGAATCAGCTCGCCGATGCGGTCGAGAATCCCCCGCAACTGCTTCGCGAATGGTAATTGTCCTCCCCGCCTTGAAGCGCCGGAGGATACAGTCCACAAGTTTGAGAGCCGGTCGGCGGTCGGCGCCGTGTGGGCGGTGAAAGCAAAGTACAGGGCTAGAACCACGATCGACGAGCCAAGGAAAGTCGCCAGTAGAACTGAAGTCATCATTTGCCGGATGCTCCGCGGAAAATTACACCTCAATGCTCACGATTTTCCAAAGCAGGAAGGCTCCAAAAACTTGTAACGCCACTGCCGCCACGAGCATGAGGTGGCCGAGCGGCTGTGCAAACAGGGGTTGCAAGTAGCCGGGGTTCGTGACGGCCAGCATCGCCAGGATGCCGGGCGGCAGCGCAATCAGCATCGCCGCAGTCAGCCGGCCCTGAGCGCTGTGGGTGCGTATCTCACCGTAGACCCTGAAACGCTCCCGGATGACGCGGGAGAGGTTGTCCAGTATTTCATTAAGATTGCCCCCCGCTTCACGCTGAATGAAGAGGGCGGTGACGAAAAACTGGATGTCCATCAGC
This sequence comes from Acidobacteria subdivision 13 bacterium RH2 MAG17b, assembly GCA_002197525.1. Taxonomy (GTDB): domain Bacteria; phylum Acidobacteriota; class Terriglobia; order UBA7540; family UBA7540; genus RH2-MAG17b. The sequence continues at coordinate 23,506 of NFUN01000112.1, read as the reverse complement.
GGAACCCGCCGGGCAAGACGCACCAGAGCCTCATTGAGCGGAAGGCCGAGTTTCTGCTCTTCGAACAGCGCGCGAAACTCTCCGGCGACGGGCTCATGCGTTTCGCTGGGGATCATCTCCAACCCGGTGGAGAGCGCGTGGCCTGCGCGCACTACGCGCGCCACAAGATCGATTGCCTCAGGGAAATACTGCTCAAAAGCCCGCAACCGCCGGCGGCGCTTGAGGGCTACGAACGCTAAAGGAATGAAGAAAGCGGCGGCGCCCGAAGCGGCCGCGGGAAGAACGGCTTGAGCGGCTAGCGCCACGGAAATGTAGGCTACAACGCCCAGATTACCGCTAATCAGCAGCAGTTTTGCGGGCTTAATCGAGAGGCCCGCCTGCCCCATGTAATCCCGCAGTTTCGCCGGCCACGACCACTTGGCCAATGCTGTATGCAGCAAAGCTACTTCGCTTAACTTTTGGTCCCGAAGCAACTGAGTCGCCCGGGAGGCTCGATCGAGCCGTGAGGACCTCTGAATCGCCTCAAGCCTCTGCCCGACGCCCGCCTCGGCGCGTCCCCCGAAGGCGTAAAGCAGCAGGCCCCCGATAAGGACGGCGCTAGCAAACGTGACGGCGGCGGCAAGAAGCGGCATAATCAGTTTCGCAAACTCATCGAGGAGCTCTCAAATAGTTCGTCAGGCAGCCGGATGCCGGAGACCTCCAGCCGCTCCGCGCACTGGGGCCGGAACCCGCTGCTCACGAACTCGCCGAGCACCTCTCTGTTTTCTCCCACGCCCATTTTCTGGTAGGCAAAAATATCCTGCGTGGTGATGAGATCGCCTTCCATGCCCGTAATTTCAGTGATTGCCATAACCTTGCGGCTGCCGTCACTCAGACGGGAGACTTGAACAATCACCTGGATCGCGGAAGCAATCTGGCGGCGCACGGCGCGCTCTGGAATATTCAGATTTGCCATCGCCACCATCGTCTCGATCCGGCTCAAGGCGTCGCGGGAAGAGTTGGCGTGAACGGTGGTCAGCGAGCCGTCGTGGCCTGTGTTCATGGCTTGCAGCATGTCCAACGCCTCTTCGCTTCGCACCTCGCCGACGATGATGCGGTCCGGCCTCATGCGCAAACTGTTGATGACGAGCTGGCGCTGATGCACGGCTCCCTTGCCCTCGATGTTGGCGGGCCGTGTTTCAAGCCGTACCACGTGCTGCTGGTGGAGCTGTAACTCCGCTGCGTCTTCAATGGTGACGATGCGCTCCCCGTCCGAGATGTAAGAGGAAAGCACGTTCAACAGAGTCGTCTTGCCGGCGCCCGTGCCGCCCGAAATCAAAATGTTCAATCGGGCCTTGACACATCCTTCTAAAAATTCGAGCATCCCTGGGCTTAACGCACCCTTGCGAAGCAGGTCCTCTGCCGCCAGAGGATGGTGTCCGAAACGGCGGATGGAAAGGACTGGTCCGTCCAGGGCGAGCGGCGGAATAATGGCGTTCACTCGCGACCCGTCAGCCAAGCGTGCATCCACCATGGGTGAAGATTCATCCACGCGTCTTCCCACAGCCGAGACAATGCGGTCGATGATCAGCATCAAATGCGCGTTGTCTCGGAACTGGACCGGGGTTCGCTCAAGAAGGCCGTCCCGTTCGATGTATACGTTCTTGTACGTATTCACGAGAATGTCGGACACGCGCGGGTCTTTGAGCAACGGCTCAAGCGGGCCCAGGCCAAAAACCTCATCCAGCACCTCTTCGGCAATGCGCTGTCTTTCCTGAAAACTCATCGGAGCGGATTCTTCCGCGACGAGTTTTTCGATGATCTCCTTCAGTTCGCTACGGACCGCATCACGGTCCAGCCGGGTCACACGCTCCAGATTGAGCTGCTGGATCAACTTGCGATGGATTTCGCCTTTGATCGCGTTAAAGTCTATGGCTGCAACGGCTGTATCTCGGGTCATTTAAGTTACCTCTGCCCGGTATATAGCAATCGCCTAGCCACACTCTCCGGTTCCTCGCGCTTGCGATAACCTACTGTAACAACACAACTTAAATGATATATCCTGGCTCAGCTAAACGGCTGCAGACTGCGATCTTCCCGTTCTGGGAACATTGGGCTGTTTTGCAGTTCCAGGTTGGAATCAGCGCGAACCAAACTGCATCACCCATTACACCCGTGCGGGCGTCAAGTTAGCCGCGCCGTCAGCAACCGAACCCATTCGGGTCCCAGGGGCGCCGAGGAAGGGGGGGTAACTCAGCGGCTCAGGGTAGCATGGGTTCGCACATGGACGGCGCGGCTAACTTGACGCCCGCACGGAATCAGCCAGACCTTCAAAAACCTCCTGTCCTAAGATTGGTTTTCATTGGTTACCCATAGCTCCAAGCCGGGATTCCCTGTACCCCATTACCGCCCCGCGAATCTACTTAACGCCTCCAGTGCCTGGAACCAAACCCGCTAACTGGCGCGCCATTTCGTCATACTTGGAAGCAAGACCGTTGACCCGATCTTCAACCATTGGGACACCCATGTTGTTGGCGCGGCTAGCCTGCCGGAAATCGTTCGGAATGCGCGCAAAGATGGGACATTTCGCCAGCTTTTCGACGCTCTTCAGCGCCTCCTCGTCCTGGCGGTGCCAGCGGTTAATCACAATGTGAATGCGGCTAGGACCAATGCCCATGGAGCCTAAAGCAATCAGGTGCCGCTCTAAGGGCCAAAGCGCCGGGACATCCGCCTCGGCTACGATTAGGATGTCTCTCGCCGGTTCAAGAACTGGCTTCCACTCCGACGTGTAAACAGAGCCGAAGTCGATGAGAATGTGATCGTAGTAATTTTGGGTCCGATGTACTAGCCGGGCCAGCTCGGGAACCGGCAGTTTCTGCCAATCATCCGGGCTGGATGCGCCTGCCAGCACCTGCAACCCGCTCTTGTGGTGGTCAACAAGCTTTTCCAGAAAATGCCCGTCCAGCCGGTCGATATTCTCAACCGCATCACGAATAGAGAAGCGTGGTCTCAAGTCCAAAAGTAGAGAGACCTCTCCCAGTGGTCTTCCGAAATCGAGCAGGACGACTCGCTTGCGCGTCAATCTGGCCATCTGCACGCCAAGGTTCACCGCGACGGTGGTGGTTCCGACTCCGCCCTTGGCGCCCATCACCACCGTTACCTTCGAAACTTCGGATTTTGATTCTCCGTCCCGATCCTTTAGAAATCGTTCAAGGGTTTCCTTGAGTGTTTGCAGGGGGACAGGCTTGCTCAAAAAATCCTGGATGCCCGCTCGCATGGCCTGCAACAGAAGATCAGGATCGGGCCGCGACTCAGCCGCTGCGCACGCGATGATCCGGACCGAAGGGCGCAAGCGGCGCAATTCGGTCGCAAAGAAGAATGCAACTTCAGCCTCGCGCGGAAGGTCAAGCAGGACGACCTCCGGAATACGCTCCGATGAAGAGAGTTGCCACTCTCCGGCGGACGGCTCCGCCCATTCAAGCACGGAATCCACCATCTCGGTCTTCTGCAGAGCAGAACGCAAGGCAGCCCGGTCAGATGGGTTCGCGCTCGCAATCGCCGCCGTTAATTTGCCCATCGCCATGAGTGTTGCCAAAACCTCCCAGTCAAATTTAGAAAATGCCCGGCCGCTTACTTCGTCCGGGGCCGCTTGGGCTTTTGAGACGTCGAATCTTTCAGAAAAGGCACCGAAAATTTCGGCGCGCTCATCACCGATCGTCCTGGATGCACGATGTATGGAGTGACCACAACCAGGAGCTGGGTTTTAGTCTTATTCACCGAGCGGCTTTGGAAGAGCTTGCCGAGAACCGGGATGTCTCCGATGCCGGGAATCTTTTCGAAAGATTCCGTCACATTGTTGTTAATCAGGCCCGCTATCGCGAAGCTCTGGCCGTCTCGCAGGTCCATCTCGGTGTCGACGCGCCGCTCGGAAAGGGCCGGCACCTGGAATCCGGAAACGGTCAGACCGTCTGCGAAATCCAGCGAGCTGACTTCCGGCTGTACGTGCAAATGGATCATTCCATTTGGAAGGATCGTGGGTGTGAAATTCAGGCGCACGCCGAACTCCTTGAACTCAATCGTCACGGAGGTGAAACTGGTCCCTCCCTGCACTACAGGAAAGGGAAACTCGCCGCCAGCGAGGAAGCTGGCGGTTTTGCCCGTCTGGGTAAGGAGGTTGGGTTCCGCCAACATCTGCAACAGATTTTTTTGCTCCAAAGCTTGAATGGTAGCCGCCAAGTTGAGGTCTGGACGAAAGAGGAACACATTCAGCAGGTCGCTCAGCGTGACCGCGCTGTTCGCTCCCGTCAGTGGCGTCTGCGGCAGCACTTGGGGCGGAGCAAACTGCTGCGTAGAGGTCGAGCCAACAATTTTATTGGGAGGCAGGCTGATCAGGTTGGCGCCGAGCTGCTGGATCGCTGTTTGATCAACTTCCGCGAATTTGACCGCGAGGAGAATTTCGCCTCCCGAGGGCGGCGCAGGGATTTCCATTAGGTTGACGACTTTCGGCGTGATGGCGGCGGCGATCTGCGCGATCTGGTCCGCCACGGCTTTCGACGAAACGTGGCCGGAGAGAGTAATCGCATCCTGAGCCGATTCCACGTCCACCGGCTGCTCCGGGAAAATCTCGTGAATCCTTTGCACGAGCTCGCCGATGTTGAGATCCACGGACACGTCGAATGTCTGGCTCTTGCCTGATTCACGCCAAACTACGACCGAAACGTTCCCCGGCGCCTTGCCGTCCAAAACCATCTGATGAGGGCTGACGATCAGAGCGTCGCAGACGGCGGGATTGGCGATTGAGACCCGCCGGATGCGTTCCACAAAATTTATTACCAGAGACTGCCCCACCAGAAGGTGCATCCGCTCTGGCATCTGCGCAACCTCTGGGGCGGACTTGGATTCAATAGCAGCCGGAGCCGGCTTACCAGGAGATTTCCCCGATCCGGCAACAGCAGCGGAAGTCTGCGTTCCCACCACGCCTGAAGCAGCAACAACAGACAGAACCACGATGCCCAACCAAAGTTTCAACGGATTGCGGCCGATTGGAGTCATCACTTTTTCCCACCTTCGGGGAAGGACTGGATAACGCGTTGGTTTCCACGAATCACTTCGACGGTATAGCTCGCAGGTTTTTTGGCCGCTGGAGCATCCGCCTTCGCTACGGGATTAGCGGGCGGCTGATCGTGAACTCCGAACAAGTTGGAACGGTATACTGGCGGAGGCGAAACAATCTGGGAGTCCACCTGATTGCGCAGAACAAGCTGTATCCGCCCTTCGGTGCTGGCCATGGCGAGCTTATCCGCTTGCTCTGGAGTCGCCTCCAGCGTCACTACGGAAACGGCGCGTGGCTTGCCAGACTCAACCTGTTCTTCCATGCGCCGCCCGACGGCAAGCACCCGGAGATCCTCCAGGATGGTGCGTGTCAGGCTCACCTGCGTGTTGTCCTGCTGCACTTGCCCCGTCATAAGGACATCCACCATCGTGCCCGGCAGGACGAAACCAGCTACCGCCGTCACATCATTAACCGGGACGGAAATGGCTCGCATACCTACCGGTATGGTCGCAGCCAGACCCGCTCCGGCGCCTTTCGGAGCCAGGCCGGTCTCAAGAATGGGTTGGCCTTGCGAGACGGGCGCGACCAGCGCCCGGCCTGCACAATCCTGCAATCGTTTGAACATTCCCGCTTGCACGGCGCCGGTAGGCCATGGAACCATGTTCAAGTCTTTGGCGTCAAGAACCACGCCCATCGGCAGAGACTTTCCCGCTGCCACTACGTCTGTCAATCCCGCCACCGACACCTGACCGTTAGCCCGTCTAAGGCGCAAGTAGACAAAAGCGCTGGCGAGAATCCCCACGAGCACGGCGGAGACCAACCCGATGACCATGCGCTTGCGATCGGTCACGATTCTTTAGTCCTTTGCACGTCTTCTCCCTTTGTAGCGCAGGGCTCGTTTTTCAGCCCTGCGGCCTGTCATCAGTCCGAAAAACCGCAGCGTTTGAACGACGAACGCTGCGCTACAACTGCAACGCCCCCGACTTTGACGAGCACATGCCCGCCAAGCTCGTTTTTCGCACCGTGGCCTGGTACTTCCCCCTAGCGCCACGCCTTGAGCGCATGTGAGGCTAGACACAAGTAGCCTAGCCCATAAATCAATAGCGCCCCGAAGGCCGCCGCCACTCCGAACGGAATTGCCAGAACGCCCGGTTGGTCCAACGAGATGGGCGAACCGGGCCGGACGCCAAAGGTGAAGACGCCGTGCACCAGGATGACCATGTTCCTGAGCGTCTCCTTAACGCGTTTCAAGCGAACAACCTCCACCATTGCCATGATGCCTGCCACAAACACACTCACTAACAGAACCATGAGGATCGGCCCCGGACCCCAGAATGCGCCGAGCGCACCCATCAGCTTCCAGTCTCCGGCTCCCAGCGTTCTCAACAGAACCAACGGCAGCAGCAGACCCAGAGCGAGCCCCGCGCCTTCCAGACCCGCCTCGAAGCCGCGCCAGTGCGCAACGAATGAGTTGAGCGCCAAGCCGGCAATCGAGCCCGTCACAGTGAGCCAATTGGGAATTCGCCGGCTTCGCCAGTCAAGCCATCCAGCGGCTAAGGCCAGAGCCAGTCCAGAGATTCCAACCCACTCCTGCATGGGGCTCACTCACACCTCCGACGTGTTCCCGGCAGGGCATGCAGTGCACGGCCTGGCGGGGACATCAACTCACCACGGGCGCACTCCCACCGCGGCTCAGCGAGTGCTACTGCTGCGCCGCCCCGATTCGAATGAGCCGGGCCAGACACCCGTTACGTGGTCATATTCTTAGCTGCGTTGCTGAAAACGTTCTTGATCGTATTCGCGAGCGTTCCCATGGTTGCCACCGCAGCCAAAGCCAGCAAGGCAACTAACAGCGCGTACTCCACCAAGTCTTGCCCTGACTCTTCTTTCCACAGCCGTGCTATCAGTCTGCTCATATTTTTTTAGGCTCCCATTGAAGTAAAGCATTTTGGCTCCACGTGTGCTACGTCGAAGAACTAGCCAAGTTGCTGGCCGCGCTGCTGAAAACGTTCTTGATCGTATTTGCGAGCGTTCCCAGCGTTGCCACCACAGCCAAAGCCAGCAGGGCGACCAACAGCGCGTACTCCACCAAATCCTGTCCTGACTCCTCTTTCCACAGCCTTGCCATGAGTGTGCTCATAACTTGTTTAGCCTCCTGTTGAAGTAAACGATAGTTGGTGCGACGTCGTGCGCCGCGCGCGCGTTCGTGGCCGATGGCTCATTCCGGCGGACGTAGAGCACCGAAACCCGGCCTTCGTAAACGCGATTCCAGGCCGCCAGATGGCTCAACATTGTCGCGAGCGCCGCGTTACGCCGGACGAGGCAAGCCTGAATGCCATACTTTCGGAACAGGAAAAGCGTATTAGGCGCTAGCCTAGTCATGCGCAAGTAATCCTGAAGTACGCCGGCGTATTCATAAACGTCGGCCCTTCCGTCAATGAAGACCTTGCGCTGCGGGCCGAGCGACCAGATCAAGTAACCACCCCACCCATACTCGTTAAACATCCTTGCAGGAGCGGGATGTGCGCGCAGATACGCCACTGCCCCTGCGGGGTAGTCATGGATCGTCAACCGGTGGAGCCGCGCTCCAGTCGGCGTCGCCCACACAAACCCGGCGGCAACCATCACCATCAGGCAAGCGTTCAGGGCAAAGTGATCCTGCAAGGGCCGGTACGGCGGAATCCATCGGCGAAGCGCTGAGGCATAAAGCGGCACAAGCACCATCACGAGAAACACGATGAGGCGAACGTGGACACAGGCCGCGAAAACCGCAATCAGAAGGAGCGCCAGATCTTCCAGGCGATATTTGAAGCGAAAAATGACTTCGCCCAGGAAGTAGAGCAGCAATAGAACGAGCAGCACCTTCCCGAGCAGCAGCCTGAAAGACAGCGGCTGCCATTCCTGGATGTTGGCCAAATTCACCGGTTGCAGAAGCAGCATTTCCACGGGGTAAGCGGCCAGCTTCGACCCATAAGGAGTAATGAGCAGGGTAACAACAGACAACAGCCCCACCGTTTCAAGCTGCCGCCGCTCGCTATCCGTCCAACGCCGCGCTTCCACGCCGCCCCGTTCGAAGGTCTTTAAGCCCGACAGCCAATAAACCCCAAGGCAGGCAAGCCCCAGGACAAAAGTGCCGTGCGTATTGACCCAGATCAGAAAGACCGCAGGCAAAGCCCACAGCGCACGGCGGCGCCCTTGGCGGAAGAGTTCGAGAGCGATAAGCGTGAAAAGCAAAAAGATGTATCCCAGCAACTGCGGGCGAAGCGTGAAGAAGACCACGATAACGGGCAGGAAGAGGGCACAGGCCACAAAGGCCGCCTTGCAATTTCCAGCTCTCAAGACCGCATAGGTGTATAGCAAAACCATGATCGTTCCGGACAAAGCTAACAGTAGAATCGCGAGCCCGGTCAGCCCCAGCCAGCGCGCGAATAGCGCGATCACCACTTCACCGAACCACTCATAGGCCATCCACGGATTGCCAGCCACAGTGAAGGAATAGGCATCATGATGAGGAAGCGACGCCGTCTTCAATATCTGTTCGCCCGCCTTCAGGTGCCACCACGTATCCGGGTCGAAGAAGTGAAAGTGCAAGGCGGCCCCGCCCGCTAACGCTAAGAGCGCACCGAACAGGACCGGGAAGGAAAGCGCCACCCGAGCCGCCAGCCTCCAAGCTTCGGTGGGCTGCCTTACGTCATCCAAAATGGCACGAGCCGTGGCCATGGTTTTTATTCCTGGACCAACCGAACCGGAATCGGCGTGGTTCCTTCAATTGGCTGGCCGCTCTGGTTGTTCGTGCCGCAGCCGGAAACGTTCAAAACGACTCCCTGGATTCTTCCGTTTGACAACGCCTGTGTCAGAAACACTTGTATAAATCCGAGGACCCTTTCCGAAGAGTTGTTCCGGCCTCCTTGTGCGCTATCAAAGAGCGGTGCCGAAACGATGGAGTCGCTCGCAGCGATCTGCGTGCCCGAAGCCACGTAGGGGTTTCGATATCCCGCAAGCAGCGTGAACGGTGGAACCACCGACGTATTTATCCTGTCTTGTCCCTTATTCAAACGCTGCCCGCGCGCGTGAATCATCGTCTCGATACCGTTAATCGTCTGGTTGGCCGGAACGCCGTTAATTACGGGCACGGTGTCGCCACATGAAAAAGGCTCGGGAGTGCAAGACTGGATGTTTTGCAAATAGCTGTTGCCTCGGCCGCCGGAAACATTTGCCGGGTAATACTGATCTCCCGTGGCCTGACCACTTGTGGGCGCTACCGTATAGGTGACCGTCTCTCCTATTACTCCGCCCTGCGAGACCGGGCCGGGATTGATAATGGCGCCCGTTTTCCCATTGATAAACGGCTCGTACTTCTGGCCCCGCTGGACGGTACAGCCGGGGATGTTGCCTCTGTTACCCCTTCGAGTCGGGTCGCAATCCGGAATCAGCCAGGGTTTCACGCATTCGCTGGCTACGGGAGGACCGCCACTCCCCGATGGGTTATACGCCTCTGCCGTGGCGGTGGCCGACACATCAGCCGTCTGTATGCCAAAGATCTTGGCGAACACCGTGGAAAGTGCATTCCCCCTTGCGGTAGAGCGCCCGACCGTCACCGTGACACGCGGGTTGCTGGGCACGGAAAGGTCCACGCTCACATCCGAAGAGCGTACTTGCACTGCCTGGCCGCCAATCGTATCTTCATCGCCGACCGCGACCGCTTGCTGAGTAACGAGCGTCGTAACCGTGGCTGAGTTCACCGCGCCGGAAGTGTAGCCAGACGTCACAAATTCCTCCGCGCCAGCCAGGGCCGCCGCGTCCGCTGCCCTCTGAGCTTCGTCGCGCGCCGCATACAGAGCCGCAAGGTCGATCGCCAAAGCCGCTACGCCCAGGATCATCACCATCGCTGCCGCTACCATCCACAGCACCACGCCGCGTTCGCCTGAAAACGATTGCTTCATTGATTCATTGAATCAATGGCTCAATGGGTCAATGACTCAATCCCTCCGTTTACCAGGGATTCTGCATAACCGCATTCGTCGAAATCCAAAAGCTCCCGGCAATACCCGAGGAGCCACTCACCCGCGCCAAATCCCAACTGAAGGGATATTGCACGGTCACCCGTGTGGCGAAGGCCGTCGCGCCGTTGGCGGAGAGTTGAACATTGCGCTCGACCGTCAGAACCGGATTCGCGGTGCAACCGGAGCTTGCCGAAGAATACGTCCAGACGAAATTTCCCGCGGAGGTTGCGTTCGTGTTGATGCCGCAGGAAGTGATGCCAGCGGCGCTCAAATAGTTCTGAACCGCCAGCATGGCCAACGACACCGAACAGGGCGCGTTGTAAGTGGTTCCATTCACGACGCACTGCGTGGAAGCAAGATCGGGCGGCTGGTTCGTGGCAATGCGCGCGCCTTCGCGCGCCGCGTTGGTAAGCTTGTCCTTAAGCGTATAGACGCTTCCGAAGTCATAAATCCCGGCAGCCATCAATAATAAAACCGGCAATGCGAACGCAAATTCCAACAGCGCAGCTCCGCGGCCTCGCCGATAATCAAGGAACGTCTTCTTTCGGGCGCTCACGGATTTTCCTCCGCCATCTGCACCTGGGTTGAAATATTCAAGACGTTGAGTGTCGTGAGCGGCAGACGGAACGTAAACGGATAAGTAAAACTAACCACAGCACCGCAAATCTGGCCCGATGAAAGCACCGCCGGCGAAGCCGGACAGCTCATCGAACCGGCCAAGGGCTGGTTAGCAAGCGCCTGAAAGGATTGCACTTTGGCCGGATCAAGGCCATCTGCGCTGAGCATTTGGTTCACCACCTGCTGCACTTGGGTTGAAGACAGAGAAGTGTTACCGCACGTTGCGCAACTGGGGGCGGCGGCGGCCCGAGCGCCCTCCCGAGCCGCGCGAGTGATGGTTTCATAGATGTTGTACGCGCGGCCAAACCAGAAGATCGCCAAAATCAGCCCCACAAGCAGCGGAACTACCATGGCCACTTCAAGCATCTCAGAGCCTTCTTCCCCGGCGAGCCTCTTCCAGCCCCTCGGTTTGGCAATCTGAGCGCCTGATTGCAAACTTGCCATCGTATCCGCCTTAAACGCTTTCATCCTTGGTTCCCATGTTCTAAGCAAGGTGGCGCGCCTGGCTCGAATGGCGGCGAGGCGGCGGCACAAAGGGCGTTCGAACGCTTTCAACCGTTTCCCCAATTTGCCGGATGCCTTCTTCCCGCAGGTTGCCGAGCAGGCGGCCGGCATGAGCCAGATAGTCCAGCCGCTCGGGCGCGAATCCCGCAATCCGGGCGCAGGTGGCATCCACTGCGACAGGATCATCGCCCATCACAATCACGCCGCACGGTTTGGCCGTGCCGTGCAAAGGCCCGTCACCCTCCATGCCGATCACGCCATCGACGATAGCGAAATCCGGGCGAACAGTGCTGTTGAGATCCAGGATGGCCCGCGAGATGCCGGCCCAGTGCAACACGTTTTTCGGCCACCCGTAACAATTGCCGGGTACGATGCCGAACATATTCTTCAACGACAGGGTTAACCCGGCCCAGCGATGGGTCTTCAGCTTAGGCATCGAGACGATGAAATCAGAGCGCAAAACCGTGCGGGGAAGGTACAGCTCACGCAACGAAGACGCCCGGCTCCTCAAGGCCACCCGGCAAACCTCGTCCGTGTTCAGATCGACAAAGGCATCACGGCTTCGTTCCATGAAGTCCCAAAGATGCAGGGACTCGGCAATCGCGGTTGAATCGCGTTCGAGAGCCGAGCCCTCTGCCACCGTCACGCTGCGCGCGCCGAGGCGAAGGAACGCATCACGCGCCGCGGCCACCAAGGCCGGAGAGGTATCCATGGCGCCGCCGGAGTCCAAGCCGACAAAATTGGGCTTGAGAAGGATGTTCTTTTCACGCACCGGAGAGCCGAACTCGCGGAGAGTTTCGTAAACCATCGATTCCAGGTTCGCGGCGTAGTGTTCCGCGCGCCGAATTGTCACGCACGAAGGCGTCCGGAGGTAAGATGGCTGAAGTGTGTCCAGACCCTTCACGTTCAGTTCCCCTTCAAGAAGACGGTTAGGTCTTGCGATGAGCCGCTCGCAGCAAGAGCCATCCAGGACGCCGTTAAGACGTCCGGGAGTCTTGGCCGCTCAAAGGCCAACGGGTCCTCGGGCAGCAGTGCGTTTACCCGCCCGTAAGCCTGAAGACAAAGCTGGACCGCGGCGCGCGTGGCCAGACCCTTGAGCTGCGCAACCTGCGATTCGAGCCACTCGACGGCTTCCTGAACATCGGCGCGTTCTGCGTGGTGTGACAGCGCGATCAGCGCCCATGCCGTCGGCTCTGTTTGCGGCGTCCGGTTAGTTCCTGGGCCAGACGGGTTGCCCACGTCCCAACCTGCGCGGCGGCACCTTGCCTCGAAAAGGAACTGCTCGGCCCGTTCGATCCTAGCCTTCGCCCGTTGGGGAAGAAGAGCCGAGGGAGCCGCTCGTAACGCCAGGAGGGCATAGGCGGTAGGCTCGACCCAACTGCTCGTGCTCCTGGTCCAACTCCACCCATAAGCGCCTGGCGCGCCCGGACGGCTTGAAGGCTTCAGCCGGAACCTGATGCGGGACTGCCAGGAGCCTTCCCCAGGCACAGAGCGGCATAGCCAATCGAGTCCGCACGAGAGGGAAACTTCACAATATTCGGGTGATTGCGCCAAATAGACAGAGCACACACCGCAGGCGACCGAAGTGGTCCAACACCCCTGGTTCTGACCCACGAATGACGGCCAGGACCCGTCGGGAAGTTGAGTCTCAGAGAGCCAGCGGAGTCCGCGATCCACGACTTGCGGCAATTCAGGCCGGTCGAATGCCGTCGAAAGCGCCAGCAACGCCCATGCGGAAGGTTCGACGGCGCTCGACGCGCGGGCGTGGTATCCCCAACCCCCATCAGGGTTCTGGGCCTCGATCAAAAACGAAATCAATGGTTGCTGCAAAGGCCAAGGAGAGAGCACACACGCCGCGGTGCCTTCAATGCTGGATGATCCAGGCATGCTCATAACCTTCGCGCGCTACTGACGCTTTAGCGCTTGTTGCATGAGGTTTTTTTAATCCGGGTTCATAATATTATGTATTAATTGAAGAGTCAATATCTTATTAAAGATTAAACCCAACTGCCTTTCCTAGGGCTTTTGGCCCCCAAGGCGTAGGTAGCCGGGGAACAGCGCTGTCATTTTTTTGGTACTTGGACAGGATTGCGAAGTTATTGATAATAGAAACTTGGTGAATTCATGCGCTTCGCTTTCTTTGTGGCTCTACGATATCTAAAGGCAAAAAAACGCCAGTCTGCCATTTCTATCATCACTGTGATTTCAGTCTTGGGGGTTACTGCCGGCGTATGCGCGCTGGTAGTAGCATTGGCCATTAACAACGGATTCCGCCGCGACCTTGAGCAGCGGCTCCTCGGCGCCACTGCCAACATCAACCTCATCCGAAAGCAAAACGACGGTATTCCGAACTACAACGCGCTCGTTGAACGCCTGGCGCGCCTGCCGCATGTAATAGCGGCAGCCCCAGCGCTTTACGAAGAGGTGCTGATTTCGAGCCACTCGCGGGCAGAAGGAATCGTGCTAAAGGGAGTAGACGCGCAACGCGAAGTGCGCGTTGGAGACTTGCTGACTCATCTGAAGGCTGGGTCGCTGCAGGGACTTTCAGAGTCGTCGCCCGAGGTAGACCCGATCGTGATCGGAAGGCAGCTCGCCAAGGACCTAGGCGTCTTCGTGGGCGACACGGTTCTAGTGACGAGTCCTCAAGGTTACCTGACGCCGCTTGAGATAGTACCCAAGTACCGTCACTTCCGCATCGTGGCGATTTTTGATTCCGGGTTTTATGATTTTGATGCGACCTGGGCTTTCACAAGTCTGGGCGCGGCGCAACGGCTTTTTGATCTGACGAATGTCGTCTCGGTAATCGAGTTCAAAGTCGACGACGTAGACCGGGCGCCCCAGGTGGCCAGGATCATCCGCAAGGCGGCGGGTCCGGGATTCGACACGACGACCTGGATCGAGCAGAACCGCTCGCTCTTCAATGCGCTGCACCTGGAGCGGCTGGTCACTATTCTGACCATTGGCCTGATCGTTTTGGTGGCCGCGCTGAACATCTTCATCACCCTGTCGATGATGGTGATGGAGAAGAATCGCGAGATCGCAGTGATGATGTCGATGGGAACGCGGCGGCGGCAGATATGGTCGATCTTCACGCTGCACGGCCTGATGATCGGGGCCGTCGGGACAGCGCTCGGCCTGTCACTGGGATACGGCGTTTCGTGGCTGGCGAATCATTACCAATGGATTCGTATTCCGGCGGACATATATGCACTTTCTTACGTCCCTTTTCATTCGCGCCCCTGGGATGGGGTATGGATCGCCGGAATGGCGCTGGGCGTGAGCTTCCTCGCCACGCTTTATCCTTCCCTCACCGCCGCCAAAGTACAGCCCACGGAGATTCTCAGGTATGAATAATACCGCTTCTACGTTAGCGGCGATTGTCGAATGGCGGTTGGTTAAGCGGCGCGGCCCCGCCTCTCGCGGCATTCGAGCGAGAGCAGCGAGCGAGAGCTTGTTTCACTAGGAGTTTCATGATCCGCGTCGAAAATCTGACTAAGATTTACCGCTCCGGTGAAGACGAGGTCGCCGTGTTCGAGGACTTGAATTTTGAGATCCACACCGGAGAGTTTGTGGCGCTTGTGGGAGAATCCGGAACAGGCAAGACGACGCTGCTTCATATCCTGGCCGCGCTGGACACTCCAACGCGCGGTGAGGTATACTTTTTAACGGAAAGGGTTGGCGAATTTAGCGAGCGTCAGCGCTCCGATTACCGGAACAAACGAATCGGGTTTGTGTGGCAGATGCACTATCTCCTACCAGAATTCAGCGCTGCTGAAAATGTCATGATGCCGAACCTGATCGGCGGCGGCAGTTTCCGGGATGCCCGCGCCAGGGCCGAAGAACTTCTGGCGGAAGTGGGATTGTCTCACGCCATGGACCGGCGAGTGGGAGAGATTTCAGGAGGCGAGCAGCAGCGCGTCGCTTTGGCGCGCGCCCTCATCAACAACCCTTCGCTGTTATTGGCCGACGAGCCGACGGGAAATCTGGACGCCGTGTCGGCCGGCCGGGTTTTCGCATTGCTCGGGAAGTTGCACCGGGACCATGGGCTAACCTCGGTGCTCGCAACACACAATATGGAGCTGGCGCAAAAAGCTAATCGCGCCCTGCGCCTGTCAAAAGGCAAGCTGGTTGAAACCGTTCTTCCTGGAGCGCACTGAAGAAAGCATATGAAGCAAAGGGGTCTTCCGGCCCTGGTAGTGACTCATTTTGGTTGTGTAGCGCCGGGCTTCAGCCCGGCACAGCCTTCAAAATGCCGACCTTCAGGTCGGCACTACGGCAAACTGAGTCACTACCCCGGCCCTCGACAACTTGCACAGGCTTGGGAGAGGTGAGGGGCGATGTTCGAGAAATACACCGAAAAGGCCCGTCGAGTCATCTTTTTCGCGCGCTACGAGGCGAGCCAGTTCGGAAGTAGTTACATTGAAACGGAACACCTGCTGCTCGGCCTGCTGCGGGAAGATAAAGCCCTCACCAACCGCTTCCTGCGGTCTCACACCTCCATCGAATCTATCCGCAAGCAAATCGAGGGAAGAACTACGATTCGCGAAAAGGTATCAACCTCGGTTGATTTGCCTTTGAGCCAGGAATGCAAACGGGTGCTCGCCTATGCGGCGGAGGAGGCGGAGCGCCTCTCTCACAAGCATATCGGCACCGAACACCTGCTGATGGGCTTGCTGCGCGAGGAGAAATCGTTTGCGGCGGAAATCCTGCACGAGCGCGGCCTGCGGCTCTCTGCGCTGCGTGAGGAGCTTAGCCGGGCCCAGAGCGAAAAAGTTTCCTCCAATCGTCCGAAAGAAACTTCCCTTTTGGCGGAATTCAGCCGTGATCTTACCCAGGCGGCGCTTGAAAACCAGTTGGACCCGCTGGTCGGACGCGAAAACGAGCTGGAGCGCGTGGTCGAGATTCTGTGCCGCCGAACCAAGAACAATCCTGTGCTCATCGGCGAGCCCGGCGTTGGCAAAACGGCCATCGTTGAAGGCTTGGCGCAACGGATCTCCGACGGGAACGTTCCTTCGTTCCTGGCGGACAAACGCATACTTGCGCTTGACCTTTCGCTGATCGTCGCGGGCACCAAGTACCGTGGCCAGTTCGAAGAGCGCCTGAAAACCATCATGAAGGAGCTGATGGAAGCGCAGAACGCCGTCATTTTCATTGACGAGCTTCACACCTTGGTCGGAGCTGGATCGGCTGAAGGCTCGCTCGACGCGGCCAACATCCTCAAGCCCGCACTTTCGCGCGGCGAAATCCAGTGCATCGGAGCCACCACCCCCGGAGAGTATCGCAAGTCGATTGAAAGGGACCGCTCGCTCGAGCGGCGCTTCCAGTCCGTGAAGGTGCCTCCGCCTTCCGAGAACGACGCCATCAAGGTTCTGTTCGGAATCAAGGAGCGTTACGAAAAATTTCACGCTGTCACCTATACGGACGAAGCCATCCGGTCATCGGTTTACTATTCCAGCCGCTACATTCCGGACCGCTTTCTGCCCGACAAGGCTGTAGACCTGATCGACGAGGCGGGAGCGCGGGTGAAGCTGCACCAAAGCAGCCTGCCCGAGGAGATGGTGGACGCCCAGAAGCGCATCAAGTTCGTCGTCCACCGCATGGAAGCGGCGATCGCCAACCACGAGTTCGAAAAGGCCCGGTTCTACTCGGATGAAGAGCGCAAAGAGCGGGAGAATCTACGCCTGCTGCGCGAGAAATACAACATCGACGAGACTGCAACGGGTGAAGTAAAGGAAGCGGACATTGAAGAGGTGGTTGCGCGCTGGACGGGAGTGCCAGTCACATCCATCAAAGAAGAGGAAATGTCCAAGCTTCTGCGAATGGAGGAAGAGCTGCACCGGCGCGTGATCAGCCAGGACAAGGCGATATCCGCCCTCTCTCGCGCCATCCGGCGCTCGCGCGCAGGACTGAAGGCTCCTGGCCGCCCGGTGGGCTCGTTTCTGTTCCTGGGACCTACGGGAGTGGGAAAAACAGAGGCAGCCCGGACATTGGCGGCGTTTCTATTTGGCAGCGAGCGGTCTTTGATCCGCTTCGACATGTCCGAATTCATGGAGAAGCATTCGGTATCCAAACTGATTGGTTCTCCGCCAGGATACGTGGGTTATGAAGAGGGCGGCCAGCTTACAGAGCGGGTCCGGCGGGCACCGTATTCGGTGATCCTGTTGGACGAAATTGAAAAGGCTCATCCGGATGTTTTCAACATTCTGCTACAGGTCTTTGAAGACGGGCAGTTAACAGACGGGCTGGGCAACACCGTCGACTTCAAAAACACGATTATCATCATGACGTCGAATATCGGGGCGCGGCACCTCGAGCGCCGGAGCCATCTTGGATTCCAGTCTGCCAATGATGAGTTGACCGATAAAAAGATCGAGAACCTCGTGATGAGCGAGGTGAAGCGGTTGTTTAATCCCGAGTTTCTAAACCGGCTCGACGAAGTCATTATCTTCAATGCGCTGTCCGAAGACGACCTGCTGCAAATTATCGATCTGATGGTAGCGAATGTGAACATTCACTTGGCCCAGAAGAATATCTCGATCAATCTGTCTGCAGAGGCTGGTCGATGGATTTTAGAAAAAACATGCACAGATCGTTCCTACGGGGCCAGGCCGCTTCGCCGCGCCCTGCAAAAGCACCTTGAAGATCCTTTGTCAGAGGCGCTCATTCAGGGTGAAATTCAAACGCCGGCAGTGCTCGAAGTGATTGTAGGCAGCGAAGGTCTCTATTACCGGCCGGTGAACGATAGCCTGGTTACCGCCACACCGCTTTCCCATTGAGTCTTTCCACCGGAGTTGATCGATCTGCGTGTGACCTGTCGAGATTGAATATAACCGGACGACTCCCAAAGAAGGCGACTTTCATATAAGATGTAAGTTTTGCAGCCGGAATTATTCCGGCCGGTTCCGTAGGATTCTTAACAATGCGGGATAAAGGGGGAGCGCTGCGTCTTTCAATTCCATCGGGGCGGCCGTTCAGAAGGCGGATTTGCGGGTTGTCATGTATTCTGGCGTGCTGGGCGGCGTGCCTCCTTTTAGGGGAGCAGCTCGCAGCACAGCAGAGCGGATCACCCAAACCGTTGCCGGCTTCCCCATCGCAGAATACCGCCAAAAAAAAACCGCCTCAGCAGGCTCCCTCAGGGGGCAAGCTACAGCTTGAAAATCCGGGCACGGCCCCTTCCACTTCGCCGGCCCAACAGGCTCCGGCAGGCCAAATCCAGCTTCAGGCGCCAGGCATCGCGCCCACCCCCTCCCAGACAAAACCGGGCGGCCCGGCGGCGGCCAAACAAGTGTTGGTCGAAGCGATCATCTTCCGCGGCAACCGCCGCATTCCTTCATCCACTTTGCAGGCGCGCATCTTCACCCATCCCGGTGACGTTTACAACGTCAACACCCTTGAGCGCGACTTTATGGCGCTTTGGAACACCCACTACTTCGACGATATCCGCCTGGTCGCCTCGGATGGCAAGCACGGTAAGATACTCACGTTCTACGTGCGTGAAAAGAAGCTCATCCGGAGCATCGATTACAAGGGGATGGGCTCAGTAAGCGAGTCAGACGTGATGGACCGCTTCCGGCATGAAAAAGTGGGCCTATCCATCATGTCCATGTACGACCCCGTGGTGGTGAAACGCGCCGAAGTGGTGATTGAAGAAATGCTTTCGGAGAACGGCAGACAGTTTGCCACCGTGCGGGCGCGCACACGGGACATCCCGCCTGATTCGGTGGCGCTGACCTTCGTTGTGGTTGAGGGTCCGAAGGTAAAGGTCGGAAACATTCGCTTCAAAGGGAATACGGTCTTCAGCAACTCCACGCTGATCATGGCTATGAAGTATTCGAAGCCCATCGGGCTTCCGCCTTGGTTCTGGATTTTTCACCGCACCTACAATAAAGACAAGCTCGACGCGGACCTCGAAAAGATCCGCGAGCTTTACCAGGCCCATGGCTATTTCTTCGCTCTCCCTGAGGAGCCCATCACGAAGACCGTCGATACGCATCCGCCTCTGCCGTTCATTTTTCTCGGGCGAGGGCGCGGCAAGCGTGTGGACGTCACCATTCCCATCGAAGAGGGCGCGCAGTACCACCTGGGGAAGTTCGTAATCCGGGGCAACCATCTTTTCAATGGGCAGCAACTGGCCCCCGTACTGCAGATGAAACCGGGAGATGTTTTCAACCTTACCAAAGTGCGGGACGCCCTCAAGAATTACACCAGACTGTACGGCGAATACGGATACATCAACTTCACCGCCAATCCCGACATCGAACCGGACCGCAAACGGCACATCATCAACCTGGCGCTCGACTTTGACGAAGAGCAACAGTACTTCGTTCACCGCATTAATTTCGCGGGCAATGCCAAGACTCGCGACAAGGTCATCCGGCGCCAACTGCTCCTTGACGAAGGCAGCGTCTTCAACACCGCCCTGTGGAAGGTGAGCATTTACCGCATCAATCAACTCGGCTACTTCGATCCCATCAAGAAGAACCGCTATGAGGTAGTCCAGAACAATAAAAATCACACCGTCGATCTGAACGTGAACCTTAAGGAAAAAGGCCGCAATTCCATCGGCTTTTCGGGAGGCATCAGCGGCCTCTACGGTAATTTCGTCGGCGCCAATTACGCCACGCACAATTTCCTGGGCTTGGGCGATACCCTGAGCATTGGCGGCCAAGTTGGCACTTTCGTCACCAATGCCACGCTGGGTTTCACGGAACCATATCTCTTCAATCGTCCAATCACGGCTGGTTTCACCGTTTTCATCAACGACTACCACTTTGATGCTCTGCAGCAGTATGGAGCCCTGAACGGCGTAAACCTGAGCGGTCTCCAGAATACGGCTTTCGGCCAATCATACTTCCAGAACTTCCAGCAAAATTCCAAGGGTTTCACGGTTTTTGCCCAGTATCCTCTCCGCCGCTCGTTCGGCCAGGTCGGCATCAGCTACGAGTATCAGGTTAGCACCGTTCAAACTTTCAGCGCCGCGTCGCAGAGCCTGTTCGACTCTTTGGCTTACGGCCAGTTCGCCGGACCCAACCAACTTCAGGGAATCACCCAAAGCAGCATCACGCCCACGTACTCTTACAACAATGTGGATAACCCGATGAGCCCGCATCACGGCAAATACATTGCGGCGTCGCTGGGTTTTTCGGGTAGCGTGCTAGGCGGCAACGTCAACACCATCACGCCTTCTATCGAAATGAAATACTATCGTCCGATTAACCATAACCGGAACACCCTGGCATTTCATTTCCTGGCCGAGACTATTACCGGATACGGTGGAAAGGTGCCGCCCCCTTATTCCCGCTTTTACATGGGAGGCCAATACGACATTCGGGGATTCAACATGTACAGCATCAGCCCGGTGATCTTCTTCCCCACGATCGGCCAGGTTTGCAATCGCGACAGCGCAGGAAATCAGATTCTGGCGGTGGGATCAAACGGAATAAGACAACCAGGGACTTGCGGCTCATTTACCAGCTTCCCGTATAACACCGTCGAAGTGCCTGGCGGTGACACTGAGGTACTGGGGAATTTCGAGTACCGCGTTCCGATCGCCGGCCCAGTAACACTCGCCTATTTCCTCGACATCGGGGACGCTTTCATCCTCCGCCCCGGCCAGCTCAGACTGCAACCCAACGCGCTCTCAAGCATAACGAGCCAGTACCCTTACTTTTCCGTCCCGACAAACCATCTGCAGCCGATTTCAGGCTTGAATTTCTACCCGCGCAGCTCCACCGGCCTGGCTCTTGAGATGAACTTGCCGGTAATTCATGCGCCGATCGAGATCTATTACGGATACAACTGGCTCCGCCTGAGAAACGTGTACGCGACTCCGCCACAGGAATTGCCGCCCCAGTCGCTGTTCCCGAACGTCGCTACCTATGACGCAGCGCTGCCTTTCTTCGAAAGGCAGCTTTTTTCGGAGCCGCACGGCCTTGCCGGTTTCACGGTGTCGCAGGCGTTTTAGCGCTGCGCGAGCGCCCCAGCCATGGTATTATCTTGTGTTTGGAAGGAGGATAAAGGACTCCGCATGAAACGCTTTAACCATAACCTCATCATCATTTTTCTGACGTACTTGATGGTTTCGCCCGCCCTACTGCCGGCGCAAACCAAGACTGCGGATGATGTTCCAGAAAAGATAGCGGTGATCAACATCCAGCAGGCTATCGGAGAAACGAACGACGGCAAGAAGATGCTTTCGGACCTGCAGAAAAAGTACGCTCCCCGGCAACAGAGTCTGCAGCAGCAGGGAAAAGATATCACAGCCTTACAGGACAAACTGCAGAACCAAAGCACCATGCTCAGCGATCAGGAACGCTACGATCTGACGCGTGAGCTCGACCAGAAGCAGCGCCATTTCAAAGAGGCTCAAGACGACGCCCAAGCTGACTATCAAGCGGATACGCAAGAAGCTGTTCGCCAAATCGGCCAGAAGATGGTGAAACTTATAGGCCAATACGCCCCGGAGCACCACTTCGCACTCGTGCTCGGCGATCAGCAGGTTCCCGTGTATTATGTTTCTAAAGCGGTGGATATAACCGAGGATATCGTCGCTCTTTATAACAAAACGTATCCCGTAAAAGCCGATGCCGCCGCCGCAGGCGCTAAGCCAGTCAAATAGCTGGTACACGTCAGGGCGCGGAGCGGACCCTTGCTTCTATCCGCAAAACACATGCAAGCATTCCCAACCCTTAGGGTTGCGAGTGATCACGCATCCTCGCGCGGCTCTGCGTGGATGCTCACTTTCATAACCTGAGGGAATTCCTTGCGAAACCTGAATTCCAAATCCTCGGTGATGTCGTGGACCCGCCCCAGCGGGAGATCCGGCTCGAGCGTGCAGTGGACGCTCACCAAAATGTTGTCCCCCACCTGATGAGCCACCAAATCGTGGCAGTCCAGTAATCCCGGTGTTTCGCGAGCAATCGCCAGCAGCTTTTTTTCGATGCCTTCGCGGAGCCAGCCGGCCTCGCGCGCCGGCTCCACCTGATTAAGCATTGGTTCAATGTGGATGTTGACCTCGTTCACTTCGGGAACCTGGCGCTTGATTTCGTTTTCTAGTTCGGTCGCCCTGCGGTGCGCCGCGGCAAGCGTCAGGGCCGGATCAAGCTCCAGGTCGAGGTTTAAATTCACCCTTCCTCCTGGCACCTCGTAAGGGGTCACGTCGTGAATCTGAAAATCACTACGGTGAGCCACCGCCCTGATCTTTCCAACCAGGTCGCTCGCTAGCGGTTTTTGAGGCGCCGAGTGAATCACAATATCCGCGTCGGGATACAGCTCCTGAACGCGGGACTCGACTTGGTCCTCCACTGCCTGGGCGTGTTCAAGCGGGATGTTGCTTCGCAGCGTCAGCCGGAGGTCTACGAAAAGACGGTTGCCGCTCTGTCGCACCCGGATGCGCTCCGGGCGCAGGACGTCCGGAGTGCCGTCTATCGCCTTCTCAATCCGCCCGGGAATGCCGGAGGGCGCCGCATCCACCAGGGCGTCGACCGTCCTCTTCCCCAGCCGCGCGCTGATGTAAATAGTGATTGCGGCCACGGCTAAAGCGGCAGCGGGATCCGCGGTCCGCAGCCACGGCATGTTCCACTTATGGGCGGCCAGGACCAGTACGAGACCCAGAATGACGGCGCTTGAGCCGTAGATATCGGTAGAAAAGTGGAGCGCGTCCGCCTCCAACGCCTGGCTTTTGTACCTTCGCGCCGCTTCGGCGAGGGAGCGCGACCGCAGCACATCCACGGCGATCGAGATTCCCATCACCACGAAGGCCCATACCGACGGCCGCACGTGCACGGGGTTGAAGAGAAGGCGGCGGACGGCCTCAAACACGATCCATCCGCAGGTCAGGAGCAGCAAGCCCGCTTCAATCAGCGCTGAAAGCTGCTCAAACTTGCCGTGGCCGAATGGGTGGGAGGAGTCCGCGGGCTTGTCCGCGAGGCGTACGGAAAGAAACGTGACGAGCGCGGCGACAAGGTCAAGGCCGGAATGGGCGGCCTCGGAGAGAATGCCGAGGCTTCCGGTTAGCGCTCCCACCGCAGTCTTCAGCAGGACGAGCGCTGCGGCCGCGGCCAGCGAGCTCAGCGCAACAGCTTGCTTCTGCCGCGATGAAAATGCAGACGGTGGCTCAGCCAGTAAAGCGGTCATGGAAATCAGCAATGCGCGTTGCGGTGAGTTTCACGCCGGAGATGTTCATAACGGCAGCTCATGGCGTGGTGACCGGGAGGGTGGGGGCTAAAGAGTCTGTGTGACAACTGCAGTTTTTGAGTTGGTGCGGCGCTCTATGAGCGCCGAAGCTATTGAAAAATCAAGCCCGGCGGTCGCAGCCCGCCGCTACAGCCGCAGTTTTCACACAGACTCT
>NFUN01000111.1 GCA_002197525.1 Acidobacteria subdivision 13 bacterium RH2 MAG17b | reverse complement strand
GGATTCTTTCGCCTTCACGTTACGCCTTCTTTGCAGCTTCGTTACGCCTCGGTGAATCGTCCCCAGCGCCCAAACAACTGGCCCCGCACGGCCCCATTGGCTGCCCCACCCCGCCGTTTAACCCTCAAAACAACCATTTGGATGTTTACGCTGGACGAGCGCTCCCATACATTGCAAACTATAGGCGGGCAATACTTTAGGGGGAGCCACCGGCCCACGCCCAACGGGTTAATTCCAGATCGCTGTGTCAGGCGGCTTCAAACAATCAAGCGAAGTCAGCGTCTCTTAAACTCTGAGGAAAGAGAGGTTCGATCCATGCCCATTACGGTTCGTAACCGTATCTGGAAATCATTTGACTGGGCGCTTTGCAAAGCGGCCACCGTCACATTCAATTCCGTTCAGTATTTCAACAAGCGGAATCCCAATCCGGCGTTCACGCCGAAGTGGTCCGATAAGCCCATGCTCAAGTCATGGGAGAAGAGCAAGCCGACGCTCGGCTGGCCGCGTACCACCGATTCTCTTTGTCCGGGCTGCGTGAAAGATGCCCGCGAAGCCATCATCAGCGGCAAAAAAGATTGGACCGACCTCGTCCACGAGAAAGTCGGCGAGATCAAGGCGCAGATCGTCGAGCGCGACGGCCAGGTTTGGATGGTCAAGGACTGCCCTATCCACGGCAAATGCGAAGACCTGATGGCCATCGATGCGAAATTCCTCGAATGGATCGAGAAGAATTTCCCTGGCCGCGATATCCCGGCCCACAATGACGAAGATCTTCACCGCCACGGCTCCAGCACCGTTCGTTATGGCCGCGGCTCCGTGCTCACCGTCGACCTCACCAACCGCTGCAACATGATGTGCGATCCCTGCTTCATGGATGCCAATCAGGTTGGCTACGTTCACGAGCTGAGCTGGGAAGAAATTCAGGAAATTCTCGAGAACGCCACAAAGATCAAGCCGCGCCGCCAAATGTCCGTGCAGTTCTCCGGCGGCGAGCCGACGATGAGTCCTTATTTCCTCGACGCGGTTCGTTACGCCCGCAAAGTCGGCTACAACAGCGTTCAGGCCGCCACCAATGGCATCGAGTTCGCCAAGAGCAAGGAATTCTCGAAGAAGGCATTCGAAGCCGGCCTTCGTTACGCGTACCTGCAATTCGACGGCATCGGCAACGACGCCAACAGCCATCGCCAGGTCGGCAATCTGTTCGACGTGAAGCTGCGCGCCATCGAAAACATGCACGAAGCGGGCATCGAAATCGTTCTCGTCACCACCATCGTCAACAATGTGAACAACGACCAGGTTGGCCCCATCGTCAAGTTCGCGATGGACAATCCGAAGAAAATCGCCTTCGTCTCCTTCCAGCCCGTTTCCTTCACGGGACGCGACGAAGACATCACGCCCGAGCGCCGCATGCGCCAGCGCTACACGCTTTCGCATCTTGCCAAGGACGTCAGCGCGCAGGTCGGCAAAGTCGAGCCTACGCGCGACTGGTTCCCGATTTCCTTCGTCAGCACCTTCGCGGG
>NFUN01000110.1 GCA_002197525.1 Acidobacteria subdivision 13 bacterium RH2 MAG17b | reverse complement strand
CCTCATGCAGGCGCTGCTCGCATTCCTTGGCCGCAATGACATGATGGCTTATCTCGTCATGATGGCCATTCGGTTAGTCGAGCTTCACCGCGTCCTGAAATCCACCGGCAGCATTTACCTGCACTGCGACCCGACGGCAAGCCACTACTTGAAGTTGGTCCTTGACGCAATCTTCAGCCCTCTTAACTTTCGGAATGAAATTGTCTGGCGAAGGGCCGACCCGAAAGGCCACGCCTTTACGCGATTTCCCTCGACGCATGACGTGATTCTCTGCTACGGGAGGGCGGACGAGACAACCTGGTATACCCAGTACCAGCAATACGAAGTTGGCTACCTAAAGAGCCACTACTCAATGGTCGAGGGAGGAAGCGGCAGGCGGTACACATTGAGTGACTGCACGAATCCGAACAAGAATCGGCCCAACCTCACTTATGAGTGGAAGGGCGTTACAAAGGTGTGGCGCTGGACCAAAGAAAAGATGGAGCGCTACGACAGGCAGGGTCGGCTGGTGTACACGAAATCGGGCGCGCCGCGATACAAGCGATACCTGGACGAAATGCCGGGAGCCCCTTTGACCGACATCTGGGACGACATTCCGTTTATCAACTCGCAGGCAAAGGAGCGCCTTGGTTACCCGACCCAGAAGCCCGAAGCCCTGCTCGAACGCATCATCAAGGCCAGCAGCAACGAAGGCGACCTCGTGCTCGACCCTTTTTGTGGCTGCGGCACGGCCATTGCCGTGGCCGAACGGCTCAAGCGGCGCTGGATCGGAATCGACGTCACGTATCTCGCCATCAATCTTGTTCAGCGGCGGTTGCGGGACGCCTTCCCCAGCGAACTCAGCCCCTACCAGATTATCGGCGCGCCAAAAGACGTGGCAGGCGCGGAGGAGTTGAAGAAAATCGACCCGTACCAGTTCGAGTGGTGGGCGGTTGACTTGGTGGATGCGCGCCCCGCACGCGACCGCAAGAAAGGCGCTGACTCCGGCGTGGACGGCTATATCAATTTCCTGGACGATAAGAGCGGCGTGGCAAAGAAGGTGGTAGTGCAAGTGAAAAGCGGCTACGTGGGCGTGAACCACGTGCGCGACTTGAAAGGGGTTCTGGAACGCGAGAAGGCCGCGATTGGCGCGCTGATTACGCTGCGCGAGCCTACGAAGCCCATGCTCACCGAGGCGGTGTCGGCGGGTTTCTACAAATCGGAAAACTTTCCCGTAAAGTATCCCCGGATCCAGATACTCACCATCAAAGAACTGCTCGATGGTAGGAAACTCGAATACCCGGCGGGCGAAGTCGGTCGCGTGGAAACCTTCAAAAAGGCCAAGCGCCAAAGCAAGAACGCCGCCAGCCAATCAGACCTGTTCTGAAAAAAGCGGGGTAGCCACGGCGCGGGTTGTGTGCCGTGGGCTCTTGGATTTTGAAATCCTCTACCACATGGCGGATGCGTGCTGCATCCGTGCAGGACTTGTAGCGCAGCGTTCGCTATCTAACGCTGCGGCCCTCCGATCCTGGATTACGCGCAACGAAAAACCGCAGCGTCGCACGGCGGACCCTGCACAAACTACTGATGTGGCGACAAAAACAGAATCCACCCGGCCAACGCTGGGTGGGGCATCGCGGTTTCGCGATGTGTGCGCCACGCGGCGGACTTATTGAGGTTTACAAATTATAGTGACAACATCCGCTGTAGCGGCGCTGTCCTCAGCGCCGAAAGACGCCGGTGGGGACACCGGCGCTACAGGAAAAGCCGTCACTATAATTTGTAATTCTCAATAGAGGCTTTGGCGAAGGCCATCGGCCGGGCGCGAAGCGCCTTGGAGTGCGGGAGCAAGGCTCCCGCCATTCACTCTGGCTGCGCACAATATGCGCTCGAAACCACGGGCAAAGCAAGGCGGCAGCTACGCTGCCGCACTCCAAGCACGGCCAGCTCGCAGACATCACGCGACGATGTGCGATGCCATGAAGGCGGGGTAGCCACTCTGAAATGGCGATGCCCTGTCGAACTTTTCTAGCTTCCAGCCCCTGGAATCAGTGCAAAAACCGAAAATTCGGCATTGGGCGATGTCCCGGCAAGCTGCCAAAGTACCCGAATCATGTCACTGGCTATGGGTCCGTTGAGGACTGTTCCTGGCCATAACACTCCCGAGCCAGTCGGCGCGGTTTGCGTCACAGCGCTGCCTGCTGTCAGTCTAGACCAACTGGCCATCTGTGAGCCGGGTGCGGTCGCTGCCGCGAAGCAGATGAAGTCCAGCCACGTGCTGCCTTCATCCGGACTGTGTTGGAGCCATACTTGAAGTGAGGGGGTCGTACCGGTGAGCGAGATCACGCGTAGGTAGAATGCGATGCTTCCGCAGGAGCCATCGAGTGCAAGGGGAATGCCGACTCCCCCAATGGAGGTGATTTCATCGCAGATAATAAACTGGGTAGCCGCTCGTGACATTGTGAATTTTCCCTCGATTTCTCAAACTTTAGCTCGCTGGCATGAACAGTTCCCGCCGGACAATTCATCCGCGCTCGGGTTCACACTCACTGATTTTGCGAGCCTTCCAGACCGCGATTCAAAGAGCCGTGCGGGTCTTTGGCCATTGTCGGCGGATGCCAGACAGCGCTTGGCGTTGGTGGCGCTGAATGCCCCGCGCCCCTGCCGGGGTCGCTAGAATTCGCGAACGACTCACGAGGCCAGAGACCGCAAAGACATGCTTATTCTAGCCGTTTGGTAAGACTCAATGGAGACAGATGGGACAAGTGAGACAGTTTGTTTTTGTGACTGTTCCTTCTTCGGCGCCTCATCCAATGCGAGAGGTTCAGGCCACTGATAATGACCGCCGCTGTCACTCTCCGCGTGCGGGGTCGAAATTTCAGGAAAGTCAAGAGCGAGATCTGCCTGACCTTGACACGCCGGTGCTAGCGTCGTATACTAGCCTATACATAAGGCAGTGGACCCGCATGACTGACTCACGGCACGCTCCGGACCCGCGAAAAAATCACGCCGAAAAGCCCCGGTTGGGGGCTCATTTTTATGGCCGGGAAAACGACTTCCGGAGAGGGAACGGAAGCAAGAAAAGGGATTCCTTAACCCAACGAACCCATAAGTGATTGAAAACAAATAGAAATCTTGGGGACGAACCCAAACGAACCCACCGAAAAAACCTTCCGTTTCCGTGTAACCTGCTAAATCTAAAGGAAAAAACGCGACATTTCAGTGATTCGCCGGATATCTTTTATGGAATCAATAACATACAAGGATATCACTGTGGGCGAACCCAAATCCGGCGCAAAAGCGGGCGCGAAGATACATTCTTCAGCGCGCAGCCTAGCCTCGCGATTTTCGGCTACTCGTCTGGCCTCCAGCGACCGTTGCGCTCGAAGGCCGGCGCGGCGGGCGGCTTCACGCCGCCGCGTGGCGAGATAAATTTGTCGCCACTCGGGCCAAACTGGCCAACTGCCCACCGGGTTGCTCTGTTTGCCGCCCGCGCAGGTTCGCCCTATAATCTATCAAGAGCGGAGATGCCGCAGGAATTTCCGGCTGGCAGCCGGCTCTCATCTCAGTGAATGAGAATGCAAGGCGCCCGGCGCCGATGTAAAGCGCAGAGGGTTTGCCGCGCATCCGGCTTTTCCGTCGAAAGGATTTTCCCTATGTACCGGCTGTTTCGCGGCGCCAATCGCCAGAAACTGATGAAGTGGCTTTTGATTTTTTTTCTCGGCATCGTGTCCATTGGCATGGTGCTCACGCTGGCACCGATTCCGGGCGGCACGGGCAGCACGACGCAGACCAACGTGCTAGCCACGCTCAACGGCGCGAACATCACGGTCCAGGACCTTCAGCACGCCGTGAGCAGCCAATTGCAGAATGCGGGAAACGACCCCAAAGCGATTGCCCGCATGGCGCAGACGTCGCTGGATGAAATTATTCTCCGGCAGGCGATGCTCGAACAGGCTCGCAAGATGGGGCTTGAAGTTTCAAACCAGGAGTTGGCCACAGCCCTGCGCGCGATTCCTTACCTTTACCAGAACGGCCAGTTCATTGGCATGGCGGCTTACCAGAGCCTGGTTCAACAAGAAGCAGGCATGAACGTGCCGCAATTCGAAGGTCAGATGCGTGACACGATTCTGGTTCAAAAGTTGCGCGACACAGTGACCGATGCCATTCAGGCGACTCCCGAAGAGGTGCACGATGCCTTCCTTCGCAGGAAT
The DNA here is from genome assembly GCA_002197525.1 of Acidobacteria subdivision 13 bacterium RH2 MAG17b. Lineage (GTDB taxonomy): Bacteria > Acidobacteriota > Terriglobia > UBA7540 > UBA7540 > RH2-MAG17b. The sequence continues at coordinate 25,881 of NFUN01000110.1, read as the reverse complement.
GAAAAGGCGCGCATCGAGTACGCCGTGTTTGACCCGACTCAGCTCCTGAACGCGGTCAAAGTGACTCCGCAGGCGCTGGCAACCTACTTCGCGGCGCATCAGGCGAACTACAAAATACCTGAGCAGCGCAACGTGAAGTACGTCCTGATTACACCGGACTCCGTGCGGGCGCAGGTGAATGTTACTGCGGCGGACGTCGAGCAGTATTACAACCAGCACGCATCGGAATACCGTGTTCCGGAGCGCGTGAAGGCGGCGCACATTCTGTTTAGCACCACCGGCCAGACGCCCCAACAGGCTGAGGCGACGCTAGCCAAGGCGAAGAGCGTCCTGGCCCAGATCAAGGCGGGCGGCAACTTTGCAGACTTGGCCAAAAAATACTCGAATGACACAGGCAGCGCCGCAAATGGCGGCGAACTTGGCTGGATACAGCGCGGCCAAACGGTGAAACCGTTTGAGGACGCCGCCTTTTCCATGAAGCCCGGCCAGATCAGCGATCTTATCAAGACGCAATATGGCTATCACATTATCAAGGTGGAAGACCACCAGAGCGCGCAGGTCCAGCCCTTGGCGGCGGTCAAGGACGCCATTCAGGCTACGCTTGAAAAACAGCAATTGCAGGCCGCGCAACAAGCCGTTGCGAACAAGCTCGAGCAGGCCCTCAACGCAAACCCGGTTCAGTTCGATGAGATCGCGAAGCAGAATGGCCTTCAGGCCAGCGAAACACCGCTCTTTGCTTACAATCAGCCGGTTCCTGACCTGGGCAACAACGAAGCTTTTGAGAACCTGGCGTTCCAACTGCCGCTCGATGGCATCGGCCAGCCGATCACGGTGCCGAAAGGCGTGGCCGTCATTCAAGTCTCGCAGATTGTTCCCGAGCACCTTCCGCAACTCAGCGAAGTGCAGGACCGCGTGGAGCAGGATTACCGGACCGAACAATCCAAGGCGCTGGCTGCGCAGCAGGCCAAACAATTTGCCGCGCAGTGCAAGACCGGACATTTTGCGCAGTTGGCGCAGGCGGACGGCCTGAAGGTAAAGCAGAGCCAGGACTTCACTCAGCAGGATCAGATCGAGGATATGATTCCCGGCACCGCGCTTGCTTCCGCCTTTACGCTGCCGCCAGGCGCGACCAGTGATGCTATTGCCATCGGAACTACTTACGTCGTTTTCAAGGTGCTCTCGCAATCGCCTGCTGATGAGGCGGATTTTACCGCGCAGAAGGATCAGATCGCGGACCAGTTGTTGCAGCAAAAACGCGACCTGGCCTTTCAGATTTACCAGGATAACCTGAAGCAATCGTTGCTGCGTTCCGGCAAGCTCAAGATCAACGATGCCGTGCTCAAGCAGTTTTTAGCGGGGTACTCGGAGAACTCGTAAGCGCCGAAGTGTGTAGCGCAGAGTTGTCGTTTAACTCTGCGGCTCGTAATGGATAAACAGCAAAGGCCGCAGAGTTTCCAAAAACGGGAAACTCTGCGCTACACACTACACGCTATTGTAGCGGCGCTGTCCCCAGCGCCGAAAGGCGCCGGTGAGGACACCGGCGCTACAAAAACGCCGTCACTATAATTCTCAATAGGAGCGGCATTCCGACCTTTATCGCGGCTTCAACCGTTACGCTGAAACCCTCACACATTCATGCGCAAGCTGGCCCGGCCGCGCTCACAGCACCAACTCATCCCAGCCTTCCAGCGCCGCCTTGATGCGGCCCATGAATTGATCCGCCACTGCGCCGTCGAGCACCCGGTGGTCAAACGAAAGCGTCAGGTAAACCATGGTGCGAATGGCGTCTTCTTCGTCCGGCCCGCCGGGCGGAGTAAAGATGCCATTTTAGCGGGCTGGTCCGGTTTTTCCCGCCTGAAAACGCCGGGCGAGACTCTCACGGTCTCCGGGAGGGGATCAGGCTAGCCGGTGGTTCGTTCTTGCCCGTTCCTGAGAGCCACAGGTGAAACCTAGAGCGAACGAGATAAGCATGTAGTTTTACGGCCGTTTGGCTTTTCGGACGGGGGTTCAACTCCCCCCGCCTCCACCAAATAGTCCGTTGAGTTTTTCCACTTTTTAGTTGTCTATAGCATCTGGAACCCTCCCGTAATCCGTTTGCCGTCGGCACGAACATCCTCTTCGCCGTTGTGCAATATAAGCCGGCTGACCGCTGATTTTAAGACACACACACGCACTGCGGCCAGCAGTCAGACCGCGCCTTTTGGCGTCCCGGCGTCATTGCAGGGGTGCGGATAAGGAAATCCAGTTAATGTACATTTAGAGACTTGACAGCGCCCTGGAATCAGTTATAAATCGTATGGGCTCTGAGCCAAGCTGGAAGCAGCCGCAAGCGCCTTGGGAACCCGATTGTAGGTAGATCACAACTTTGCAGCGCACTGGAGGGGAAGCAATGAAGGTTGCAAGTATATTTCTCCACCGTTTGGTAATTAGCCTAGCCCTGATTGTGGCGCTGGGCCTCACGCTCAGTCCCGCCTTGGCGCAAACTACCGAAAGCGCAACCACAACCATCGGCGGAAATTGGACCGCTACCGGCCCCACTCCCACGTGGACGTGCAACCCTGCACTTTCACCGTGCGTTCCAAATAACAGTTCGAGCGATGTGTTCGACGTCGGCATCAACGGCGGGAACGTAACGCTCGACAGTTCGTCCAGCCTGACGAGCGTCTCTATCAACTCGCTGTCAATCACCGCGCCACCATTCTCCAGCGCCAGCCTCGAAATCAAAGATGGTGAGACGCTTAGCGTTGCCAACAACCTGACAAGTAGCGTTGCGAACTACCCAAGCCCAAGCAGTAGCGATCTATACCTGGACAACAGCGGCAGTGGCGGAAGCACGCTGAATGTGGGCGGGAACCTAACGACGAGCGGCTATATGCAGATCGGCATTGCGGCACGCGGCGGCCAGACGAGCGCCGCGTCGACGGTGAATGTGACAGGCGCGTTTATCACGGACAACCTGTATATGTCCGGCGGCGGCACGCCGGGCGCGACGGCGCTGGTGAATGTGGGCGGGGCGGCGCCCAGCACGCTGACGGGAACGTACTTGCTGCAAGGAAACACGGGCGGGGCAGCGATAGAGTTTGGCAGCGGCGGAATAACCCAGATCGGAGTGTCGCTGACGCTGGACGGCGCGAACGCCCTTATGGAGTTGAGCGGCCAGACCGGAACCAACAGCGCGCTGACCGGCCTCACGACGATACTCAGCACGAATACGGGTTCTTCGGGACCACTAGGGCTGTCCTTGTATAACGGGGCGGTGGTAAGTACGAGCGGGAATCTGACCAACAGTGCCTATCTCAACGTGGACAGTCTGCAATCGGGCGAGGATCAAAACATAAGTTTTGGCGGAAGTACGCTGAACGTGGGCGGGAGCCTAACGAACAATGGTGACATCCAGATTGGCAACGGCGGCATGAACGCCCCATCCACAGTGAACGTGACGGGCACGTTCGACAACACAGGCGGCATTCTGATGTACGGTGGCTACACGAGCGGGAATCAGTCCACGATGACGGTGGGAGGAGCGGCGCCTAGCACGTTGACGGGGACTTATACCCTGACGGGCAATGCCGGCGGGGCGGCACTGAATTTCGGGAGTGGCGGTATCGTGCAGATTGGCGATGGCAGCCCGAATAGCGGCAATAGCGGCAGTCTGACCATAGATGGCTCGAATGCTTTCATTGAAGTGGCTGGAGCGAGCGGAAACAGCGCGCTGACAGACTTGACCACGATTGCGAGCAATGGGAGCCTCGACCTCCTGAATGGGGCGGTGGTAAGTACTAGCCGGGATCTGACCAACAACGGTTTTCTCTACGTGGACCAAGGCGGAAGTACGCTGAACGTGGGCGGGAACCTAACGAACAACGGTGGCATCAGGATTGGCAACGCCGGCATGAACGCCTCATCCACAGTGAATGTCGCAGGCAGCTTTAACAATGTTGGCAGCCGCATCGTGTCGCTGTTCGGCGGCGGTTTCCCCAGTGGAGGTCAACTACAAATTTTCGGCGGAAACGCGGCAGGCGCAGAGACGCTGCTGAATATTAGCGGCGCAGCTCCCAGCATTCTGACAGGAGTTAACGACTTGATAGGAAGTACGGGCGGCGCGGTAATCGAATACGGCGGCGGAGCTATTACTCAGATCGGCGACGGGGGTACGCACAGCGGTTCGCTGGCAATTGTGGGCTCGAACGCTTTTGTTGAAGTGGGGCCGACAAACAGCAATAGCGCCCTGACTGGACTCACGACGATAGCAAACAACGGAGCCCTGGTCCTGCAGGATGGGGCCGCGGTGATAACCAGCACGGCCTTGAGAAACAGTGGGAGCATCTACATGGACCTTGGAGGGATTGCGGGTACAAGCTCGACGCTCACGATCGGCGGTGATCTGACGAACAGCGGCTTCATTAGTGTTAGTGGTAACTACAATGCGTTTGATGCCTTAAGCGCAATAGCGGTCACCAACAACGGCACGGTTTTTGTGGCGTTCGGGAAGCTAACCGCCGATCAGCTTTACACCCAGACTGCTGGCGCAACGACAGTGAATGGTAGCCTGCAGGCGGGGGAGGTTGATATCGAGGCCGGATCATTGAAGGCACAGGCAGGGAACATCGGGGTAGGAGGTGCGCCCTCGGCAGTAAGGGGAAGCCTAACTGTGGTATCGCCTGGCGTTGTGAGAGACAACGGGAACATCACCATCGGATACACATTTGACGGTGGAGTTGGGACTAACGCAGGCAGCGTCGATATCGGCAGCGCCGGTACCCTGAGTTTGTTGGGCAGAGGGGTGTATACACAGACCGCGGGCACCACCGACGTGGACGGAACCCTGATTTCGCCCACGGTCACCCTCAACGGCGGCACGCTGACCGGCACAGGAACAGTGCAGGGCAGCGTCTCGAACACCGGCGGCATGGTCGAGGGGGGCGATGATCCCGCTGCCGGCACGCTGACCGTCACGGGCAATTACACCCAGGGAGCGGGCGGCATGCTGATGGCTGACATCAACGGCGGCACGGCCGGCAATCCGACCACCGGCTGGGATGTGCTGGATATCGGCGGGTCGGCCAGCCTTGGCGGGATGCTCGATATCTCGCTGAACAACAGCTTCCTGCCGACGAATGGTGAGATGTTCCAGATCCTCGACGCCACGGGCGGGTTGGGCGGCACCACGTTTGCGTCGCTCACCGGCAGCACTTCCTTCGGCAGTGGCGGCTCTTGGGACGTGCTGTACGGCGCGGATACCGTGACGCTGGAGGCGGCCTACACGAAAAGCGCGACCCCGGAGCCGGCCAGCCTGCTGCTCTTCGGCACGGGGCTGCTGGCTTTGGGCTGGATCGCGCGGCGGAGGTTGGTAGCGCAACGTTCGTAGTTCAACGTTGCGGTTTTTCTGGGCGCGTAGCGCAGACCTCCGTGTTTGAGGTCTGCGGCCTGGAAACAATGATTAGTGGTTAGGGTTTGAGGGTGGCGCAGAGCGGGTAGCCACGGTCAGGAAAGCACTGACCGTGGCTACCGGCTTGGGCAATGCGGCGAAGGCTTGGTGCGCAGCGCTCTTTGGCGCCTGGAAGGTTCAGATACGCGAGGTGAAACTTTGAAGAAAGTTCTTGGCATCGTACTTGTTTGCTTGATCGTAGCCGTGGCGCTGCTTGCGGTGAAAGTTTTCAGAATGAAGAGGGTCGGCGATTCCCCGAAGTTCAACACCACGTACCAGGCGGTCCTTCTGGACGATGGCCAAGTTTACTACGGCAAGCTCTCGCGCATCGGAAGTCACTATCCAGAAATGACTAGCGTCTACTATGTGGTCCGGACCGTGGATCCCACCACGAAGCAGACGAAGAATGTTCTCGTCAAGCGGGGGAAGGAATTGCACGGCCCGACGGAAACGTTCTTCAATGCCCGCCACATCATCATGATTGAGCCGGTGAGCCCTAGCTCGGAAGTCGCGCGGCTGATCGCGCAAGCCGAAACTCAGGGGCAAAAATAATCCGGACATGGCAGGCGTAGCCTGCATGGACCTTCACAGCACCGACTCATCCCAGCCTTCCAGAGCCGCTTTGATGCGGCCCACGAACTGATCCGCTACCGCGCCGTCGAGCACCCGGTGGTCAAACGAAAGCGTCAAGTAAACCATGGTGCGAATGGCGATTGCGTCTTCACGCACGACGGGCCGCTTTTCAACGGCGCCGACGCCGAGAATCGCCACCTGCGGCTGGTTGATGATCGGCGTACCAATCAGACTGCCGAAGACCCCGTGGTTTGTAAGCGTGAAGGTGCCGTCCTGGACGTCATCCACGCTCAGGCGTTTGCTGCGGGCCCGGTCCGCCAAGTCCCGCACGGCCCGCGCCACGCCGAGGAAGTTCTTCTCTCCGGCTTGTTTGATGACGGGCACGATCAAGCCGGTTTCGAGGGCCACCGCGATTCCGATATTGATGTCGCGTTTGTATACGATGTCGGCCCCATCGAGCGATGAATTGACAATCGGAAATCGCTTGAGCGCTTCTACGGCGGCGCGCACGAAGAAGGGCGTAAGGGTAAGTTTCATGCCGTGCCGCTTTTCAAACTCGGCGCCGCAACGCGCCATGACGCTTGCGACGTGGGTCATCTCCACTTCAAACACAGTAGCGACGTGGGGTGAAGTGTGTTTACTTGCCACCATGCGGTCTGAGATTTGGCGGCGCATTGGGGTCATTGGAACGGCGTGCGTCGAGCCGGTAAAGGAGACCGGCGAATGAGTGGAAGCTGCGGGAGGAGCGAGTCCAGGCGAAGCGGGCCGGGACGGCTGCGCAGCCGGAGCCGCTTTGCGCTGGGCAATATAGGCGAGAACGTCCTTTTTGCTGACCCTGCCTCCAACACCTGTGCCGCGCACTGCGGTGAGGTCTACGTTGTGTTCGCGAGCCATCTTGCGCACGAGCGGCGAGGAGCGGACACGGTCGGCCGGCTGGGAAACGTAACCCCGCGAAGGGGCGGCTTCGCCAGCTTGCGAGCTTGCCTCGGGGCGGATTTCGGGCTGCGCCGCTGCCGCTTCGGGTGGAATTCCCTTCCCGGCGGGCTGGCCGTCGCGCTCCTCGATTTCGGCAACGACCGTGTTTATCTCCACGGTCTCATTTTCCTTGACCAGGATTTTCGCGAGCACGCCAGCAACAGGCGAGGGAATTTCAGCATCGACTTTGTCCGTGGAAATTTCAAACAAAGGTTCGTCGCGCTCGACGTAGTCGCCCACGTGTTTGATCCAGCGGGTGAGCGTTCCTTCGGCAATGCTTTCGCCCATCTGGGGCATGATGACGTTAACGGACATGATGACCTCAGTCGTATGACCCCCGGATGCGTTGCATCTTTGGGTTAGTGGCTGGCAGGAGTTGATCCGCCACGGCTGGCAGCGGATCGTGCGCCTCTATCCGACGCTCTTGTATCGTATGGTAACACCCGGCACACGTCAACGAGGCTTAACTGTGCGGTTCAGCGGGGGCCTGCATTTCGAGCCCGAAAACTGCGCCGAAGCGCGCCACCACGCGATTCGCGACTTCAGACATCTCAATGGACCGGCCTGAGAGTTTTTCGAGTGAAGTCACGCCCTTGTCACGGATGCCGCAGGGAATGATCCAGTCGAAATAGCGCAGGTCGGTGTTGACATTCAGCGCAAAACCGTGGGATGTAACCCAGCGCGAAATATGAACTCCCAGGGCGGCCAGCTTGTCATTGCCCACCCAGACGCCCGTCAGCCCCTCAATGCGATGGGCGGAAATGCCGTAGTCCGCCGCAACGCCGATGAAAACCTCTTCCAGGCAGCGCATGTACCAGGCGATATCGCGGCGGTGTTGCGCCAGATTGAAGACCGGATATCCGACGATCTGGCCAGGCCCGTGATAAGTGATGTCCCCGCCACGGTCGGTCTGGAAAACCGCAGCCCCAATCCCGGCGAGCCGTTCCGGAGCAATCAGCAAGTTCTCGCGGCGGGCGTTGCGGCCTAGGGTATAGACATGAGGGTGTTCAAGGAGAATGAGGGTGTCCGGGATGATCTCTGCCTTGCGTTCCTGGACACGCTGTTTTTGCAACGCCAGAGCGCTGCTGTATTCCACCAACCCTAGTGGCTCGACCTGGCAGATCATAGGTATAGAAGCGGGCGAAGAAATTCCACAGCCCCCACTGCGAGGATCACTTGAGGCTATCCAGATAGTCTATAAGAGCCTTCATCTGCGCGTCCGGGAGCGTATTGAAGGAGGGCATTCCACCTGCGGTCATTTTTGCGTTGGGATGCCGGATCAGCATCGTCAATTGCTCCGGAGTCAATTTCTGACCTATGCCAATCAGTTTTATCGCCATGGCCGTGCCCATTCCGTTCTCGCCATGACAGACAACGCAACTTTGAGATGTGAAGACCTGTTTCCCTTGAGCGATCTGCGGGTCCGAGGCAACGGCGGAGGCAGCCGGAGCCATTCCGCCGGAAGATTCCGGCTGAAACGGTCGCTGCATATAATCCTTCTCCGCTTGGTCTTGCCGCGCGAGTTGGGCTGCAACGCTGGGATTCGCCTCATCAACACGGTAGCTGAGGATGCCGAGCCCGATCAGCGCGAGCAGAATGAAGGAAAACGTTCCGGCTGCAAGTGGACGCCGCCAGGACCGCCGCTCAAGCCGCCGGTCATAGAAAGGAAGTCCGAGCAGGAGCGCCGCAACAATTCCAGGGACCACCAAGATTCCGATTATCGCGAGCGGGCCTTCCCAGTACTTGAGCCACTGGAAAATGGGCCGGTAGTACCACTCCGGCCTGGGGATAAAGGTTGTATCCTCCGGGTTTGCTCGCGGACCCAAGCCCTTTGGCAAGAAATAGGCCAGAGCGGCCAGCACAGCGATCAACAGGAGGGCAAAGGCCGCGTCCATCAAAACTTGCTTGGGATAGAAAGTCTCCGACTTGCCCGTAGGATTGATGGGATCTGCGCCCGGCGGACCGGCAGGCCCCGCCTTGCGAAACAACAAAAGGTGAAGGGCTACAAAAAGGGCCAGAGCGCCGGGAATCAGGAAAACGTGCGCCACGAAGAAGCGGGAGATCGTGAGCGTGCCCATTCCCGGCCCGCCCCTCAGGATCAAGTTCAGCCACCCGCCGATCAGAGGAACTTCGCTCATGGCGCTCGTTCCCACCGCCGTCGCGAAGTAGGCTCTTTCATCCCAAGGCAGCAGATATCCGGTAAAGGCCATTCCCAAGACCAGGGCGAAAAGAATACACCCCGACAACCACAGCAATTCACGGCGGCCTTTGTAGGAGCCAAACATGAACGTCTGAGTGATGTGCATAACCAGGAGAATTATCATTACGCTGGCGCCATAAGCGTGAACGCCGCGTATGAACCCTCCGTCCGTGACGACCTTGGTGATGTACGCCACAGTTTTATGCGCGTGGTCGGCGGAGGGAACGTAATACAGGGCTAGGAAGACGCCGGTTACTGCCTGGGAGATCAGAATAAAGAGCAGGCCCGAACCGAAGACGTAAGCCCAGCGGGCCCCTCCAGGGACACGCTCTTCAACGGCCTCTTCTAAGAACTTTTTCCAGCCGGTGCGCTGGTCGAACCAAGTGGAAAGACTATCCGGAGCGCCCTCTTCCGGCGGTTGGCTGTGCTGTGGGGACGAAGCCGGGTTTGACATGGTGTGAAAGCCTCGCGTCTGGTTTAGCTGATGACTTCCTTCGTGGGTGCGAGATTGCTGAAATATTCATACCGGACCATCAGGCGGCCGTTCGCAATCCGCGCCGGCAGAGAGTCCATGGCGCGCGGGGTGGGTCCGGCAATCCGCGCGCCGTCAGGAGAGAAGATGCTACCGTGGCATGGGCAGAGAAATTCGTCCTTCTCTGCATTCCAGGAAATTTCGCAGCCCAAGTGCGGACACACGGCGGAAAGCACACGAACCTTTCCGTTTGGCGCCTTCGTCACGTAAACGACTTTCTTGGAAAGGCTCCGCTGCCATCCGTCGGTAGTTTCAATCTGGATCAGGCGCCGCGCCGGCGTCTGCAGCGAGTCGTAGCCGCTCATGGCACCGGCATCGGTCCAGGCGTTTGCACCCGAATTGGCGAAGAGCGGATAAAAAGCCATGCGAACCAAGGGAATCGCGAGTAAAACGCCTATAACAGCGCTTCCCGCTCCTAGAATCCACCCAATAGCTCCGCGGCGACTCATCCCGCTTTCGGGCGCAGGCGAACCAGGTGATGAGGGCGAAGAATCTTCGGATAAGTTTTTGCGATGGTCCTCGCTCATCGGTTCACTCTCCTTAAGGCCATGGCTTTCATACCTCCACACCTGCAACCCTCTGCCGGTCTTCATACGATATAATGGCAGGCTTCCCTGGTGCGGCGCTTTTTGACGCTATATCTTGCGATCTTCAACAACCAAAAACCTAAGTTTAACCTCAGCCAATGGCCAGCTCAGTGATTTGGGTCACTGCTTTTACAAAATTTTGTAACGGTCCGAACTCGCCACATCCATTAGCAAACTTCGGCGTTGCTCGAAATCCTCCCCCGCCGCGAGCTCGGCCACGACGCAGGCCAGTAGTCACCGGACCAGGAGCGGCCGCCGTCAAGAAGGCGTTGGGGCAGCTTGGTGGCCGTAGATTGACCGGGAGAATTGTTGGATGCGGTCGCGCTCCGTTCGCATGTGGCGCACGGCTGCGACGTACGGCGTGAACAGAAATGGAGCCGCAGCAAGGCTGAGAAAGAATTTCTGTATCCGGCTGAAAACGGGAAACTCGCCGTTGCGGACCGAGAAGACAGTTGGGTAGTAGCGCAGCACGACGCCGTATATATCGGCTGCGAGCGAAAGGTGGTTCGAGTGCGATCCGAACACCTGGCTGCGCCCGGCTCGAATGTCGGCAAGAAACTCGTCGCGATTGCGGGCGGGACTGGCAGTGTAGCTGCGGCCGATTCGCCGGAGAGTATGCGAATCGCTTCCAGCCACGACGCTCACCTGCCGCCCAAGGCGCTTGAATTGGTCGATCAAAGTCACGATAAAAGCGTTGTGTTCCCGTTGGAGCGTGCCATTGCGGGCCTCAAACACGCTGAACATCTCCGCCATGCGGTCGATAAACTCTCCCACGCGAGCGCCGTTCGAGAAGTCGTGGAAAAAATGATTGAGCACGTAAAGCAGGCGGCTCTGGCGCAAATAGGCGACCACATCTTCCGCATTTCCGCGCAACCTTTGAATTTCGCGGTGCTGGGTCTCCGTGTGCCCATACACTCCGATGTGAATATAGTGCTGGAATCGGGGCAGGCGGGCGGTAACTTCTTCGCCGATCAAAAAATCCGGCATCTCTCCGAAGCGGTTGAGCAACTCAAGGCACCCGTCGATTGAGTCATGGTCGGTTATCGTGACCAGATTCATGCCGCGCTCTTTGGCCCGGCGGTAGACGTCAATCGGACGTGAATAGCAATCTCGTGCGCGAAGAAAGCGCAGGTGCTTGACTTGGCCGGAATAGCGGCTGTGGCAGTGAAGATCCGCCTTGTAGAGTGCGGTCACGGGCTCTTACCTCCCGTATGCTATATTACGCGTACTCAGAGGCGCAGAGCAACGCTTTGGCTGCGCCTGGGCTGAGGCAGTGGAGAGATGATACGCAGACGATCTTTGGCGGCCTCTTTGGTTCCGCTCGCAAGCCTGCTTTTTCTGGCGCGGCCCGCTGTGGGCTCACCCCCTATAGCGTACGAAGTGGACCTTCGGGACGCCGCATCACACCTGGTTCGGGTGAGGATGCAAGCGCCTGCGGCCAGCCCGCAAACCGAAATTCAATTTCCCGCCTGGAATGCACTCTATCAGATTCGAGACTTCGTGCGCGATGTGCAAAACCTTAGGGCGAAATGCGGCTCCCAGCCCTTTGCTCTTATCCCAATCGATCTTTACACGTGGTCCATTGGCCCCCGATCGTGCTCTCCGCTGACCATTCGCTACGAGGTCTACTCCGATAAGCCGGGCGTCTTTTCGAGTCAATTGATTCCGCACCACGCTTTTTTGAATCTGGCCGAGCTGCTTTTTTATATCCCAGATCAGCTTGACCGCCCCGATCTCGTGCGCTTTGATTTGCCTCCGGATTGGAATCTTGTGACTATGCTTCGGCGAAACTCTTCCCGGATTGCATACCAGGCTGCCGATTATGGCGCTCTCGTAGATAGTCCGGTGGAGGCCGGCGGCTTTCAGCTTTACTCATTCCGCCAGAGAGGCGTGGTTTACCGGGTGGCAGTTCGCGCCCGCCCACAGGACTATTCCTCTTCGCGCTTGTTGAAGTCGATAGCCTCAATTACCGCCGCTGAAACAGCATTGATGCGCGGAATGCCGTGTTCCCGATACACCTTCATCTTTCATTTCCCCCGCCAAGGAGGAGGAGGCATGGAGCACCGTTGCGGCGCGGCGATCAGTTTTCCGGCGGCGGAGCTTCAGACTGGCTGGAAAGATCTCGAACGGACAACAGCACACGAGTTTTTTCACCTTTGGAATGTCAAGCGTATCCGCCCGAAAGGGCTGGAGCCAGTCAACTACGTGCGCCCTAGCGACACGCGCGATCTGTGGTTCTCGGAAGGCGTGACGAGCACGTATGCGGAGTTGATCTTGCTTCGCGCTGGTATGGTCAAGCGCCGCGAGTTCTATCGCCACCTTGCGCGCGTAATTCAGCAGCTTCAGGACCGGCCCGCGCGGCATTTCCAGAGCGTTGAGCTGTCTGGAATTGAGGCGTGGCTTGAAAAGTACCCGGACTACGAACGCCCGGAGCGGAGCATTTCCTATTACAACAAGGGCGAATTGCTGGGCTATTTGCTTGATCTTGCGATCCGGCACAAGAGCGGCGGCCGCTACAGTCTGGATGACCTGATGCGCCGCCTGAACGCGGGCTTTGCCGGGCGGCATCGTTACTTCAGCGACGCGGACCTTGTTAATATCGCCGGGTCCATGACGCCGGAAACCTCCTGGGCGCGAAGCTTTTTTGAGCGCTATGTGTCCGGAACGCAGGAATTGGATTACACGAAGTACCTCGGATACGCCGGACTCAAACTTACCCAGCAACCCTATGCGGAGCCGGATTGGGGCTTCGAGGCGGCGCGAGGATTTGACGGATTGATCCGAGTCATCGCCGTCAATGCATCGAGCAACGCTGCGAAGGCCGGACTCCAAAGCGGAGACGTTTTAACGGGGATCGATGGCCAGGCGCTTTACACGTTGCCGCAGCATGTGAGCGGCTTGAAGCCGGGACAACGAGTGGAATTGACGGTGCGTCGGCGCGGGGCAACGCGCGAAGCCACGTTCAACCTGGGGTCGCGGCCCGCGACGCGCTACCGGGTCGCAGAGATGAGACATGCTACTCCTGAACAACGCCAAATTCGCAAGAATTGGTTGAGAGGCCGGACGCGCAATCCGGCCGGGGACAACGGACTATGATCCGGTCGATTTGGGTAGTCTCTTTCGCCCTTGCTTACGCGCTTCTGGTGGGCGCACCCTATTTGATTTATGCGCTGCTTACGGGGAATACGGATCCGGTCTATCGGGTTGGTGTTCTGGGCGCGCGTCTTGCGGTAAGGCTGGCTGGCGTGCGGCTGGAGGTGCACGGCAGGGAGAAAGTCCGCGTGAGCGGAGCCGTGGTTTATATGGTCAACCATCAGAGTAATTGCGACCCGCCCGCCATCGTCGGACTTTTACCTCCTGTGCTGATTCTGGCCAAGGAGGAGTTTTTTCACATGCCTATTTTGGGCTACGCGATGCGTCTGCGAGGGTTTATTCCCGTGGACCGCAAAAGCCGCGAAAAATCGGCCCGTGCGATCGAACAAGGAGTAACGTCACTCCGGGCTGGTAATTCCTTCCTCGTTTTTCCAGAGGGCACGCGAAGCACTGACGGGAAGCTGCTGCCCTTCAAGAAAGGCATTTTTATTATGGCGATCAAGCCGGGCGCCGCCATCGTTCCGGTTTCCATTTCGGGCAGCCGCAAGATCATGGCCAAGGGCCGGTTGGCGATTAAGTCCGGGGTGGTGCGTGTGACGTTTCATGAACCGGTGCAGACGGCGGGTTATTCTATGGAAGATGTTCCGATGCTTCAGGAGCGGGTCAGGCAGGCGATTCTTTCCGGTCTTGAACCGGATGAATGGCCGTTAGATGAGCGCTACCCAGCCAGAGGATGGGCCTTGCCTGGCACGGGCTGATTGAAATCTGCGATGATGGTAGCGAAGCGATATCTGATTTCGGGAAGAGTACAAGGCGTGGGATTCCGCTTTTTCGCCGAGCGAGAAGCCAAACGTTTGGGGATTTGTGGTTACGTGAAGAATCTCAGCAACGGGTGCGTGGAAGCTTATGCGGTGGGCAGGGAAGATTCCATGGAGTTGTTCAGAAGCAGGCTGGCGGAAGGGCCGCCGGCTGCTGAAGTGACACGAGTCCGGGAAATCGATCAGCCGGTCAATCATAAGCACTCTTCTTTCCTGATCGAAGGTTAGAGCAGGCGGCGAAAATCCGCCCAGAAGGCGCGGTTTTTGGAGCACATTGCATTCATCGGAGGAACCGTGGACGATCTCAAGCGTTTAATTCGAGAAGTGCCGGACTTCCCGAAGCCGGGAATCCTGTTTTATGACATTACGACGCTGCTCAAGGACCCCGGCGGTTTGCACCGGGCCGTGGATGCACTGGCGAACCATTACGTAGGACGAAAGATTGACCGCGTCGTCGGCATCGAGGCGCGGGGATTCATCTTTGCGCCGATGGTTGCTTACCGGCTAAATGCCGGATTCGTTCCGGTGCGCAAGCCGAAAAAACTTCCCGCTGAGGTGGAACGGGCAAGCTATCAGCTTGAATACGGCACGGACGCGTTGGAGGTCCATCGGGACGCCATTGGGGCAGGGCAGAGCGTCCTGATCATCGATGACCTGCTGGCGACAGGAGGAACGGCCCTGGCAGTGTCAACCCTCGTTGAACGGCTCGGCGGACAGGTGGCAGGCTTGGGCTTCCTGATCGAGCTGGAATTTCTCAACGGGCGCGAGAAAGTCAGCCGCTATGACCTTCACACCGTCCTGAAATACTGACGGCAAAACAGAATTCGCAGCACGATGTCCAAGTTGCGGTGTTGGCGTCTTGGCATCACCAGCGATTCCGGCAGCCGGTCGCGATGATCCTGGCCGGGCGGGCTCAGCCTGCCGGCTCCGCGCCGGAGCGCTCCGGCTCTGTCTCAATGCCAAGTTTCTTCAGCATCGCGTCCACGAAAAACTCCTCGGGCACGCCGCCTTCGATTGAGGATGTGCCGTTGATCACAGTCTTGGGAACCGCGTAAACGCTGTATTTCCCTGCGAGATCGGGGAACTCCGTGGCCTCGATGGCGTCTGCGGTAATTAAATCGTTTTGGAGGGCCAGAGAATAGGCGAGGCGAACCGCCCGCGGGCAATGGGGTCAAGTGGGTGTAACGAAGACTTCGAGGTGCACCGGCTGCGTGAGCTTGCCCAGCTTTTCCACTGTTTCAGGAGTGAGACCCGACTCGGTCTTGGAGACGCTCAGAATTGCATCGAGCAGCGTCGCGAATTCGTAGCCCGCCGGCAGCCCGTAATAACGAATGCCATAATCCCTCCCATTACGAACGACCGTCGCGGGAACCTTATCCACGCCGTATTCAGCCGCCTTGTCCTTTTCAAGCAGAAAGTTGTGAACTTCGAGTGATAGCTTGTCTGAAGCGTCTGCCACATCTTGAAGCAGTTCCTTGGCCTCGCGGCCATACTCCAAATTCAGTTCCTGGGTGAAGTGAATCAGCTTGACCGGTCCCTTCATCTCCTCGAGCCTTTTTCGAACCGCTGCAAGATCGTCGTCCTTGAGTAACCCCATAGTTCTCCTTCGATATTGGGCGTCCCACCGAAAACATGACGACGAAGAAACGCCTTGATCGTCGTATTTGCCGGTTTGGCGAAGTTACAATTATAGATACCAACGAGGGGAATTTGTTTCAGAACATAAGCTATTGTACGCGCTTTCCTGAGGGGACAGGCGATGAATCTGCTGCAACCGGTGAAGGAAGGAACGGCCGCTCTGCTGGCCAAAGCCAGCAACGCAACCCGGACTGGCAGCATACGCAACGGAGCGAATTGCCGCGCAGTTGCCCCGCTCACGGAAGCGCCAGCGAGATCGAACAGCTTGGTAGCGGCGGTCTCAAGGCCGTTGCTGAAGCAGCGGTCGCGACGCACGCTGACGAGTTGGAGTGTTTTACCGGTGCAGCTTATGTGCCGACGGGCATTCGCCGCTCGGTCATTGGATCGTCGGTTCTGGCGGCTTGACGATTTATGGCCGGGGCGTCTATCTTGCCGCGAAGCTTGATGAGCTGCCAAATTACGAGAAGACCTTCCACAAACAGCGCCCACAGCAATGCCAACTGTGCGTTCATCGGTTCCTCCTAGCGTATATTTACAAACGCTATATTACATTAACTGTTAACACAAGGAGCTATATGGCGCAACAGGAATCTCTGCCACGAATCGGGTCACAGAGCAGGGTGCTTCTGCCCGCCCAACACACCCTGGAAGGCGCAATCAAACGATACCCCACCATAATTACGACTTGCGAACAGCTGAAGGTAAAAATGCACCGCATGGAAATGCCGGCGCAACAGTAGGGTCAGTCAGGAAGTGGATTACAATTTTTGTTGATTTACTTGATTGGAGTTTTCCAATCTTCTATACTCAGTACGATGCACTGGGCTCTGGCTGTGCTCACTCTTATCCTCACGGGGTACGTGTGCCGGCGTATCTTGCGTCTGGATGATTCCCATATCCGCGCTACAGGGCTCGTTCCTCTTGCCCCCGAACGCGAGGATATCTATCAGCCGGTTGCGCTCGAGATAGAAACCCAGACGGTAATTCTCGGAGTCTCACTGAATGAGGCACTAGGCGAGCGGGACGCAGGGAATTTGGAAAATGCCTGGCGGCTCGTGCGCTTGGCCGTATGCCAATGGGACCGGCTGTCCGAGATACTGACGATCCTCCTGAATTCAATCACAGAGAACATGCCGCACACCCGGTCCTTAGTCGCGTCGCGGAACATTGCGACGGACCGCTTCAGGTCACGCACCATGATCGAGTTTGCAGGTATGCGCGAGACGCTCGACCAATTGATCTTCCGTTCGAAGCTCCGTTATCAAACCCAAATCCGGGTGCTGCGCCGCGCCCTGGAAGTGCTATCTGCCGAGTTTCGCAGAAGCTACCGGTCAGCAGAACAGTTGCCTGCTTCCGCCGTGGATATGTGGACCAACCTCGATGCCGACTTCCACGATTTCGACCTGCTCACCAAAGAAACTCTGCTAGCCTTTCGCGCTTTCCTCATCGCTTTGCCTGACTCTGCGCTCCCGGCCTTTGCGGCTGATCTGAAGGTAGTCGTATCAAACAGCGTCCGTTCAAAATCTGCCGTCACACCACGCCCAGCAGAGGACTAATACCGATTTGATGTCATAACCTAATACAAACGCCTTTGTTGATGTGCCGCCACTCTGGTGCGCCGGTGTCCCCACCGGCGAAAAACCGGCGATGACGATATCGCCGCACCAGCAGACATCACGCCACTTAGGGCCCGTTCAGAAATAACTGTTCCATCTTCCAACCAGCGCCCCTCACCCGCCGCTTCGCGTCACCCTCTCCCCACTTGCGGGGAGAGGGCAGGGGTGAGGGGGTGTATTTGATCCGAAATGGAACAGTTATTATCTGACAGCCCCTTAATGCGTTTGTATTAGATTAAAGTCTGGGTGGCGCACACATGGCGCACCGGAGGGCGGGGTTTTAGCCGTAATGGCGAACCCCCACCACCTCTCCCGCTGTGGCGAAAGGGGAGACCGCTGAGTGGTGGGTGAGAGGATCGACGGCGGGCGTCAGTTCTTCATGGCTGGCGCGCCTGGGAATTCCACCTTCGGAACCTGCTGCGCCTGCGCAGAGGCATGGAAGTAGTCGTTGTCGCGCATGAAGCCGGACCAAGCTGCGACAAGGTTGTTCGGGACGAGACCAATATAAGCGTTGTAGTCCTGCAAGGCTATATTGTAACGGCGGCGCTCGATGGCGATGCGGTTTTCGGTTCCCTCAAGTTGGTCTTGCAACTCGAGGAAATTCTGATCGGCTTTTAGGTTCGGATAGTTTTCCACAACCATGAGCAGCCGCCCGAGCGCCCCGTCCAGTTGGCCGTTGGCCTGGATGCGCTGGGCCGGAGTTTGGGCGGCGAGCAAAGCCTCCCGCGCCTGATTAACGGAGTTGAAGACTGTCTCTTCGTGCGCTGCGTAACCCTTTACTGTCGCGACCAGATCGGGAATCAGGTCGGCACGGCGCTGAATAACCACGTCCACCTGCGACCACGCCTCTTTGATCTGTTCCTGCTTCCGCACCATGTTATTGCGGGCGCCTACGTATGAGCTGACAGCGATGACCGCCAAAACGGCCAGGACGATAACCACGATTTGCCATTTCTTCATACAATTCTCCCCCGCATGATTGAATCATTGCTTCATTGATTCAATGAGTCAATCCCACAATGGTCCATGGGTCTGGCCACTCAGTGGCTCAATCCCTCAAACCTCCGGTCGATTTCATCCACCACGTGGGTGATGGCGCTGAGATAATCGTTAAACAGGCGTTCGAAGTCCAGCCCCTTGCCTGGATCTTCTCCCCGGCGGATGGCCGACAGCGTGGCAAAACATCCGCCGTCGAAGTTCAGCAGCGCGGCCAGCCGCTTAACCGCCTCGCCCTTCGCGGACGGCGATTGTTCGCCGAGCGCGGTCAGCGCGTGAGCGAACAGGAGCGAAAACATGGAAACGGATCGGAGCATGAGCTTTCGAAGAGCCTTAGGGTCTCCCCCAGCCGCAATGTAGCCCTGGCGGAGGCTGATCAAGCTATGGCGCAACTCGCGTTCCACCTGCTGCCGGTGCAGGGTCATGGGAACTTCGATCGACTCAAAAACGTCGGGGCCGTAAAGCATGCGCCGCTGCGATTTGATTTCCAGCAGCTCGATGGCGTAAAGATCGGCGGCGCGAACAAGCTCCTCCAGCGTGAAGAGGACCGGCGTGGGATTCCCCTTGCGCACCCACCAACGGACGGGCGAACTCAGTTTGCGAAGCTCCGCAGGGTCAATGCGATGAAGCAGGCAGAGCAGATTCAGGTCGGAGTGCTCCGGCAGGAATTCGCCGCTCGCCGCCGATCCGTAAAGCGTCACCGATTGCAGGTTGCCGCCTGCGGCTGCCGAAAGCTTCTGAACGATCTTATCAAGGCTGCTATCCATGAGCCCGTCCTTAATCTAAAAGCATTCGCGGCTCGTCTTTACGATGATTAGGCCGCAGCACCCTACGCCGTTTGCTTCATTGCTGTTCTTCTCACCAGCCTCCGCTGGCCCCGCCCCCGCCGGACATGCCGCCGCCAAATCCCCCGCCGCCCCCAAAGCCGCCTCCTCCAAAACCGCCCCCACCGAGCCCGCCAAATCCCCCTCCCATCCACGGCCCGCCCCACCATCCGCCACCTTGAAACCCGCTTCTCGAACCGAACGAACCGAGAAGGCCAAACCCCAGAATCGCAAGCATGATGATGAGGGGGAAAACTGAATTGGAACCTGGTTGTGCGCCCTGTCCGGCAGACGGATTGAGTTTGGCGAGCGGGCTCGTGAGCTTGACGCCGCGCGATTGGGCGATGGCCCCGGCCACATCGGCCGTCAACTGAAGCACTGCGCCGCTGTAATTGCCGGCTCGCAGCACGGGCACAACTTCCCGGCCGAAACGGCCCACCAGCCCGTCCGTCAACACCGGCTCGAGGCCGTACCCAACTTCAATCCGGTACCGGTGGTCGGAAACAGCGAGAAGGATCATCACGCCGCGGTCGGTCCCCTTCTGGCCCACGCCCCACTTGGTGAACAGGTCGTTCGCGAACATGGCGATCGGAACGCCATCCAGCGAGTGCACGGTTACCACGGCGATCTGTGCGTGAGCGGCGTTATCCACTTCCTCGCAAAGGGCGGTCAGCTGCTGCGCCGTTTGCGCGTCCAGAACGTGGGCAAAATCGTTGACGTAACCCTGAGGCTTGAGATCGGCAGTCTTCTCCGCCAAACCCGGCAGCACGGCACAGCAGATGGCTAAGAAAAACAACGCCGCCTTGGCGCAAGCTGGTTGGAAACGAGGTCGGGCGAGGCGAAGCAGAAAATGCATCCACGAATAACTTAACAGATCAGACCGCACTTCAACAGCCTGAAGCATAGAAAACTGATTCAGCAGATGCACCTAGCCGTTGGCAGTAAGCCCGATTGTTGTTTGAACCTCCTCTCGACGGGAAAATTTATATGTGCTTGAAAACAAGTATGATAATACGATTTCATTGAAATTCAACATGCACGTACAACACGCCTTTTTGTCATCGAAACAGGGGGAAACCGCGAGGGGGACTTTCGGGGAAGATTGGGGCTAGAGCCGCAGGAAGTTGCCTAGCAGTTGCTTGCCATCCTCGGTCAATACGGATTCGGGATGGAACTGCACTCCCTCGACCTTGGCGTGCTTGTGGCGCAGGCCCATGATGAGCCCGTCGGGAGACGTGGCGGAAATTTCCAGGCATTCCGGGAGGCTTTCCCGCTCGACAATCAAGGAATGGTAGCGCGTGGCGGGAAACGGATTCGGCAAGCCCGAAAACACGCTCTTCCCGTCGTGCGTGATCATGCTGGTTTTCCCGTGCATTACCTGCGGCGCACGAATAACTTTTCCCCCGAAAACCTGGCCGATGGCCTGATGGCCCAGGCACACGCCCAGAATGGGTTTGCGGCCTGTGAAATGCCTGATCAAGTCGAGGCAGATTCCGGCTTCGGTTGGTGTTTTGGGGCCGGGCGAGATGACAATGCGCTCGGGATCAAGCCGCTCGATCTCTTCAATCGTCGTTTGATCGTTGCGGCGCACCAGGATTTCAGCCCCAAGCTCTCCAAGATACTGCACCAGGTTATAGGTAAAGGAATCGTAGTTATCGACGATGAATAGCATGTTGTTTTTTGCTTTGTGCTTCCGGGCTGCTCCCCGAGCGGCCCGTTCTGGGTTTGATCTTCAACCGCAAGCCCTGGCGGAGACTTCTCTAAAACATTATACTTCGTCCGGCCCGAATTCAATTATCATTCAGTCAATATGTCTGGAAATGAGACCGGTTGAGGAAGCGCAAGAGCAGGCTGCGCCCGCGCGGAAACAGTGATGCTTGGCGGGGGCGCTGAATCCAAGGGAGGTGGAATGGCGTTCTGGCAGGAAGCGCTTCAGCACGGCATGAACACGTTCAACGCGCTGACTATCGCCTATTTTTTTGTGGGTAATGGCGTCTATACATTCCTCATGGGCCTCTCGCTGGTCTCGGCAGTCGCTTACAATCGCCGTCTGGCTTACCGCGGCCCCGGCGAGCTGCGCGAACTAGGCGCTGCTCTGCCGCTCACTGTGATTATTCCAGCCCATAACGAAGAAGAGTCCATTGTGGAAACGGTCCACTCCGCGCTTCGGGCCGATTACCCTGACTTGCGCGTTCTGGTCGTAGACGACGGCTCCTCCGACGCCACACTTCCCCGCCTCATCCAGGAATTCAAGCTGTCCCGCACCGATCTGATCTACCGCTCTTTCCTTCCCACCGCTCCGGTCTTGGGTTTTTACGCGAACCCAGATGCTCCAGAATTGCTCGTGATCAGCAAGCGGCACGGCGGCAAACCGGACGCGCTGAACGCAGGCATCAATTTCTGCCGCGCTCCTTATTTCTGCACCCTGGACGCCGACTCCCTGATTGAGAGCGACGCGCTGCTACGTTTAATGCGCCCCATCGTGTTGTCTGCTGGGAACACCGTGGTCAGCGGCGGCATCATCCGTATTCGGAACGGGTGCGAGGTTGCCAGAGGCCAAGTGCGCCAGGTTCGCCGGCCCCGGTCGTGGATTGAAAACCTGCAGGTAGTGGAATACCTGCGCAGTTTTCTCTTCGGCCGTGCTGGTTGGAACTTGATGGCGGGAACGCTCATCGTCTCCGGTGCTATGGCGGTATTCCATCGCGAAACCGTCCTCGATGCAGGAGGTTTCAGTTCTGCCACCGTTGCCGAGGACATGGAACTGATCGTCCGCCTGCATCGCTGGTCCCGGCGTAAAGGGGTGCGCATCCGGATGTCTTTCACCATGGACACCGTCTGCTGGACGCAGGGCCCGAAATCGCTGTCCATGCTCGCCCGGCAGCGCCGCCGATGGCAACTCGGGCTCTGCCAAACCCTCTGGCTCAATTCGGAGATGCTGTTCAATCCGAAATACGGCGCCGTAGGCATGTTCAGCTTCCCGTTTCACCTTTATGTCGAAGGCCTGGGAGCCGCCGTCGAGTTGGCAGGATACGCAATCGTTCCTGTAGCCTTCGCGCTGCACCTGGCTCTTTCGGCCTTTTACATCCCGTTGGTCATCCTCAGCCTGGCCTATGCGTCCTTTCTCTCAGTCGGGGCTGTTTTGCTGGAAGAGATCACCTACCGCCGGTATCCCGGCAAACGGGACCTTGCGGCCCTCCTCGGATGGGCGATGGTTGAAAACTTCGGGTTCCGGCAACTCATTCTGTATTACCGGTTCCAAGGCTTTCTGCGCTTTCTCTCAGGATTCAACGAATGGGAAAAGGTTGTTCACACGGCGGAAGCGGAGGCGTGAAGCCGGTTCATGCGCATCCTGGCCAATCGAATCGTCATTTCGCTGCTGCTGATTTTGGGCGCTGCGGCTTATTGGGAATTCAAGCTTCGTCCGGTCAGCGGGCCGCTCTATATGGCGGCGGTCAGTGACTACCACAACCGCCATTACCGCCGGTCACTTACCGAGTTGCGCGAGGGCCTCAAGTCCGAGCCGAACGACCCTTCTATCCTGGCACTGATGGGTTGGAACGCCCTTAAGATGCGCGAGGCCGCATCCGCCGCGACTTACTTCCGCCGGGCATGCCGCTTCGCACCTCGAAATTCCGATCCCCTGCTTGGCGAAATTTACGCTGAAATTGCCTTACAGAAGTACCCGACGGCCAAACGGCTGTTGAGCAAATTAAGACGCCGGTTCGGTGAGACCGCGGAATTCAAATCGGCCCGGAATGCGCTGCTCTTAAACGAAACGGAGCCCGCTGGCGCAAGCGGCCACTTCACGAGACTATCGAACAAGGCGGCTTTGACTGTGGTGCGGCAAGCTCCAGCGCGCAGGTGATGGCAGACCTTGTACTTGATGCCATGAACATCTTCCCTACAATCCGGCCCCAGCGTCCCGCGTCCAGCTTTCAGGCGACGGCGCGAATCATTGTAACGCTGGCCGCGTTCGGAACGCTTTGCACGCCGGGAGTGTTGGCCCGCACCATCGCCGCTGCATCCCAGTCTTCTTGTCAGAAGGATATTCAATCCGCGCACAAGACGCTCGGCGGCGCAACAGCCGCTCCCAGCGCGAAGTTGCAACTGGCTCGCGTGCTGGCCCGTTGCCATGAGGAACAGCAGGCCTTAGCTGTCTACCGCCAATTCCTTCAGTCTGCACCCAAGGATGCGGCCACTTGGTATGAATACGCTGAATTTTTGGCCCGCAATGGAAAGCCAGCCGAGGCAGCCAGCGCATTTCAACGGATGCTTGCGCTCGAACCTGGAGACGCCGGAGGAAAGCTCGGCTTGGCCGAGGCCGAGCTGGACCTGGGACACAATCGCGAAGCTCTGCGGCTTTCGGACGATGTGCTGGCGCGCGACGCGCAGAATATAGACGCCTTGAAGGTGAAAGGTTTCGCGCTCGAACGAACCGCCAACTTGGCTGAAGCGGATGGAATTTTCAGACAGGTGCTTGTTTCCGACCCCGGTGACAATGAAAGCCGCAGCGCGCTTCGCCGCATTGGGATTGCCGAGGATACACAAAGGTGGCAGTCGCTTCGCCCTACTCCCGGGTCGCTGCCGCAGGCTTTTGTGAGCTATTATCTCAGCTACTTGGCCGGCCACCCGGAGGACACGGTAGCGCTCAAAAATCTGGCCGTGGCCGAGGCCCGGCTCGGCAACTATGCAGCAGCCATCCGCGCGGACCGGCGCGCGCTTTACTTAAACCCGCAGGATCAGGCAGCCCAGGCTCATCTAGCGCTGGTTTTAAGCTGGGACCGGCAATATGGCGCTTCTATCAAAATCTATCGCACGTTACTTCAAAAATCACCCAGAGACCGCGCGCTGCTTGAGTCGCTGGCGCGTGTCTATTTGTGGTCAGGCCAGCGGCAAGGCGCACTCAAGGTCGAGCAGCGGCTGCAAGCCCTGGACCCTTCGAACGAACAATTTGCCCTCGCGGCCGCACGGCTCGAAATGAACTTGAAAGAAAATCAGGCCGCGGACAAGACCCTTCACAGCATACTGAGCCAACGCCCGCTGGATTTCCAGGCTCGCCTCCTTACGGCGCGCTTCGAACAGAGTGAAGGATATCTGCATAGAGCGCTTAAGGATTATGAATGGGCTCTTAGCCAGAACTTCAAGAACGTCACGGCTCTTTACGGCGCGGCGCAGATTGACGCTTATCTGGGCCGCCCGGACCGCGCTTATCCCTTGGCGATGCGGCTTGTGGAGGAACGCCCCAAGGATTTTGACGCGCTTCTCCTGCTGGCTCGTCTCGACCGCGCGCGCGGCCGCAGAAAGGCCGCGCTGGCGCTGCTTTCCCGGGCGGCGCCGTTGAGCCCAGGCAATTCTGAGGTGCAAGCGCTCAAACAGCAGATTCATGACGAATCGTCAGTTACGATTCACACAACGGGCTCTTATGTCCGCGAGGTAGCGCAATCGGCAGGACCGTTTGCAGGAGTTGCCGAAGACCTAAACGCCTACACCGGGGCGATGAAAATCGGGTTCAACGCGCTGCCTAAATCACAATCGTATGTGCTGTTCAGCTCGACACCTTCGAACAGCCCTTCCGGAGGAATCCATGGGGCGGTTGCGCCGGCAGAGTTGCTCTACGGACAGACGACGGAGATATCGAAAAGCTTCTTCGTCCGAGGCGGCCTGGGCGTTGTGCGCATGGGGCCGGGCCAGATTTTTGCCGTTGCCCAAGAACCTCCGCTCGTGCGTAGCGTGGCTTTCACGCCCATCGCTTTTGCCGGAGCAAGCTTTCTCCCAGATCCAAAGCTCCGCGTAGATTTTGCCGTATCCCGGAGCGCGATCACCTACACGCCAACTTCGGTGCGCTTCGGCGCGACTGAAATTCGCATCGACCTGGGAGTTAGCTACACACTCGACGCGCGCACCCAATTCCGAGCCGCGCTTTTTCACGAGCTCGATTCCTCGCTGGTCTACGATCAATCGAACTTTGTGCTGGGCGGAGCGGTGTTGCTGGAAAGGAATGGCCATGACAGCGGCAACGGAGGATCAGCGGATATCGAACGCACCCTGCTCCGGTCGGAGCGGCTGGCGCTGGACGTTGGCTACTCCGGCCTGGTACTCGGTTACGCGGGCCAGCGCCATGGAGTTTTCATGGGTTTTTTCAACCCCACATTCTATCAACGCCACTTCGTGACCTCACACCTGCATGGAAAACTGTGGGGGCCGGTGGATTACGCGCTGGTGGGTGATTTCGGAATCCAGCAGGTGGACCAGGGAGAGCCGGTTACACGCGCTTTTCAAGCAGGACCTGCGCTGACATTCCAGATGAGCCGGCGGCATTCGATTACGATTGGTTATCTCCATTACGATTTCGCGCAATCCCTCGGCAAGCTGAAGGGCAACGCCCTGCTGCTCTCAAGCGATTGGAGTTTCTAGCACGCCTTGCTGTGATGCGGCCCAGGCATTGTAGCGCAGCGTTCGTTGTCCAACGCTGCGGCTTATTTCTTGACGTCGCAAACAAAAGGCCGCAGGGTCGAAAATCAGACCCTGCGCTTGTATCTTGGTTTTTGCCCTTGGTTTTGCTGTTGCTTGTGCCCTTGATTTTGGTCTGTGAGCTTGGCCT
>NFUN01000011.1 GCA_002197525.1 Acidobacteria subdivision 13 bacterium RH2 MAG17b | reverse complement strand
GTGACTCAGTTTGCCGTAGCGCCGACCTTCAGGTCGGCATTTTGAAGGCTGTGCCGGGCTGAAGCCCGGCGCTACAAAACCAAAATGAGTCACTACCCATTATTCGAGTGCGCCGCAAACGCCCTGATTTTTAGGTTAAACTAAAAGCGATGGCTTCCAAAGGCGTGTCAGTGTCGGGCAGCGACGTGATCGTGGTGGGCGGTGGGCTGATCGGTTGCGCGATAGCCTTGCGTTTGGCTCAGCAAAAGATGCAGGTTCGGGTTTTTGACCGTGGCGAGCCGGGAGCTGAGGCGAGCAGCGCCGGTGCAGGCATGATCGCACCGCAAGGAGAAACCGTGAAACTCGACGATTTCTACAACCTCTGCGCAGCCAGCCGCGATCTTTACCCGGAGTTTGTGGCTGAAGTTGAGCAGTTGGGCGGCCAATCCGTTGACTTTCACCGCGGCGGCGCTCTGATGGCCGCTCTCGATGAGGATGAAGCCCGGGATCTCGAAAAGATTTACGAAGGGCAAACCCGTTCCGGGCTCACCGTAGAAAAGCTCTCCGGCGAAGAAGTGCAGCGCCGGCTGCCGCAAATTTCACCCCGCGTTCTAGGGGGCCTGTTCTTGGCAGGCGACTACTGGCTGAATAATGAGCTGCTCGTGGCGGCCCTGCACCAGGCATGCCGCAGGCTGGGCGTGAGCTTTCACAGTCACAGCGCCGTTGTGCGGTTCAACGCCCAGGGCAAGCGGGTGCAAAGCATTGAGATTGAGAGCGGGTCGCGGCAGGCGCCTTTGATATACTCCGCGGACCACTTCGTGCTCGCCGCGGGCGCGTGGTCGGGCGAGCTGGCCGCCTCGCTGAATCTGCCACTGCCCCTCACGCCATGCCGCGGTCAGATGATAGAGCTTGAAGGCGCCGCAGAATTTCCCTGCACGGTGCGCGCGGGTCATTTCTACTGTGTTCCGCGCTCCGGCGGGCGGCTGCTCGCCGGAAGTACGATGGAATATTCAGGATTCGAAAAGGCTGTGACGGCAGAGGGGCTTCTTTCTATTTTGGAGCGGGCGCGGCGGCTTGCGCCCTCGCTTGCAGGGCTGCGATTCCGGCGCGCCTGGGCAGGGCTGCGGCCGGACACGCCCGATCACTGGCCCATCCTCGGTTATGGCGCATGCACCAACCTCGTTTTTGCTACCGGACATTTTCGCAACGGCATACTATTAACCCCCATCACCGCCCGGCTCATCTCGGAGTTAATTGTCACCGGATCGGCATCTATTTCCTTGCAGCCCTATTCCCCGCTACGGTTTCCGGTTTAGCTATAAACCCTGCCGCTTGCTCTCCCATCCGCCGCGCGCTGGCGATCAAATTTGCGGTTCGCACACATCCCAAAGGCAGGGATGCGCCACCCGTCGGAGTGCGGAAGTTGGGCTAACTGGTGGCTTTAGCCTTTGCCTTTGCAAGCTTCCAAAGTTCCCGCGCGATGCGCTCCTGGATTTCAGAGTCGGCGCTGCGCTCTTCGGCCAGGTCGCGGAAGGTAGACTCCAATTGCGCCTCGTAACGCCGATAGGCTTCCAAGGCGCGCTCGCAAGCCCGGTCAGTCTTGGGAACCTGTATTGGTTCGTGGTGATGGCCTAGTTCCGCCGCTTTCGCCGCGAATTCGGCCCGCGCCTTAGAGCCAAGGCGAATTACACTTCCATTGATTTGCACGGCTCCCCTGTCAAAAAGGTCTTCCAGCACTTTGGGCTTGCCCGCCGGTAGCGCCACCGTCTCGGTGGCCTCGCCTTTCGGAATGAAGTCGTCGGGGAAAGTCCAAAGCTGGCTCTTGTCGAACTCTCCCCAAATCTCATCCGCCACGGTGCGCGGGCTGGCGTGGAGCGACGAGGACGCGCGGGCGCATGTGGCAAGCAAATTTGTGGGCTGAAGAAGGCCCGTCTCTGCCGGGTGGCACCCGGAGAGAATTACGTCTGGTCGGCGGGCTTCTTCAGCTTGAGCGGGTGCGTGGCGATTATGGGCTTGTCGGTGTCTTTGCGGCATTGCTTGATGCGGTGGCGAATCTGCCGTGCTGACTCGAGAAGGTTTTTTTCGATTTCACATTCCCAGACGACCAAGACGTGCCATCCGGTTTTGTGCAAAGTCTCAGCCACAAGTTGATCGCGTTTCAAATTGGCTGAGAACTTAGCCTCCCAGAAAGCTTGGTTGCTCTTGGGAATGCTTGCGCGTTTGCAGCCTTTGTGGCGGTGCCAGAAACATCCGTGCACGAAGACAACGGTGCGGTACCGAGGGAATACGATGTCGGGGCGACCCGGAAGAGTCGAGACGTTCAATCGAAAACGCAAGCCGAAGCGGTGGAGCGCGCTTCGCAGAAGACGCTCGATGGCTGTATCGCGCCCTCGGACTCTAGCCATCAGCTCGCTGCGTTTTGCCGATGAATAGATATCGGTCATTGGGCGAGCAAGGAAGCGAGATCGGAATCGAAGAGCTGCCACAGGCGTTTGAGGCGTCCTTGAAATTCCGGTGTTTCTGCTTGCGGCGGCACATCGATGTAGAACACGCCATCGAGCGGCGTGATGTACTTCCAATAGAGCAGAAATTGGCCAGCCGTAAACGTATGTTGCACGCCAGAACTTCCGGCCCGCTGAACATCGCCGATCACGATCAGAATCGATTTCGGTGGGTGGGTGAAGGCTTGTTCAAGAATTCGCTTCTGTACGAAAGGTTGGCTCAATCTCTCTCTGGTTGATGTCTTCGTTGCAGCGAGCAATACGACCTTGCCTGCGCGCCGCACACCGAGGTCGGTCTGGATGCTTTGTTTGACATCTGGAATGCGGACGGTGCCAGAACCCACAGTGAGGCCGGACACTCGGTTAAGGGCACAAGCGATCATGGCTTCAAAGAAGGTGCCCACCACCTTCCGGGCGGCTGACGTCCAGAACAGGTCGAGATATATAGCGACAGCCTGCTGCAGGGTATAAATGAGTTGTTCTAGATCGCGGGCTTTTGCAGTTTTCCAAGAACCGTCGCAAACTTTCCGAATAAGTGCATCGATTTCCTTGGGATTCCTGGTGAAGAGGTCGGTTCGTACGGGCCTAGCTATTCGGGTTCGTTCACCACGACCGATCTGCAGCAGCATATATTGGCGCCCTTTGTCTTCGATGATCGTTTCTTGAGGTTTCGCGGCTTGCACTTTCTTGATGCACTCTAGTGCGAGGCTGCAGAGTGAGGGCAGTTCTTCGGCTGTCCGGTGCCGTACAGCCTTAATCCGTTGGAGTAACTGTTCCATAAGGATGGTTCAGCGGCCCTCGGATGTGCCCTTGGACCGGTCAAGCCGGTCCTCGCAAAGCTGAATGAGTTCGGTCATCGAAACGCCCAGGGCGTTGCAAATTTTGTGGATGTTCTCGATCGAGAGGTTTCTGCGACCTTGTTCCACGGAACTCACGTACGTTCGGTGCAGGTCAGCGAACTCCGCCAGACGTTCTTGGGACAAGTTTCTGTCCTCACGAACCTGGCGAATTGCGAGCCCTAGGGCGCGTAAGAGATCTGACATGATATAATCAGTAGAAGCGGGATGATGACTTTAGGTCTACAGACTTTACGTCACGGTCCCGGCGCTTAGCCTATGAAAATGACTGCTATAGAAAGCTTTTGCGGTGCCGGGGGCATGGCGATTGGGCTTAAGGATGCCGGTTTTGAAAGCCTGCTCGCCTTTGATCTGAACGAGGCCGCCATCAGAACATATCGTCAAGGGGTGGGACCGGAAGGCCAGGTCATGGATGCGCGGGCTGTGACCGGAAAAGCAATCCTGAAGCAGCTCGGCCTCAGCCGGGAAGAATTGGACCTGTTTGCGGGCGGCCCGCCTTGCCAGGGATTCTCGCTTCAGCGTCGCCGGGGATACGAGAGCGACGAACGGAATGATCTCGTTGCTGAGTACTTCAGGCTTGTGGAAGAGATATTGCCGCGGGCCTTCCTCTTGGAAAACGTGGTCATGCTGGGTAAGCTCAGGGGGAGAAAGTACACCAAGGAAGGATTTGCGCGCCTGCACCGGCTCGACTACCAGATAACGGCCGGGGAAGTGAACTGCGCAAATTATGGAATCGCTCAAACCCGGCGGCGGTTCATAGCAATTGGTATTCGTGGGAAAAAACCGTTCAATTTTCCTGCGCACACGTGCGACCGCGCCAAATGGGCAACGGTTCGTGACGCTATAGGCGATCTTCCCGATTGCCCGGAGAATTTCACCGAGCACCCTGATTTGCCCAACCACATCCGATGCCGAGTGACGCAAAGAAACCTTGAGATGCTCTCTCACGTTCCGCCGGGCGGCGGTTGGCGGGACATTCCCCAAAGGCTTTGGCTCGACTGCATGAAGCGTTGGGATGGTAAAACATCGGGAGGGTGGCCGGATGTCTACGGGCGTCTTGAGTGGTCTGGCCAGTGTCCGACGATCACCGCAGGTTTTGATAGTTTTTCGCGTGGTAGATACACCCACCCGGAACGGAGTCGCGCCATAACGCCACGAGAAGCGGCGCGCTTGCAAACGTTCCCGGATACTATTCGGTTCTTAGGCACCAGGCACGATGTCCGGCTACAGATCGGAAATGCTGTGCCGCCGAGACTGGCGTTCGTGTTCGGAGAGGCCGTTCGCAGGCACCTCGATGGCTCCAGTGTGAAGGCAGGCGTTGCGATGAGTTATCCGAAGTTCAGCCAGTATACACCGGCTGGCGAGCAACAAGTGCTCTTTGCTGACGAGGAACCAATCGCTCCATAAGGGCCTTAACGAGTTGCTTGGAGAAACTGATGAGCTATAAGGCGGTGATGCCGGTCGCGCGGAAAGTGTGGTTCCCGATCCTGGTCTTGATGCCGGCGTCGGCCAGCGCTGGCGGCCAGATGCCGCCTCGCCACGCCATCCCTTGACGCCGGATTGATAGCGTAGTATACTACGCTATCACGTAATGGTCCACAGCCTATGACGCCTTTACACCGAGTTTCAGACCCCGCAAACCTGGCAGATAAGACGCGCCCAGCAACCTCCCCTTTTGCTGCGTTTTCGTTCTGTGGAAAGCGCTTGCTGAGAAGAGAGCGAAAAAAACAAAAGGATTCCTTACCCCAACGAACCCATAAGTGTTTGAAAACAAATGATAAGCTTGGGAACGAACCCAAACGAACCCACCGTAAAAACTCTCCATTTCGGCGTAACCTGCTGAATCTAAAGTAAAAACATGATATTTCAGAAACTCGCCGCATATCTCACATAGATTCAATAATATACAAGGATATCACTGTGGGCGAACCCAAATTCGGCGCAAAAATGGGCGTGAAAAGCAACTCGCGAACGCAGGGCCCAGCCTCCCGGTTTTCGGCTACGCATCTGGCCTCCGGCCCCGTAAGTTTCGGAGCAGGGGAGGAGGGTTTCAGAAATCCGGGAATCTGCCCTGCCCGCTTCCCTGCGGTCTGGCGGAACCGCACCCTCCAGGTTTTTACGCAAGCAGCTTGGCATCACCCCTTGTGGCCGGCATCTTTCAAAGCTCGCACCCGTGGCTCATAATGAAAAGCAGTGAGGCAAGCGCTGCCGTGAATCCATCACTCGCTCAGAAGTCCGAGTCGCTTCCTGACCTTCCCGGCGTCTACCTATTCAAGGACGCGCAAGCGCAGCCCATTTACGTGGGCAAGGCCGCATCGCTGCGCCAGCGTGTTCGCTCCTACTTTCAAGAATCGCGCGCGCCGGACGTGAAGCGCGAGCGGATGCTGGAAGCGGCGGACGACCTCGAATGGATCGTGGTGGACACTGATACGGAGGCGTTCGTCCTTGAAAACAACCTGATCAAGCAACTCAAACCGCGCTACAACGTCCTGTTGCGCGACGACAAGACGTACCCTTACGTCAAGCTCACTGTGACGGAGCGTTTCCCCCGGGTGTACGTAACGCGCAGGCTAAAAAAAGACGGTGCGCTTTACTTTGGCCCGTACTTCCCGCCGAGCCTGGCCTATCGTCTGACGGACCTGATCCACCGCAGCTTCCGTATTCCTTCGTGCTATGTAGACCTCACACGCTTTCATCCGCGCCCGTGCCTGCAATATTACATCAAGCGCTGCCTCGGCCCTTGCGTGGAGGGGCTGACGGCGCCGGAAACCTACTCTAACCGCGTTCGCCAAGTGCGGATGCTGCTGGAAGGGCGAGTCAGCGATCTGTCGCGGGATCTTCATCAGCAAATGGTGGAAGCCTCCGCAGCCGAACGGTATGAGGAGGCCGCTCGTCTGCGCGATCAGATTGGCGTGGTGGAAGAAATTCGCGAGCGCCAGAAGATGGGAACGGCGCGCGGGGAGGATGTGGACATCTTCGGCTTCCACCAGGAAGGGCCGCTCGTGGCCGTAAACGTGTTTCACCTGCGCGGCGGCCGCGTGGTGGACCGGCGCGAGTTTTTCTGGGAAGATTTGGACGTCTTCGATCCGCCCGAATTCTTCTCCTCGCTGCTCAAGCAGCTTTATCTGGATCAGCAGTATTTGCCCGCGGAAGTTCACGTCCCGGTGGATTTTGAGGACCGCGAAACGCTCGAACAATTCCTCTCCCAAAAGTCCGGCGCGCGGCGGCGCATCCTCACGCCGCAAGCAGGGCCCAAACGATCCATGCTGGAGCTCGTAGCCAAGAACGCACGGCATTCCTTCGACCGCCGCTTCCGCATTCTCAAACCTGCGCTGCGCGAGATGCTGGATAACCTCTCCCAGGCCCTGGCCCTGCCGCGGCCGCCTAAGCGCATCGAAGCCTTTGACGTTTCCCACATCCAGGGGACGGATATCGTGGCCTCCATGGTGGTTTGGGAAGAGGGCGCGATGAAAAAATCCGATTACCGCAAGTTCATCCTCAAGACCGTCCCCCACAACGACGACTTCGCCAGCATGCGCGAGGTGGTGGGGCGCAGGTACCGGCGACTGCTCGAAGAGAAGAAGCAGTTTCCCGATCTCATTCTGATCGACGGCGGCATCGGCCAATTGCACGCCGCCGCTGAGGCGCTCGAATCCCTGCGGGTGATTAATCAGCCCATGGCGGCCATCGCCAAAAAAGAAGAAATCCTCTATGCCCTGGGCAGGGAGGATGAGCCTATCGCGCTGGATCATCATTCCCCCGCACTGCACCTGATCCAGCAGATCCGGGATGAGGCGCACCGCTTCGCCGTCGCCTTCCACCGTGCCCGCCGTTCCCGCCGCGAGCTGACTTCGGACTTGGTGAAAATTCCCGGCGTCGGTGAAAGAACCGCGCAAAAACTGCTTGCTCATTTCGGGAGCCTCGAAACCATTCGGAATCTCTCGGCGGAGGAGTTGGGCCAAGTGGTGAATTCCAGGCAAGCGCGAGCCATCCACCAGCACTTAACTAGCGCTGATAGCATCAGCATATAATAAACCGTCTAGACGTCTTAAATATTATTTATGTTGCTTTAATTACATTTTTGTTGCGTCTTGCCAGTCTAAAACATAAAATGGCTATTGGGCTGGAAAGGACATGCCATGAGTAAGACTTCCTTGAATTGCACATTCGTTTACTTTGCGGCCGGGATCGGTCTTGGGATCTTGGCTACACTCTTGCTTGCTCCCCAGAGCGGTGAAGAGACTCGAAAGATAATCAGCCTGAAAGCCGAGCAAGGTAGGGATTATTTAGCCGCCCAGGGCAAGACTCTACGTCGCGAAGCTGAAAATCTTAGGGTCGCGGGCCGACGCACAGTGGAGGATTGGGTGGAGGAAGGCAAGGACTTCGTCTCCCGCGTGAAACTATAGCGTTCGTGCGGAGCCTGGCGGCACAATTGATTTTTTAGAAATTACAAACAAGGAGGTTATGCAATGAGTGAAAATGGAAATGGTGGAGGATCGGGCTTTGCGTACTTCTTAGCAGGGTTGAGCTTTGGCGCACTTATAACTCTCCTTTTTGCTCCGAAGACCGGGCAGGAGACGCGCGATCTGATCGGCGCTAAAGCGAATGAAAGCAAGGAATATGTGACGGCGAGGAGCAAAGAGGTCAGGGAGCAGGCCGAGCAGTTGGTAGGAAAGGCCAAGGACCTGGTCGCACAGCAAAAGGAGCAGCTCTCCGCCGCTCTCGAAGCCGGCAAGCAGGCGTATCAGGAAGAAAAGGTCAAGGCGCGGTAGCGCGCAAGGCCAAACAGCTTCGGGCCGGGGGCGACAATGGATCACGGGACTATTATTGCTGTGTTCGTGGTAATCGCTGCAATCGCGCTCGCGACGCAAGCCGCAGTGCTGGTCGGTTTTTACCTGTTGGCCCAGAGGATGCGCCGGGAACTCTCCAGAACCAGCGCAGATATTAAGCGGCAAGTGGATCTTGTGGCTGGGCAAGTGCTCGAAATCATTGAGATCTCTCGCGAGCCGATCCGGACCGTCACGGCCAATATCGCGGAGGTGAGCCGCATCATCCGCGAGCGCACCGGCCAACTGGATGAAGCGCTTGACGATCTGACTGAGAAAAGCCGCGTGCAAGTGGCTCGCGTCGATCAGTTGATCACAGACCTCATCGCGAAAGTGGAGGAGGCGGCGAGCGCGGTGCAGCGCGGCGTCGTGAATCCTCTACGCGAAGCGTTTGCCGTGGTCAAAGGAGTGCAGACAGCCTTGGATCTGTTGTTTTTCCGCCGGCGTCCTTCGAGCGTGAGTGAAGCGACTCAAGACGAAGAGATGTTTATCTGATCCGCTGGCCTCGCGCCTCCAGCGCTGCCACGAACACCGGGCCGCAAGGGTCAGGCACAAGTGCGGCCTCGCATCGATTGCAAACCTCCCTTGCCCAGCGCCATGCGCAAAAGCGGTAGCGGATCCCATTCGTCCGAATGCACCCTCGCAATTTTCGCCCGCTCGCCGCGCGCAGGTTCTGCCAAAACACGCCTCATTCCTCTGCTTGGAGCGCAGGGAGCAGCCGAGTTGCAACAGGCCTTGCTCACTGACGCACTCGCCAAAGTGAAAACGCTGCGCGGGCGGGCTGCCCTCTACTGGATGAGAACGGGACGCGCTGCGGATGGCGCTGACCGTTCGGCTTCAGGCGGTGCGCACGTTTGCGTTCTTCCGCAACGCGGCAAGGATTTGGGTGAACGCCTCGATCGGGCATTCGGATTCCTGCTGCGGCGTCACCGGCGCGCCGTCGTGACTGGAACGGACTCGCCCGAGCTTCCGGCGCATACTTTGCTTCAGGCTCTCGAGGAATTGTGCTGGTGCGAGGCGGTCCTCGGGCCGTGCCTAGACGGCGGGTATTATTTGATCGGGCTGCGGCGCGGCGCAGGAGGAATCAGGCGAAGCGGGCTATTAAAACACGTCCGCTGGGGAACTCAGTGGGCGCTGCAAGACACGTTGCGCAATCTGCTTTCATCCGGAGTATCATGTTCCCTGCTTCCGCCCCTGGCGGATGTTGACCGTCCAGAGGATTTTATGGCTCTTCGCAATCGCATGAGACGAAACGGAGACGCACGCCGGCTCTCACCCGCCACTTGGCGGTTCGTGAGCGCCTTCAGCATCGCTGCGGCAAAGAAATCCAAGAGATGAATGGGAAATGCTCTATGCGTTGGCCTTTAAGCTTCGAGCGCGTTATACCTATGCTAGTCTTGGCGTTGGGTGCAGCCCTTGTTCCCGTCGTGATACACGCAGTGTCCAATCCAAACCCCTCCTCGTCCCAGGCCGTACCGTGGCAGTCCTCTCAAGTCGTCACGCCGCAGGCCCTGGCGAAAGATCTCGCGCTTCCCAAGGAGAAGAGGCCTGTGATTGTCTGCGTAGGCTTCAAGTTCCTCTACCAAGGCGGACATATTCCAGGTGCGCTGTACAAAGGGCCGGCGCGGGAAGCTTCAGGCCTTGAGGAACTCATGGCGTGGGCGCACTCAATCCCCAAGGACACCCCAGTCGTTATATATTGCGGCTGCTGCCCGTTTACTAAGTGTCCGAACGTCCGCCCCGCGTTTGAAGCGTTGCGCACGGCGGGACTGACTCACATCCAGGTGCTCGATTTAGAACATTCTTTCGAAAAGGATTGGATGCTGAGCGGCTTTCCCACACAAAAACAGCAATAGGTGCTTGGCAGCTCAGGCGAGCTCATAGCGGACGATCAGAAAGTGGTTGTAACGGGGCTTATTGTGGCTGCAAGAACTTGAGCGATGATTTGCCGCGCTTCCTCCTGAATGCTTCTCAGATGGTCTATTCCCAGGAAACTCTCGGCGTACAGTTTGTAGACATCTTCGGTGCCCGAAGGGCGCGCCGCAAACCATCCGTGCGCCGCAACTACTTTGAGGCCGCCAATGGAACTGCCGTTTCCTGGGGCGGTGGTGAGCATGGCCTCGATTTTTTCCCCTGCCAGTTCTGCGGCCTTCACCTGTTCGGGCGAGAGCCGCTTCAGGATGGCTTTCTGTTCCGGAGTAGCGGGAGCGTCAATCCGCTCATAAACAGGAGCGCCAAACCGCTCCGTCAGGACCCGATAGAGCTCCCCTGGGTCGCGTCCCGTACAGGCCGTCATTTCAGCAGCCAGCAGCCCCATGATGATGCCGTCTTTGTCTGTAGTCCAGACTCCGCCATCGCGCCGCAAAAACGCGGCTCCGGCGCTCTCCTCGCCCGCGAATCCGAGCGATCCGTCAAAAAGCCCTGTGACGAACCATTTGAACCCGACTGGAACTTCCACCAAGCGCCTTCCCAAATCCGCCGTTACACGGTCAATCAGGTTGCTGCTGACGAGCGTCTTGCCCACCGCCACTTGCGGACCCCAGCTCGATCGATGGCGGAAGAGATAGGAGATGGCCGCAGCCAGATAATGGTTCGGGTTCAGCAGCCCGGCGCTGCGCGTCACCACGCCGTGGCGGTCATGATCGGTGTCGCAGGCGAAGGCGATATCAAATTGGTCTTTGAGGCCGATGAGGCCGGCCATCGCGTAAGGGGACGAACAGTCCATGCGGATTTTGCCGTCCCAGTCGAGTCTCATGAAGCGAAATGTGGGGTCCACGGCTGCGTTCACGACCGCAAGCGGAAAACCAAAACGCTCGCTGATGCGGCCCCAGTAGGCCACTCCGGCGCCGCCCAGAGGATCGACGCCAATCTTGAGCCCGGCGGAGCGGATGGCCTCCATATCGACGACGGCGCCGAGATCATTCACGTACCCGGTTACGTAATCATAGCGATGAGTCGTTCGATCCTTGAGGGCCTTCTCGTAAGGCGTCCGATGGACTTTACTAAGGTTTTGTTCAAGCAACTTGTTAGACCGCGCCTCGATCCATCCTGTCACGCCGGTGTCGGCTGGGCCGCCGTCCGGCCCGTTGTACTTGAACCCTCCATCTTCGGGAGGATTATGCGAAGGCGTGACTACGATGCCATCCGCAAGCCCCTCCGTCCGGCGTTGGTTGTAAGTGAGAATCGCGTGGGACACTACAGGCGTCGGAGTGTAACCATCATCCTGATCGATCATCACGGTCACGCCGTTGCCAGCCAGCACCTCGATCGCCGTCTTGGAGGCGGGTCCGGAGAGCGCGTGCGTGTCTTTGCCCAAAAAGACCGGACCCGAAATGCCGCGCTGGCGCCGGTAATCACAGATCGCCTGCGTGATCGCCAGAATGTGCCTTTCGTTGAACGAGCTGCTGAACGAGGTGCCACGGTGTCCTGAAGTTCCAAAGCTGACGCGTTGCGCGGGCGCCGTTGGATCGGGCCGCTCGCTGTAATAGGCAGCATGCAACCGCGACACGTCCACTAGCGTGGAGGGAGAGGCGGGCAGGCCCGCTCGGGGATCGATTTTCATAACTCGCGAACCTGAAGTTGGTATCGAGGGCGGCTGCGGACATGTCGCCCGGACAAACGCGCGCTGAGCCAGTGGGTACTCAACTCTGCGAGGAAGCCATGACGGAAAAGAGGCAGCATCGGCGTTCCGTTTCCCGAAGCCATTTTACCTCAAAGCCGTCATACGAATCGCAGACGCACAACAATGTGTTCAACTGGCCGAAAAGGCTGAAATATAATATTGTCCGAGCATTAGGCATTGATCCGGCCGCTTGCTGTGACCGCGTTCGCATGCCGCCACTACGTCTTCGCCATGCTTGAGCTCATTTCCATCACCTTCATTGCCCTGGTGCTCGACGCGCTTATTTCGGCGAGCGAAGCGGCGTTGCTTGCCATTCCGCAGTCGAGAGTCATTGCCGCGCAGGCAGAAGGGAAAAAGGGCGCGGCGGTACTCGAAAAACTGAAGCGTGAAATCCAACGGCCTCTTGCTGCGCTGGTTATTCTGTCGAACTCCGTCACCATTATTACCGCCTGGGTCGTGGGTGCGGTCGCAGTTGAAAGGTTTGGGCGGGGGATTGCCGGCGCTCTCTTAGTCGCATTCACCGTCGTGATGATCGTGTTTGCCGAACTTGTGCCCAAGATCATTGGCGTCCGGACCGCTGAAAGCATCGCGCTCGCGACGGCAGCGCCTTTGCGCGTGATTTCCGGCATTTTTGATCCCCTGATCCGCTTCACCTATTACATCGCTGGCATCGCCAGCCCCGAAAAGTCTTCCCAAATTTCCGAAGAGGAAATCAAGGCGATGGCGATACTCGGCGCCAGATCTGGCGCCATTGAGCCTGACGAGGCGGCTATGATCCGCCAAATCTTCAAGCTCAATGACATTATGGCGCGCGACCTCATGACCCCACGGGGGCAGGTATTTTACCTTGAGGGAGAGAAGACGCTCTCCGAGTTGAAATCGCAGATTCTCGATGCAAATCACTCCCGGATTCCAGTCGTCGCCGGGGCTACGTTCGACAACGTCGTGGGCGTCGTTCACCAGCGAGATCTGCTCATCGCTCTTGAGACGGGGCAATCCAACCAGCGCGTGAAGACCTTTGCCAAGAAACCCCTTCTCGTCCCCGAACAACTTCTCGCCGATGAACTACTGCGCGAGTTCCAGAAGGCGCGCATCCATCTGGCCATCGTGATCGACGAGCACGGCGAGGCCTCGGGAGTCGTAACGCTCGAGGATTGTCTCGAAGAGCTTGTGGGGGAGATTATCGACGAGAAGGATGTGGTCCCCGAGCTCATCAAGCGTGTCACGAAGGAAGAAATCATCGCCCACGGAGAGACAAGAGGGCGGTACGTGAATTCGCTATTCCAAACTTTGCTTCCCGAGACTAAGACGCTCACCGGCTTCCTACAGGAGCAGTTTCACCGGGTCCCGGAGAGAAACGAAGTTCTAGTATGGGAGGACCTCGAATTCCGCATCGAGGAAGCTGTGGGAGGACAGATTGAGCGAATTCGTATAACCAGGAAAAGGCCCGTCGATGTCCACACGGACTCCGCCGACGCAGAAACCTCACGGAGCTGAAAACATCTCATCTACTGCGGTTCCGGTTTGATTGCCGATGCAGGAAACTCGCAGGAAGAACTCACCCGCGTGCGGGAGGGACGCACGCGGGTCTTTGCCGCTCGTTGGAGAATCGCCCAGAGTACTACATAGACAGGAGAGCAGTCAGCGCCTGGACGTTAGAGACATTCTCAAGCCCGCGAACCATCGCGATGGCGGCTTTAGTTTTGTGCGTGGGCCATTTGGCAAATTCGGCGCAATCCTCGAATTTGGCGGCGACTTCATCCAGGCTCATCGGATTTGCGGGGCTGCCTTTAGCGAAGTCCGCCATTCCGGTGATCGTATGGCCATTCTTGAGGTGGATCGTAATGTACGTTCTCATTTTGTCCAGACCGGCGGCGTCAGACCGGGGATCAACCACCATGTGGATGCGCTTCATCATGCTTTGGACTTCAGGACTGTTGACGACGCTATCTTCAAACTGGTTCAGCCCCGCCTTATCGAAAAGCAGTAACGACGCCATGGCGAATTCCATGCTGAACTTGGCTTGCAGGGCGGTGTGCGGGTCGTGATAGAAGATTGCCTTCGGAACGTCGCGGTTTACGCCGATGATGACATTTTCAACCCGGTCCGCGCGGATATGGTTTTCATTAATCAGCTTCACCATCTCGGTCATGCCGGGGTGCGTGAGTGAACCGCAGGGATACGGCTTGATCGAAACGCCGGGGTCGGCGAAGGTCCAGGGGTCGCCAAGCTTGCCATCGATATATTGCGGGTCATACCCGCCGCCCGCCGCGTGGAAAAATCCGCTGGGGTCTTCCAGAACGTCAAGTGAGGCGGTCCAGCCGAGCGCCGAAAGGTCGCTCGCAACCACTCCTGACTCCGCCGCGTGGCCGGCCTGGAATGGCTTTGTCATGGTGCCGAAATTGGCGCGGAGGCCAGCGGCTTCGGCTCCGGCGATGCCGTAAGAGTTGGCAACCCAGTGTGCGTCGAGGCCGTGGACCTTCGCCGCCGCCGTGGCGGCCCCAAACGTCCCGATCGTCCCGGTCGAATGAAAGCCGTCGACGTAGTGGCGGGGATTGATTGCCTGGGCGATTTTACATTCAACTTCGACACCAAGATGGTAGGCCAGCATCAGGTCTTTTCCGGAAGCGCCCTTTACCTCGCTGAGCGCCAGGGCGACGGGAAGGACCGGAGACGTAGGATGCGTGAGGAGGCCATAGACCCGGTCTTTTCCCAAGGCCAGTTGCGAGTCATCGTAATCCGCGGCATGGCTTCCGACGCCGTTCGCAAAAGCAGCAAATCTCGGTGATACTTTCATGGAGGAACCAATCATCGTCGCGCCGCGGTCCGCCAGCCCCAGCGAGTTAAGATAAGTACGGCTCAAATCGCCGGTCTTCATGACAGAACCGGCAAGAGCTAGTCCAAGCCCGTCGAGAATCGATTTCCTGCCGATCTCGATCACGTTCTCGGGGATATCGGCGTATTTTGTGTTCACCACGAACTCTGCAACGTAATGTGTCAGCCCCGCCTTAGCGGGCGGCTTATCTTCGCCCGAAGGAGACGCGCTGGGACCGGAGCCGGATGGCGTAGCGTTCCCGGAAGCGCTGGCTAAAAATGCAGCGGCAGCGGTGGTCAAGGTTTTTTGGGCCAGCTCTCTTCTTGTCATTTTCGTGTTCGGCATCTTATCAATTCACCTCCATGGGGCTGCTCACCAGCCCGCGCGCATGTACAACGATACATTTAGTTGGAAGGCTCCGGGAAGGGCTTCTATTAATGGGAGCGGTTGCATGGTGACGGCCAATTTGTAACGGCGCTATCTGAGCGCCAAAAAGACCCGCGCTGCAAAACAGCACAGGAGAAAAATTGTGCACCAGAACCAGCAAAAGCACAAGGCCGTGTACTCGTCCAGTAGATTAGTGACACTCAGGTTCCTTTCGAGGAGATGAGGATTGAGCCAAGAACTGCTGGGGAGTGAGATAGCCCAAGG
>NFUN01000109.1 GCA_002197525.1 Acidobacteria subdivision 13 bacterium RH2 MAG17b | reverse complement strand
GGCTGGTGCGGCGGTCTGTGACCGCCGGTCTTTATTTTTCAAGTGCTTCGGCGCTCATAGAGCGCCGCACCAACTCAAAAACGGCAGTTGTCACGCAGACTCCTAAGCCCGCCGGAGGATCAATGCAGAGCGCCGTGGATATTAAAAGTACTCTGAACCTGCCAAAGACCGCTTTTTCGATGAAGGCGAATCTGGCCCAAACCGAGCCGACGCGCCTCACGCATTGGAAGGAGATGGACCTTTACGGAAGCATCCGCCTAGCGCGCAAGAATTCACCGCTGTTCACGCTTCACGACGGGCCGCCTTACGCCAACGGCCGCATTCACCTGGGCACAGCGCTCAACAAGATTCTCAAGGACTTCATCGTCAAGTCGAAGACGATGGCGGGCTTCAACGCCCCTTATGTTCCCGGCTGGGATTGCCACGGGCTTCCCATCGAGATCAACGTGGACAAGGAACTGGGCGCGCGCAAAGCCCAGATGAGCGCCTCTGCGATTCGCCGTGAATGCCGGCGTTATGCGGAAAAATTCGTGAACTTGCAGCGCGAGGATTTTAAGCGGCTCGGCATCCTGGGCGAATGGGAAGCGGCATACCTCACCATGGAGTACTCCTACGAAGCGCTCATCGCCGAAACGTTCCTGAAATTTCTCGATCAAGGCTACATCTATCGCGGACGCAAGCCGGTCTATTGGTGCATCTCGGATAAGACGGCGCTCGCCGAAGCGGAAGTGGAGTATGAAAATCACCGCAGCCCCTCGATCTATGTGAAGTACGCCTTGCGCTCTGACCCCGCTCGTCTCGATTCGCGCCTCGCGGGCCGGCGTGTCTGGGTGATCATCTGGACCACCACGCCCTGGACGCTTCCGGCTAGCATGGCCGTGGCCTTCCATCCGGATTACGAATATGTCGTGGCCGGCGATAGTGGCAATGACGCTTTTTTGGTGGAGAGCCGCCGCTTGGGCCCGACGCTGGCCGAAACCGGATTGCAGGCGCCGGATCTGCTCGCGCGCTTTCCAGGCCGGAAGCTCGAAGGGATCGAACTGCAACATCCGTTTTTGGACCGCAAGGCGCCCGGAGTGCTGGCGGATTACGTCACCGCCGAGGATGGCACCGGTTGCGTGCACACAGCCCCAGGACACGGGCGCGAAGACTATCAGACTAGCCTCCGCTACGGGCTTGAGGTGTACAGCCCGGTGAATAATGCGGGCGAATTCACCGAAGGCCTCCCGGCCTATCTGGGCCGCACGGTCTTTCAGGCCAACGAAGGAATCATCAAGCTGCTCGCAGAGCGCGGCGCGCTCGCCGGGCCGCCGGGTTCGATTGATCACTCCTATCCCCACTGCTGGCGCTGCCACAATCCGGTGATCTTCCGGGCCACCGAGCAATGGTTCGTCTCTATGGAGCATGACGGCTTGCGCCCGCGAGCCCTCGAAGAAATCAAGAAAGTGCGTTGGTCGCCGGAGTGGGGCGAAGAACGCATTTCGAACATGATCGCTACGCGGCCGGATTGGTGCATCTCCCGGCAGCGGGTTTGGGGCGTGCCGATCACCGTATTCCACTGCGAAACCTGTGAAAAACCGCTAATGGATGCGCGGCTGGCGCGGCCCGCGGTGGAGCTTTTCGCCAAGGAAGGCGCGGACGCCTGGTACACCCATCCGGTTGAAGAATTGGCCACGCCCGGCGCGCACTGCCCGGAGTGCGGCGGCACAAAGCTGCGTAAGGAGACGGACATTCTAGACGTGTGGTTCGACTCAGGATCAAGTCACGACGCGGTGCTCGGCCATCGCGACGATCTGCCCTGGCCCGCGGATGTCTATCTGGAAGGTGGAGACCAATACCGCGGATGGTTCCACAGCTCGCTGCTCGTGGCGCTGGTCACGCATCGCGCCGCTCCTTACCGCCAGGTGCTGACCAACGGATGGGTACTGGATGAAGAGGGACGCGCCATGTCCAAGTCCCTTGGCATTGGCGTCCAACCCGAAGAGGTAATCAAAAGCCACGGCGCCGAAATTCTGCGCCTGTGGGGGGCTTCGGTGGATTTCCGCGAAGACGTCGTCATCTCGCCCCAGATTTTGACGCGCCTCTCGGAAGCCTACCGCAAACTGCGCAACACGTTCCGGTATTGCCTGGCGAACTTGTACGACTTCGATCCCGAAAAGGACGTGGTCGCGCCCGGCGATCTTGAAGAAATCGACGCCTGGGCGATTGAGCGCACTGCACAGATTTTGGAACAAGTGGACGCAGCGTACAACGAATTCGCCTTCCATCGCGCCTACCGCGCTCTGTGCGATTTTTCCACGGTGGATTTGAGCGCCTTTTACTTTGATATCTTGAAGGACCGCCTCTATACCGCTCCGGCATTTTCCCGCCGGCGACGGTCCGGCCAGACCGCGCTCTACCACATTCTGGATGCGCTGCTGCGCGCCACTGCCCCTCTGCTCTCCTTCACCGCGGACGAGGCGTGGTCGCAGATGCCCGCGCCACACACCCGTGAGACGAGCGTCCATATCGCGCGCTTTATCCCGGCCGCCGATCTGCGCCGGGGCTTGCCGCCTGCCCTGGCCGAAAATCTCGAAAAGTGGGACCGCCTCATCGCCGTGCGCAACGACGTGCTGAAGGCGCTCGAAACCGCCCGCCAGCAGAAAGTCATCGGCAGCGGCCTCGAAGCAAAAGTTCTGCTCGATCCCCAGGGCCTGTTTAAGCCCTTGCTGAACGAATATCGCCCCTTTTTGCCCGCTCTCTTTATCGTTTCACAGGTCGAAATCAGTTCGGGGTGGTCCGCGGAAGTTTCGGCCAGCCAGTTGCCCGGCCTGAAAATCGGCATTGCGCGGGCCGCGGGGCGAAAATGCGAACGCTGCTGGAATTATTCCGAGCGCGTCGGCGAGGACAAAAATCATCCCACCGTGTGCGAGCGCTGCTCGGCGGCGCTCGCCGAAATCGAAAGCGCCCGCTAGCCTGTCTCCCCTCACCCCCAGCCCCTCTCCCCTATAGGGGAGAGGGTGGCTGAAGGCCGGGTGAGAGG
Organism: Acidobacteria subdivision 13 bacterium RH2 MAG17b; assembly: GCA_002197525.1. GTDB lineage: Bacteria > Acidobacteriota > Terriglobia > UBA7540 > UBA7540 > RH2-MAG17b. The sequence continues at coordinate 19,083 of NFUN01000109.1, read as the reverse complement.
GCTTTTATGGCGGGGTGGAATACCCTTCCAGTCAGGCGAAGATCACGCGGACTAACAAAGGCAAGCTCGCATGCCTGAGCCCTTAATCGTGCGCACTCACCGTCTCTCACGCCTGATTTACGCTGAGATTGCCGTGCTGGTGTTCATCTGCGACCAGACAACCAAGGCGATGGTGGAGCGCTCCATTTCCCTGAACACCGTCGTTCCGGTAATCCCCCATTTCTTCAACCTGACGGACACGCACAACCCGGGCGCGGCATTCGGGTTATTCTCGGATTCTCCGGCGCCCTGGAAGACTGCCCTGCTGATCGTCGCTTCCCTCCTGCTCCTCGGCACCGTGGTGGTGTTCGTGTTTAAGAGCCGCCATCTTGGGTGGCCGTCAGGCGTGGCTCTGGGTTTCATCCTGGGCGGAGCGGCCAGCAACCTGTTGGACCGCATACGGTACGGCCGCGTGACCGATTTCTTGGATTTCTATATCCGCCAGTACCACTGGTACACGTTCAATCTGGCCGACAGCGCCATCGTAGCAGGCGCGGGGCTGCTGATTCTCAGCCTGGTTGTAAGCGAGTGAGCCCGGAAATTACCAGCCCAAAATCGTGTGAAACGCGGGAAATCGTGGCTGGAACGGAAGACGCTGGCGTGCGTCTGGACGTTCTATTGTCCCGGCGCCTGCCGGACTGGAGCCGAAGTCAATTGCAAAAACTGATTCGCTCAGGACGAGTGCAGATCGGCGCTCGCACCGCGCGGAAGGCAGGCGAAACGGTTGCGCCAGGCGGCCGGATTGTGGTGCGGCTCGAAAAGGAGGAACTGCACGCCGCCCCGGAGCCGCTGCCGCTCGACATGATCTATGAGGACGCTGACCTGGCGGTGGTGAACAAACCCGCCGGTATGGTGGTACATGCGGGCGCTGGGGTGAAATCCGGAACACTGGTGAACGCTTTGCTCTATCACATGCCGGACCTGTCCCGGGCCGCGGGCGGCGAGCGGCCAGGGATCGTGCACCGCCTGGATAAGATGACTTCTGGCCTGATCCTGGTAGCCAAGAATGACGCTGCGCACCGCAAGCTGGCTGCGGACTTCAAGGCGCGCACCGTTCGCAAAACTTACATCGCTCTCGTTCAGGGCCGCGTGAAGCGCGACGATGGAGTGATTGACGCGCCCATCGGCCGCGATCCCATCCGCCGCCTGCGCATGAAAGCCGGCGGCCTTCGCTCCCGCCAGGCCCTTACCGCCTATCACGTGCTGCGCCGGTTTCCCGGCTTTACCTTGCTTCAAGTTTCGCCGCACACCGGAAGGACTCACCAAATTCGCGTTCATCTCGCATCGCTGGGCTATCCGGTCGCCGGGGATGCGTTGTACGGGGCGCGAACGTCCGTCCGCCGCGGCGCGCCGGACCCGCAGTCGCTTGCTCGTACTTTCTTGCACGCCTCCGCCCTCGAATTCTGCCACCCTCGCACCAACGAGCGATTGTCTTTCAACGCCCCGCTGCCCCAGGAACTCCGGGATTATCTCGATCGCCTGGCGGCGCAGGGGGAATGATCGAGTTAACGGTTCGGGCGCGGCGCTTGTTTTGAGGATTTACTCTTCTTATAATACATGGAAGCAGAACCATGGAACCTTCCGATCAACTCCAGCAGTGGCTTTCCTGGATCATCCGGATTCGGTTTGTCATCATTACGTTTGTCTTTGCCATCGCTTATTTGACCCAGGAACTCCTCAACCGCCCTGTAGATGAGGTTTCCGTCAAGGCCTTGGGGATCACCATCATTCTGTGGTACGTGCTCGGCCTTTTCTACCTCATCTACAACCAGCTCAGCCGCGATCTGTTGCTCCAAGCCTACGTGCAGATTTGCGGCGACATCGCGCTGATCACCGCCATCGTTCACGTCACCGGCGACCTGGATAGCAATTTTATCTCGTTGTATTTTCTGGCCGTCATCATGGCCAGCATGGTGCTGCCTCGATCCCGGGCTTTCCTGATCGCTGGTGTCAGCTTTGTCTTCATGGGCCCGATTCTGGGACTGGCGTATTTGCCCAGCCTCTACCCTGCGTTCGCGAAGCGCCATCCGGCCCTGTCTCGTCTGATGGCCTCAACTTCGCTTCCGGTCGATTTGACAACGTTCGAATTGAAGATACTGGCAAGTCTCTTCGGCTTCTTCGCAGTGGCCTACCTTTCGAGCTACTTGGCCGAAAGCCTCCGCAAGACGGGCGAGGAACTGCGGGACAAAGCCGGTGAAGTAGCCAGCCTCCAGGCTCTCAACGAAAACGTCATACAGAGCATGCGCGGGGGCCTGATCACTACCGATCTTGACGGGAAGATTCTGGTGGTGAATCGCGCTGGCGAGGCCATTTTAGGACGCAAAAACGAAGAGCTTCGGGGACACGGCCTCGAAGAAGCGCTCCATTTCAGTCCCCAGCCCGCTCTACCGCAGCCCGCGGATGGCGGCGCGTATACGCGGCGTGAGGTTTTCTACCGCCATCCTGAAGGGGAAGAACGCATTCTCGGCGTCTCAGCTTCGCCTCTGGACGTGCCCGAGCGCGGGGTGGTGGGCTACGTTTACACTTTTCAGGATCTGACGGAGGAGAAGCTTCGTGAAGCCGACGACCAGCTCAAGGAACGCATGGCGACGCTTGGCCGGATGGCTGCGGGCATCGCTCACGAGATCCGCAACCCGCTGGCTTCCATCTCTGGCTCCGTTAAACTCCTGCAAAGCATCGCCAGCATGGATGACGATCAGGCCAAACTCATGAATATTGTCAGCCGTGAATCCGCGCGCCTCGATAAACTGGTCTCGGACTTCCTCGTCTACTCTCGCGAGCAGCGCTTCGAATTCCGCGCCATGGACATAGTGAACCTGCTGGATGAGACTCTGCTTCTGCTGGAGCATCACCCGCTGTTCAGCCCAAATTACCGCGTGATGCGCCTTTTCCCGGGCCGGCCAGTGATGGCCAGCGTCGATCCGGACAAGATGCGGCAAGTTTTTTGGAACATCTGCAATAATTCTCTCAAGGCGATGCCGGGCGGCGGCTGCCTGACGGCGGAAATTCAGGATCAAATGGCGAAAAAAGTACACGTAATCCTCTCCGATAACGGGGTCGGGCTTAACCCCGAGCAACTGGAAAGAATCTTCGAGCCATTTCATCCGCGCTTTCCCGACGGCACCGGACTCGGCCTCGCCATCAGCTATCAGATCGTAAAAGCGCACCGCGGAGACATCCAGGTCAGTTCCAGGCGAGGGAAAGGCGCGCGGTTTTTGATCGAATTGCCGCGCCGGCAGGAAGAAAGCGTCCGGACGTACAGCGCTTGAAGCGTCCGTGTAATGACCGGATGGCGCAGACATCGCGTCCTTTGCGATGTCTGCGAGCAGCCAAAACCACACACTGAGCAAAAAACAGCTCGTGCGCACCACCGGCAAAGGAACTCTAAATGGCCCGTCTATTAATCGTGGATGATGAAGAATCGCTTTGCCAACTCCTCGAGATCGCTTTCCGCCGCGAAGGTCACGATGTGGAAACCGTGACCAGCGGCGAAGCTGCCAAAAAGAAAATCGAGGCGCGCATATACGACGTCATCGTCTCCGACATTCGCATGCCGGATGTCAGCGGACTCGACCTGTTGGAGCATGCCCAAACCACGCGCAGTCCGGCTCTTTTCGTATTAATCACGGCCGTTCCTACCGTTTCAACCGCTATCGAGGCGCTGAATCGCGGCGCTTACCGCTACGTGATCAAAACAGACCGGCTGGTGGAAGAACTAAAACTCGTCATCGCCCGTGCGATCGAAGAAGTCGCATTGCGAGAGCAAAACATTACCCTCCGCCGCGAGTTGCTGCGGGTTTTTGCGCAGGATAACATCGTCGGAGAGGGGCCGTGGCTGCAAAAGCTTCTCGAGACGATTCGCAACGTCGCGCCCACACAGAGCACCATTCTGATTACTGGCGAAAGCGGCACCGGCAAGGAATTGGTCGCCCGCGCTTTGCATGAAGCGAGCCTCCGCCGCGACAAGCCGTTCGTTTCCATCAATTGCGGCGCCTTCCCGGAAACGCTGCTCGAAAGCGAACTGTTCGGTTACTGCAAGGGCGCCTTCACCGGAGCGGACGCCAACAAGAAGGGCATCATTGAGTCCGCGAACGGCGGCACGCTGCTCCTTGACGAAATCGGCGAAACCAGCCTGACCATGCAGGTAAAACTGCTTCGCGTGCTGCAGGAGCGCAAGGTTCGCCCCCTCGGAGGCGTCGTAGACGTCCCGGTCGATGTGCGGCTGATCGCCGTCACCAACCGTGACCTGAAGGCGATGGTGGCAGCCGGCGAGTTTCGCGAGGACTTCTATTACCGCGTCAGCGTCATTCCCATCCACGTCTCGCCGCTTCGCGAGCGCGCCGGGGACATTGAACCCCTGGCCCGGCACTTCCTCCAGAAATTCGCCCGCCAGATCGGGAAACCCGCCAACGATTTCGATCCTGCCGCTCTGGCAACGCTGAAGGGGTATGGATGGCCGGGAAACGTGCGCGAACTCGAAAACGCGATCGAACGCGCCGTGGCCTTCGCGGGCGCAGACGAGCGTTTGCTCCGCGTCGAACACCTGCCCGAATCAGTCCGGCATGGGCCGCTCCCTGCGCCGCCCGCGTTCTCCGTGCCAGCAGAAGGAATTGACTTCGAGTCGTGCATCGCTCAAATCGAAAAACAGTACCTCGCCGAAGCTCTCCGCGCCGCCGGTGGAGTTCGAACCCGCGCCGCCGAACTCCTGGGAATTTCCTACCGCTCCTTCCGTCACTACGCCCAAAAATACGGCATCTAGCCGCGGCCGGGCGCGACGCACTCGAAAGGGTTAGCCCATGGACGCCTCGCGAAACGATCAAAAAGCCTGCAAAAAATCCTGGAGATCGTATTCGTTGGCTTGAGATTCTACGTTGGATGATTTATGAGACCGGAGGCGCCCTTCGCAGTAGTGCACTGAGCGCACACATTCGTAATTGTGGAGGATGTGCGGGATGGCTTCAAGGTCGAAGCCATCAGTTCAGGTGGGACTTTTGAGGTGTGAAAGCAGAGGGTTCCAACCCGCTGCTGCCGGCCGTGATGTTTGTCCCGGCAGGAGGCAATTTGACGAGGTCTCCCACCCAGGAAGACATGGTTTGCTCGTTGCGCAGCAAATCGCCCAAGGTGATCTTAGCCAACACGTGGTCAACCACCAACTGCACAGTCCGCCATAGCGAGCGAATAGAGCAATCCACCGAATTCGTGCAAACATTCCCCGCCCCGGTATGTCGGTCGCAGAAATCCGCTTCGAACAGGCGGCCGCCAAGCAGGTCAAGCAGGTCGCGAATAAGAATGCGGTCGGCGGGACGCGCCAGGCTATAACCTCCCGCCTTGCCGCGCGTGCTCTGCACGAATCCGCCGCGCCGCAGAACGCGCATAATCTTGCCCACGTAAGGAACTGAGAGGCCTTCCGCCCGGCTGATCTCTGCTATGGTCAGGCTTCCATCTGGACCCTGACGTCCCAGCCTCAGCAGGCAGCGCAATCCGTATTCTTCACCAGCCGTAAATCGCATAGCCAAACTTACCGAAACGCATCAACCACAAAGACACCAAGAGAAAGCAAAATTAAAAGAGCAGAATCACGCTCAAACGCTGCTTCTGCATGGTCCGTAGTCTATGGTCCTTGATGTTTTGTTTTTCCCTCTTACTTCGAGCCTTCGTGGTGAGGGGGTGTACGGCCTCACCACATGCCTAACTGCAGCTTGGCAGCCTCGGACATTTTCGCCATATCCCATGGCGGTTCCCAAACCAACTCAATTTTGGCCGCGCTGACACCAGGCAGTTCCTTGATTTTCATTTCTACTTCGCCGGGCAGCGTGCCGGCCACGGGACAACTGGGAGCCGTCAAAGTCATGCGCACACGCACCTCTCCCGTCCTCTCAACATTGACCTCGTAAATCAGCCCCAGATCATAAATATTCACCGGGATTTCCGGGTCGTAACAGGTGCGCAGCGTTTCAATCACTTTATCTTGCAACTGAATCGTCTCGGAGACGGTCAACTCCACCGGCTGTAGAGCTTCACCACCAGGATTTGATTGCTTCAGATCACTATCCATTGCATCACTCCTGCTCCGTGGAAACCATGCCGCCAGCGCCCTCCAGAGTCGAGCGCAGCGTATGCCAGACGAGCGTGGCGCACTTCACCCGCGCCGGATAGTCCCCGACTTTGGAGAAAACCTCGAGCTTGCCGAGTGCCGGACCTTTTCCGTTCGAAGAACCGCCCGTGGTCACCAGATCGTGGAAGCGGTCAAACAGCGCCCGCGCTTCCTCCACCGTCTTGCCCTTCACCATCTCGGTCATGATGGAAGCCGAGGCTGTCGAAATAGCGCAGCCGTTTCCTTCGAAGCTCACGTCACTGACCCTGCCGTTTTCAAACTTCACGTAAACCGCCACCTTATCCCCGCAGAGCGGGTTATATCCTTGGGCGGTATGGTCGGCGTCCGCCATTTTATGGAAATTGCGCGGGCGCTTGCTGTGATCGATCACCACTTCCTGGTATAAATCGCGCAGATCTCCCATCAGGCAAACATCTCCTTCACCTTCTGAATGCCAGCGGCGAGTACGTCAATTTCCTCGCGCGTATTATAGACCGCCAACGAAGCGCGCGTCGTGGCGGGAATGCCGAAGCGATCCATCACCGGCTGCGCGCAATGATGTCCCGTACGAACCGCGATGCCTTCCTGGTCCAGGATTGTGCCGGCGTCATGCGGATGGATTCCATCGAGCACAAATGACAGAACCCCGGCTTTTTCCCGCGCCGTTCCCACCAGGCGCAAGCCGGGAATCCGGGAAAGCGCTTCGGCGCCGTATTGCATCAAGTCGTGCTCGTAAGCGGCGATCCGCTCCATGCCGGTCCGGGTAACGTAATCAAGGGCCGCGCCGAGACCTATCACTCCTGCGATGTTCGGCGTGCCAGCCTCGAACTTGTAGGGCAAGATGTTGTATATGGTCTTTTCAAAAGTGACCGAGGAAATCATGTCGCCCCCGCCCTGGAACGGCGGCATGGCATCAAGCAGAGCCGCCTTGCCATAAAGCACTCCGATGCCCGTCGGCCCGTAGACCTTGTGCCCGGAAAAAGCGTAAAAGTCGCAGTCAAGGTCCTTCACGTCCAATTTCATGTGAGGCGCTGCCTGCGCTCCATCTACCAACACGGGAATACCATGCGCATGGCTCATTCTCACGATCTCGCGCACAGGGTTCACTGTGCCGAGAGCGTTTGAGACGTGCGCCACGCAGGCCAGCTTCACGCGGGGGCCGAGCAATTTTTCGAACTCGTCAACCACAAGCTCGCCCGCGTCATTGATCGGCGCCACGCGAAGGCGCGCGCCACGCTCTTCGCACAGCATCTGCCATGGAACGATGTTCGAATGGTGTTCGAGCGCCGTGATCAGCACCTCGTCACCCGCTTCCACGCGTTGCCGGCCGAAGGTGTAGGCCACCAGGTTGATGGCCTCCGTCGCGCCGCGCACAAAAATGATCTCGCGCGATTCGCGGGCGTTCAGGAATGTCCGCGCCTTTTCGCGCGCCTCTTCGTATGCAGCCGTCGCGCGCGCGCTCAGTAAATGCACGCCACGATGGATGTTAGAACAGTCTGAGGTGTAAAACTCAATGAGCGCGTCAAGCACTACCTGCGGCTTCTGGCTGGTGGCAGCGTTATCCAGATACACCAGCGGCTTGCCGTGAATCTTCTGCCGGAGGATAGGAAAATCGGCGCGGAGGCGCTGCACGTCAAATACCGGCCCGGCCACGGGAGACGTAGCGGAACTTAAGACGCCCGCCTGGGAGGTCATAATACCTCCTCCGGTTTCCAGCCCGCCGAAAGCCGTGCACGCAACGTGCCTTCAAGGCGCTCCCGCGCTGGGCCGAACCCAACGCGCGCAATCACATCGTTGGCGAAAGCCCGGGTCAGGAGGTGCCGCGCCGCCTCCAAGCCGATGCCGCGAGCGCGCAGATAGAAGATGGCGTCCCCATCCAATTGCCCTACCGTCGCGCCGTGTGTACACCGCACGTCGTCAGCCAGAATTTGCAGCTCCGGCTTGGTATTGATGGTGGCATCCTCTGAAAGAAGCAGGTTCTTGTTGCTCTGAATGGCATCCGTCTTCTGTGCGTCCTTGCGTACGATGATGGCTCCGCTAAAGACCCCGGAGGATTTGCCGTCCAGGATGCCGCGGTAATATTCGCGGCTTGAACAATGCGGCATGGCGTGGTCCAGCCGCGTGTGATGATCAACGTGCTGCGCCCCGCCCACCTGGTAGAGGCCGTTCAGCGTGCACTCGGCGCCCTCTCCGGCCATCACGGAATTGATGTCGTGCCGCGCCAGCCGGGCGCCGAGCGAGATGGAGTGCGAAACGAACCGGCTCGACCGCCCTTGCACGGACTGCACCGTACCGATGTGATACGCCCCATCGCCTTCTTCTTGCAGCTTCAAATGCTCCAGCGAACCGTTTTCTCCAACCACCAGCTCGGTCACCGCATTCGTAAAATAGGCCTCTCCACTAAGACCCACGTGGCTCTCGATCACCATCGCTTGGGCTTCCCGCCCGGCGATAATCAGCGTGCGGGGATGCGTCACCGTCCCGCCAGCGCTTCCGGCGCGGATGAAAAGCGCCTGAATCGGCTTGCCGACCACGACGCCGTCCGCAACCTCAATAAACGCTCCGTCGCGAAAGAGAGCTGTATTAAGCGCAACGAAAGAGTTGCGATTGATCTCCGCGTGCCGGGCAAGGTGCTCTTCCAAGCTCTCCGGCGGCGCTTCCCAGGCTTCCGCCAAGGTGCGCACGCTCACTCCTGGGGGCAAGGCCGCAAGGTCTGAAAGCTTGGGATCGAAGAAGCCATTCACAAACACGATGCGCGCCGCCACGCCTTTAAGGCGCGCCTGCTCCAGCTTCCCGCGATTCAATCCGTTCGCACCCGCAGCAGCCGCCTTAAAGGGCGCGCGGGCCAAAGGCGATACGTTCGTGAATCGCCAATCTTCCTGCCGCGTGGTTGGAAAACCCGCCTCGCCGAAGCGCTCTATCGCTGACTTGCGAATGGTTTCAAACCACTCAGCCTTGCGCTCAAGCCGCGCGAAATCCGCAAAATAAGTTTCTGTAATGTCTGCAACTTCAGGCATCATTTCCCCTGTTTCTGAATCACAAAGGCACAAAGATACCGGGAAGACAACTCATTCTTGCTCCCGGGCCCCTTATTGTCTTGTGTTACCACGTCTCTATATCCCTTTGTGCCTTCGTGCCTTTGTGGTGAAGCTTTTTGCTACACCGTTTGCAATTCTTCTTCCAGCCAGCCGTAGCCCTTTTGTTCGAGTTCGAGGGCCAGTTCCTTGCCACCGGATTTCACGATGCGGCCAGCCGAGAGCACATGGACAAAGTCCGGAACGATGTAGTTGAGCAGGCGCTGGTAGTGCGTCACCACGATGATGCCGCGCTCCGGGCTGCGCAGCCCGTTCACGCCGTCCGCAACTATGCGCAGCGCGTCAATATCCAGACCCGAGTCGGTCTCATCCAAAATCGCCAGCTTTGGCTCGAGCACCGCCATCTGGAAAATCTCGTTGCGCTTCTTCTCTCCGCCCGAAAAGCTCTCGTTCACGGCGCGGTTCATCAGCGCTTCGTCAATCCCGAGCCCTTTCATCTTCCCGCGCACCAGCGTGAGAAAGTCCATCGCATCGAGATCCGGCAGGCCCTGGGCTTTGCGAATATTGTTCAAAGCGGCCTTTAAAAAATACATATTGCTCACGCCCGGAATTTCCATGGGGTACTGAAAGGCCAGAAAAATGCCTTCACGCGCGCGGTCTTCGGGCGCCATCTCAAGCAGATCCTTTCCCTTGTAAAAAATCGCCCCTGCGGTTACCTCATAGAGGTCCCGGCCCGCCAGCACCTGCGCCAACGTGCTCTTGCCAGAGCCGTTCGGCCCCATGATGGCGTGGACTTCGCCCTTCCCCACCTTCAGGTCTACGCCTTTCAGAATTTCCTTGCCCGCAACCTTCGCGTGCAAATTCTTGATTTCAAGCATTCCGTTCTCCTATGGCTTTCAGGTCACTGGTGCGGCGGTGTCCTCACCGCCGATCGGCGGCTACAGCACAAATGCCGCACCATGGTTACTTGCCCCAAAACCTAAATCACTTCCATCCCATGCGCTCGGCGAGCGACGTAATGTGCGCTACGTGATGCCGCCCGTGCCAGGCGTATAAGGCCAGATTCTGGTCCAAAGTCATCGTGCCCCGCTCGGGGTGCCGGAAGGTTCGCGCAAAATCGGCAGCTTCCAAAGACTTCAAAAGCAAAACCCATCGCTGATGGAGCGCCTCGAACAGCGCAAGCGAAAGCTCCACCGGCGCGGTGCGCGCGTCATGCAGTTCTGCCCAAAGCGCCTGGTCGTAAGGCTTGATCGTTGGCTCGCTTTCGGTAAGCGCCAGTCTGAACCGCACATAACTGTTCATGTGGCTGTCCGCCAGATGATGCACCACCTGCCGCACCGTCCACCCGCCCTCGCGGTAGGGCGTATCAAGCCTCGCATCGGATAATCCGCTGGCCGCAGCCCGCAGGCGCGCCGGGGTTTCCTCGATCTCGCCGATCAGGTGCTCCCGCTGCGCAAACGTCAGCGGCCCTTCCGGCTTGAACTTTCCGATGGGATAACTGAGTTCCGGTGCCGCCGTTGCCATTCTGTCTCCCTCATCTAAAAACTTTGGGTGGCGCACATGTCGCGCCTTTTGCGATGTATGCGGCTGGCTCATCGCAGACATGGCGGAAGCCGCCATGTCTGCGCCACCCAAAAATTCTTCACCAGCCCCTTCGGGGCTTCGCTGGCCGTGTAGCGCAGAGTTTCGTTTCCCAGAAACTCTGCGGCTTTTCGCTTGCCGCCAATAAGAGCCGCGGACTTGCAAAACAAGTCCGCGCTATGCCACTTTACAATAATCCGCCAGCCCCGCAAGGGGCGTCGTCCTCTGGCCCACGGTGCAAACCGTGGGAAAGCGAATCACCATATTTCATCATTCAGCCCCGTAGGGGCGGCATCTTAGCTAAAGACATAGCGGGGATCATACGCAATTCCATTCTTCTTTAAGAACGCCAGAACCTCGTCTTGGAAAGTTATCTTCTGGTGGTGTTGCTCCTGCCTTGCAATGTATCCCTTCACGAGGTCTGCGTGCGACTTGCTGACGCTGAACGCCGTATAGCCCGTCTGCCATGCAAATTTCCCGAGTTCCGGCCAGCGTCTTTTCACCCAGCCGGAAGAGTTGGCTTTTACCTTCTCCATAAGATCGGCAATGGATAGACTAGGCGGCTGTATGAGCAACATGTGGACGTGGTCCTCCACTCCATTCACTAGGATAGACTACCCCCCCAGCTTATTCACCGTCCCGCCGAGATATGGAAACAACTCACGCCTCACTTCCGCGCTTAGCCAGGGGCGACGACCCTTCGTACTGAACAGCGCGTGAATGAGAATGTTTGAGTATGTGTGCGCCACATGATGTCGCCCCTGACGGGGCTAATGTTGTCTACTGCTCCGTTATCCCACGGCTTGCGCCGTGGGCCACAAGATCACGCCCCTTCGGGGCTTCGCTGGCCGTGTAGCGCAGAGTTTCGTTTCCCAGAAACTCTGCGGCTTTTCGCCTGTCGCCACTAAAAGCCGCGGACTTGCAAAACAAGTCCGCGCTACCCGCTTCTCCATCATTCACGCTTCAAAATTCGCAATTCTCACCCCACGCTGCCTTCCAAGCTCACGCTCAGCAACTTTTGGGCTTCCACGGCGAACTCCATGGGCAGGACGCGGAAGACTTCCTTGCAGAAGCCGTTGACGATCATGGAAACAGCGTCTTCGGCGGAAATGCCGCGCTGGCGGCAATAAAAGATTTGGTCCTCGCCGATCTTTGAAGTCGAGGCTTCGTGCTCCACCTGCGATGTATTGTTGCGAACTTCGAGATAAGGAAACGTGTGTGCGCCGCACTTGTCGCCCATCAGCAGCGAATCGCACTGCGAATAATTGCGCGCGCCCGCCGCTCCTTTCAGAATCTTCACCATGCCGCGATAGGTGTTCTGCCCGCGCCCGGCGGAGATACCCTTCGAGACAATGGTGCTCCGGGTGTTTTTCCCGATGTGGATCATCTTCGTGCCGGTATCGGCCTGCTGGTAGTTGTTCGTGACCGCAACCGAATAAAACTCGCCCACCGAATTATCGCCCTGCAGGATGCAGCCGGGATATTTCCAAGTGATCGCCGAGCCGGTCTCGACCTGCGTCCATGAAATCTTGGAATTCACCCCCAAACACTTGCCGCGCTTGGTAACGAAGTTGTAGATGCCGCCCTTGCCTTCCTTATCGCCCGGATACCAGTTCTGCACGGTGGAATACTTAATCTGCGCGTTATCGAGCGCCACCAGCTCCACGACCGCCGCGTGCAATTGATTCGTGTCGCGCATGGGCGCCGTGCAGCCTTCGAGGTAGCTGACGTAAGCGCCTTCGTCAGCAATAATGAGCGTACGCTCGAACTGGCCGGTGTCCTTGGCGTTGATGCGGAAGTAGGTGGAAAGCTCCATCGGGCAGCGAACGCCCTTCGGAATGTAGGCAAACGACCCGTCGCTGAAGACGGCGGAATTGAGCGTGGCGAAAAAGTTGTCCGTGTATGGAACAACCGAGCCGAGGTACTTTTTTACAAGCTCGGGATGCTTCTGAACAGCCTCGGACATCGAGCAGAAGATAATGCCCAATTGGCCAAGCTTTTCGCGGTAGGTCGTGGCCACCGAGACGCTGTCAAACACGGCGTCCACCGCGACGCCTGCCAGAAGCTCGCGCTCGCGAAGTGGAATTCCGAGCTTTTCGTAGGTTTCAAGCAGTTTCGGATCGACCTCGTCCAGGCTCTTCGGCCCATCGTTTTTGGTCTTTGGAGCCGAATAGTAACAAGCCGCTTGATAATCGATAGGCGGGTAATGCACGTTCGCCCAGGTAGGCTCTTTCATCGTCAGCCACTGCCGGTATGCCTTAAGCCGCCACTCCAACATAAACTCCGGCTCGTTCTTCTTGGCCGAGATCAGGCGGACGACCTCTTCGTTCAACCCCACCGGAATCTTGTCTTCCTCGATGTCGGTGACAAAGCCGAACTTATATTCCTTATTCGCAAGCTGCTCGATGGTGCTGACTTCTGTGCTCATGCCTTATTCTCCCTTGACGGTGTCTGAATCACGCGCGTCTAACTCCTCCCGCCGACCCTCAGGCGACTTTGGCGGGGCTGCTCCACCGATGCTAAGTTTACCTCTAACTATACTAAAAGGTCAATAAATGATAATCCTTTTTGTTTTAACAAGATAAGTGAACGCTGAGACTTTCCGCCTCGGCCAAAGCTTAGGAAAACTATACACAATAGTCAAGGTAAATGGACTCCGACCGCGCAAAGAAAGCCCCGAATGGAGATTTCAACGAATCGAATGGCGCCAAAAACTAGAACCCTTCGGCTAACAGTGTGCGGGAAATTACGCCTTAAGGAAGGCGGCCACGGAGATTCCGGCTTCCCGAAGGATGGCTCGCGGGTGGCGCATCATAACATGGCGTCTCTTGCCATGTGTGCGATCAAGGCATTTGGTCAATCGTGAGATTGGAGGCATCTTCCAGGGAATAAAAGCGGAAACTTATGTAGGGCCATTTCTCGGGCGAATCACCCAAGCCGCGCTTCACCGGATTGTGATGCATGTAAGCCAGTTTTCCCAGCCGCTTCTTTTCGCTCCAGACGTTCAGATCGTAAAACCGCCGTTGCCAAACGCGGTGAGGACCATGAAGGTGAACGGTTGGGGGCAAGGTGACGGTCCGAAGCATTTTTGCGCACCAGGCGTGCGCCGAATTCTTTCGGAGATGCCAGAGGATGGATTTTGCTGTACGCTCTTTGAGGCTCTGAACGATCTGCGAAGGGTTGGCGGCCTCGGACGGCCAGATGGGCAGGTGAAAGTGCTCGGGCATCAAAACCCAGCCGAGAATGCGAAAGCCCTGCTCCACGCGCAGGGGGTTGAGAGTGGACACAAACTGTTGCCGGAATCGATGGGAATCAAAAAGACGCGCCCGGCGATAGGTGCTGGCGGTCAGAAAGTAGGCATGATTCAATCCATAGTAGTGCCGCTGGCGAGGCATGAGGCTATTCTACACTCCGGAAACCGCACACATGGCACGCGGCGCCATGTATCCGCCACCCACGGGTTCTTGCTCTGTTTCTGCATCCGGCGCAGTATAGGGAGTTATGGAGGACACATGAGACTGAAAGCATTCCGCGTTACGAACTACAAAACCGTGTTAGATAGCGGACGCGTGGAAATCGACACGAACGTCGCCTGCTTGATGGGGAAGAATGAAGCTGGAAAGTCAGCGGTCATGCAGGCGCTTTGGAAATTCAACAACGTGTCTGGGGCCAACTATGACCGCCTGTTTGACCTTCCCGCAGAGTTCTACACTCGCATGCGCAGCACTGACCCGGAGGTCGTGGTCCTTGAGTTCGCGCTCGACGACGAAGACAAGACGGACTTCTCAGAAGCGTTCCCCGCGCTTAGCGCAGCGCCGGAAACCGTTACCGTCCATTCTACCTACGACAGAAAGCGCACCGTTGAAGTTACACTCGCGTACACTCCTGCGAACTACGACACGGTAGGTACGCGAGTAAAAGGTACGATTGGAGCGCTGAGAGCCCTTGAAGACCCCACACAGCCCGCCGTGCCGGCACTCGCACCTGTTTTATCCGCTCGGACGGCACTAGAAGAATTGGACGCTGCAGGTGATCCTGACAAACCGGCGACTGTTATTCCCACGGCCACCATTGAGAAGGCCATCAATGCGCTGAAGGCCGTTCCGACAGACAAACTTGGAGATTTAGCAAAAGGAACTCTTGACGCGCTGGTTACCTTTGCTTCGCACAGCCAACCTGACCTGAACAAGAAGGTAGAAGAGTGGCTCACGGCTCGCCTGCCGATCTTTATCTACTTTGAAGATTATGGCCGCTTAAAAACACGTATCCACCTGCCGGACTACATTGCTAAGCAACAGACCCCGCCAAAAGACCCGGAAGAGCAAATGCTGCACCGTACTCAGGTTGCGCTGTTCGAATGGGCCGGTCTTAACGCGACAGAGTTACGCGCCCTTGGGATTTCAAAACAGCAAAACGAAACCCAGGAAGTAGTAGATCGTCGTAAGGCTGAACGAGCGCGCATTTTGGAGTCCGCGTCCTATCACCTGTCAGGAGATTGGATTGACTGGTGGGACCAACGGACCCACAACCTGAAGGTTTCCGCTGACGGCGACGAGCTTGAGTTGCGTGTTTCCGATAACGTAAACCCGTGGGAGATTGCCTTTGGTGAGCGGAGCCGTGGTTTTCAGTGGTTCTTCTCGTTCTATTTGACTTTCTTGGTAGAGTCTGGAAAGGCGCACAGGGGCGCAATCGTTCTGTTGGACGAACCCGGCCTCCATTTGCATCCCACTGCTCAAGAAAAACTACTTGCTTTCTTTCAACGCATCTCAGCCAAGAACCAAATCATTTACTCATCACACTCCATGTTCATGGTAGACACCGATCACGTGGACAACGTTCGAACCGTTTACCTTCTCCCGAAGGATGCTGCTAACCCCAAATCCCGTGCGTATACTCACGTGTCCGAAGGTACTGAACCCGAGGGTGACCGCGATACCTTGTTGCCAATGCAGGCCGCAGGCGCTTACCGCTTAGCACAAACTGTTTTCCTCGGGAAGAGAACCCTTATTGTGGAGGGCATTTCAGACTACTGGTTACTCAAAACGCTCTCCCACTACCTTCAGGAACACGGCGGCGGCGGACTTGATGAAGATACCGTTGTGCTGTGGACAGGCGGGACCTCACACATGCTGCCACTTGCCAGCGTGATGGCTGCCCGCGAACAGATGGGGCCAAATCGCATGGCGGTCTTACTTGATAGTGATCGGGCCGGGCTGGACAAGGCGAGAAAGCTTGTGGAAATAATGGCGCACGGTCAGGACTCAGTGATGCTGCTGGGTGAAGCTATCGGTATTCCTAAGGCGCAGGCCGAGGATTTGGTTGAGTTCGATGAATTGTTGGCCGGGGGTCTGAAGCAGATGGGACGCACGCCCGCAACCGCCCCAACCAGACGGACAGGAGAAGGGAACGTTGAACTGTTGCAGCGCACATTCAGTGAAAACGGTTGGGGTGAGTTGACCCATGATGTGAAGGCGCGCATAGTGCTTAACCTTACGGATTCATGGTGGCAGGGCGCGGTCACGCCTGCGCCAGCAACGCTCGAACGCTCCAAGATATTGTTTGCCTATATTAATGAACGCTTCAAGAAGCTGGGCGCGGCTGAAGCAACACCGGCGAAAGCAGGAATCTGACGGTAGCGGCGGGTGGCGCATACATCCCACTTTATATGATGTATGCGGTTAAGGCAAATGGTCCACCACCAACACTGAGAAAAAAAGCAGGCAGTCGGCGATCAACAGAAGGCAGAAAACACAATACACGCACCGGCCCCGCTACGCTATTGCGCAGTTGCTGGGCTTGCCTTAACTGACGCGTTCCCATCAACGAAAACATCGAACCGCTTGCCGTTGGGAAGCACAGCGGGATGTCCCTTTTTTAATCCCCACACCGGAGCGAGGGGCCAAAAAACAATGGCGGTTGCAACAACCCCAATGGCAACCTTGCCGCTCGAACCTCCTCCCTTGGACTGCTTCGAGAAGCGCAAAGGAATTTGGCTACCGTCAACGGCAATCGTGTGATTCATTGCCCACGAGATTTGTCCTGACCTGCCCCAATGCCGGGCCTTCTTGACCTTGACAACCCTCGCCGTGGCGGGTGCGCCCTGGGCAATGACGGTGACGCCTTTGACCACCACGGGATGAACCACAGTAAAGTCGATCACGCTCCCATCCTCCACATCTTCCGACGATACCGTTGCCTTCAGTTCCACTTCGAGTGGGGTGCCATCTGGAACCACGACAGAAGCCGCTGTCGTATTCGCACCCGTGTTGCCGGAGGTCCCACGTGGGCTTGCGACAGGCTTCGGCGCGCTGGGCGTGGCGCTGCCTGCGTTGGTCATGGCCTCAATCACCGCGTCGCTGACACCGGCTTTCTTGAGCGCGATGAGGTCATCCGGCGCGGTAGAGAACTTGGATGGCGATTTATGGATTTCGCCAATGATGACGGCATCGCTGAGTTTGACCTTGACCATATCAACGATGTCTTTGTTGGTTAGAACGTGCTGCGCCCAGGCGGCAGTAACACACAGAAACGCCAGAGCAAGGAGCCCCACCAGTGCCTTCTTCATTTGACCGCCTCTAATCACGAATGCGCCAGATAGTAGCGCGGATTAAGGTAGATTACCAGCGCAGAGTTTTGCCATTGTCGGTAGCACATGATATGTCCGGTTGACCCTCACTCGGCCTAGTTCATCACTCCGATCGCGGCCTGCCGCATGCGACTGAGAGCGGCTCGCACAGCCTCGTTCTCGCGGCGAAACGTATCGAGGCGATGACCTGGAACTTGGGAAGAGTCCGGTTATTGCGAGCCCGCAGGATCAGCCTCGGAAGTTTCCCTTATGGGATCTGGAAGTACCATCTCAATGAGGCGCAGGTGGGTGATTTCTCCTGTTTCGGGATTCATTTCCGGAATGATTTGATAGCTCTCGAGACGGGCGACGTATCCTTCCGCCTCAAGCTCGATGACGCGCCGGTGGAAGGCGTCAGCATCCCACTCGCGAATGATCTCGACTTTGGACATCAACATTTGCCTCTCGCGTTGCGAATGGCCAGAGTCAAAAGCAATTTTCGAGATCCCCCGTCCGTGAGCCTTGCCAAACGCCTGACCTCAGGAAGATCGAGGCTGCTGGCCAAAGGACGCCACGCAGTTATAAGCTGCCGCGAGATCATTGCTCAAGCACTCGGCCAGGTGAAAGTAGGCCTGAGGAAACCGGCTCAGGAATGCGAAAAAATCGTCGCAATGCAAGGCCCCCAACGTTAAAGGAGATTCGGATACGGCTGAGAGCCTGTAAAGGCCGCCTGAAATCGCGGCGCTGACCCCCAGTAGGTCGCCCGGACCGGCCGTGTGGCCCCTCCACCAGCGGCCCCTGGCATCGCAGATATTCACGCTGGCATCTCCGGCTAAGACCAGGAAGACGTGCGTTGCCGGCTCGTCCTCGTTGAATATGGGCAAACCTTTTGCGTAGCTCCTGACGGCGCATCTCATGAGGGTGTCACGAACCGCTTCCTCCGGAAGGTCACTGAAAATAGGCGCGTTCCGCAGCGTCAGAATTTCTGACAGTCGAGGGGCGCGCGATGCCGGGGAGCTATCTATCTTGTGCATGACTGCATCATCAGTCTGGCATCGCCTCCCGGTAAGTGACCGGAATCACAAGAGCTTGTGACGGGCGGCATTGATAACGAATGCTGGGCTCAGCGGCTCATTGCCAGCCTTCCGAGAGCGGCCCGGTTTCGGACGCTGTGCAGCCCGAGCGCTCCGGCACTGAATCCACGCAGCAAGCCTTACTTGCGAGCAGGGGATTCGCGCTTATTCCGGCCATCGGGTTCGGCTTGAAGTGTCGAAGCCTGCCGCGAGCCAGCCGCCGAATCCTGATAGATCGCGTCTCGGAGAATGCGGAAGAACAAGGCCAAACCAAGCAGCAAGAGCGTGCTGGCTGGTGCGAACGCGCACACAGTTCTGAGTCCCAAAAGGTCCGGTTCGGAAGCGTCCCGAGGCAGAAGCGTAACGAATGCCAGAAAGACTGCAACCGCCGCCAGCCCGGTCAGAACAGAGTAATAACGCGGCCTTCTTATTTCTTGATTCTGGTCCTTGCTGTGTTTCGCCATTCTCTATCCTTGTATCCTGCGGAACGCAGACCACTCCGCGATGCCCGCGCGCTGCAAGAAATTCACGATTGCTTTGGCGGAATCACCGTTATGGGCCACTGCGAGTCCCGCACCCCATCTGCGAAACTTACGTTAGTGCCCGTTCAGAAATAACTGTTCCATCTCCCAACCAGCGCCCCCCCCCCGCCGCTTCGCGTCACCCTCTCCCCGCTTGCGGGGAGAGGGCAGGGGT
>NFUN01000108.1 GCA_002197525.1 Acidobacteria subdivision 13 bacterium RH2 MAG17b | reverse complement strand
GTAAGGTAGCCGATTCGGGGTGCTCCCTTCTACGCACCGATCTGCAACTTATTGCATTTTCAAGTTCTCAACCCCTACACACTTTTGGGAGAGGAGCCAGACTTTCGATTTATGTGGAAACCTACAGTCTGGAACCCCGCTAGCTGATGAATCGCATCCCCCACCGAGGGCGCTCGCCGCAATGCCTCGTTCGTTGCTTCGGGGCGGCCGTTCTGTCATGCCTAACCTGGAGCGTAGCCGCAGCCGGCCAGACGCCCACCGCTCAAGCTCAGCGAGCGCCGACGCACCTGGCGTGTTCGAAGCTCGCGAGCAAGATTCTCGCTCGCACGGTAGACTACTGCGTTGATCTGCCTGCAAACTACAGTTCCACGCACGAGCGCTACCCTGTCCTTTACTTCCTCCACGGCCTCTTTGAGGACTACCGCGCGTGGGACGAAAACGGCGGCAAAACAGTTTTGGACTCAATGCTGCAGCGCGGGAGCATCGGACCGTTTCTTGTGGTGCTTCCCAACGCTGGCCGCCGGTCTTTTTACGTAAACTCCTATGACGG
The DNA here is from genome assembly GCA_002197525.1 of Acidobacteria subdivision 13 bacterium RH2 MAG17b. GTDB lineage: Bacteria > Acidobacteriota > Terriglobia > UBA7540 > UBA7540 > RH2-MAG17b. The sequence goes on along the minus strand of NFUN01000108.1, from coordinate 18,309 downwards.
CCGCGAGCGCTACGAAGATTTCCTGATTCGAGAGCTGGTTCCCGCCATCGATCGCCAATATCGCACTATTCCGAACCCCGGCGCGCGCGGGATCAGCGGCGTTTCAATGGGCGGTTATGGATCGCTGCATCTGGCCATGCGCTATCCGGACGTGTTCGGTTCAGTGAGCGCCCAGGGCGCGGCGCTGGTCGCAAGCTTCCCGCATCCGCTGCCCACCGGCGGCCCGTGGGCCTTTTACCAGCACGTGCTTGCCGAAGCCTTCGGCGATCCGGTGAACGTTTCCTACTGGGACGCCAACAACCCTCTCACTCTCGCCGGGCATCCCGAAAATTTTCGCAACTTGCAGATTTATTTCGATTGCGGAACCCAAGACCGCTTTGGTTTCGAAAGCGGCGCCGAAGCTCTCGACCGCATTCTGAACCAGCACGATTTTCCCCACATTTTTGCGCTGCGGACTGGCGGCCACGGCTGGAGCTACCTGCGCAAATACCTGCACTACGCCTTGCAATTTAATTGGTCCTGCTTCCGGGCTTATGAACGCTCGAGTTCCGCAAGACCCGCAGCAGTAGGCCGCTAAGCGCTGCAACGCTAGGGGTTCGCGAACTCGGGCTGTTGCACGATGCCGATCCTGCCATCCGGCAGGCGCTTAAGCACCGGAGCGTAGAGGCCCAGTAATTTCCGCCGCCACCAAAGCCCTTCGGTCCGCAGCGTCTTCGCGCTCGTGAACCAGTATTGCCACACCACGGCGCGCACCATCGTGGGCGGTTGCCCGTCGAAGGGGTTGCCGGCAAAAAGTGAGAGTACGCTCGAATCATTGCTCAGCAGCAACGCTTCCGTCCGCAGCACAAACGGATACTGGCGCACGGTTCCCAGCGAAGCAAACCAGAGATTCCAGTCAAAGCGCGGTTGGTAAGGAGCATAAATGCGCGGCGCTTCGTGCGGGTCCTGCGGCTTGTAGCGGAACGGATACGCGATCCAGGTCTTGCCATCGCGTGATCCTTGAAATTCGATCTCGTAGCGGGCGCGCGTCATGACGGCGAACAGGCCGTATTGGTTCGCGATACGAAATGGCTCGAGGGCTTCAATGGGGCTTGCGGGAAGCGGCAGGGCGGGAAATAGCATGAGCAGCAGAAGCGCGGTATCCACATAGAAAATCCAGCCCAGGATCACGCCCGTCCCAGCCGTCGAAACGGCTTGCAGCGCGCGACGCCACCAGGAAGCGGAGACGGGATTCGTTTCAGACGCGCTCGCTGTGTTCGCCCGAATGGGTGAAGACCACCAGCGGGAGACGATGGCGAACGCCCGTCCGTGGTGTTCTCCTTCGCGCCCGCTTCGCACTCGCTTGAACCAACGAAAGGCCGCTCTAAGGAAGCGGTCATCGAGCAGCAGGATTCCGAATGAAAGCACGAAATAGTTCAGGAAAGCCAGATTCGCGGTAAGGATAATGCCGATCTGAAACGGTGTTATAAGAAAGAAGCACAGGATTCGAAACGGCCGGGGCAGGAAGAATAGCCATACCAGGACAAGTTCCATTCCGAGCGTCGTGAAGGCCAGCGCTCCGTTCACCCAGTGCGGAAGGTGCTGGGCATACCAGCCGATCCAGTCAGGCAGCGGGCCGTTCGAGTAGTAGTCATAGAGGGCGGTCAGATGCCTCCATTCGGGATCACCGCTCGCCATCTTCACCACGCCGGATTCAAAATAAATCCGGAACCACAGCCACTGCAGCAAGAACAGGCTGGCGCGCGAAGGAGGATGAGATTCACCGAGTCCCGGCAAAAGTCCGGGGGGCGCGAAGAAGAGGCTCAGGAAGCACGCTGCGAGCAGCATGCCATCCGACTGGTAGGAGGAAAAATCCTGCGCAGCGGCCACGAAGGAAAGATACGAAATCAGGCACACTGCGATTGCAGCTCGCGGCCAGATATTCAAGAAAAGCAGTATGGAAGCCAGCAGACCCGCCCAGCAGAGCGCTTTGAGCGCGCCAGGGCCGCTTCCGAACCACAGCAAGGTAGGCGCGTACCAGTAGCGAATCCAACCCAGACTTGCCGGCAACTGCTGCAGAAAGCGGCTGGCCGGCAGAATGCCGTCCGGGCCGATGAGCCCCACGATTTGAAACAGCAGCGAGTAAAAGGCGGAAAAGCAGATCAGCCCGAGCGCCCGCAGAAACAACCAGCGCGGCCAGAGCCGTCCGGGCCCATCCGCAGGCTCGGGACTCAACGCCCAGCGGGCGAAACGCAGAAATTGGCTGAGCAGCACGCCCGCCATTGTAACGTGAGATCAGTGAGAATGGGAAAGGGTAGTTTGGGTTTGAGGAGCAGGGCGGCGATAGATCTCCTCGATCAGGCCGCGATACCGCTCCTCAACGACGAAGCGGCGGACCTTTTGCGTAGGGGAAAGCTCGCCAGCGTCGATGGTGAATTCGCGCGGCAACAGAGCGATCTGGCGGATTCGTTCGAAAGGCGCAAGCTCGCGGCAAGCCTCCTCCACCTGGTGCTGCATGAAGGCGAGAATACGGTCGTGGCTGGCGAGTTCCGCGCGCGTCTCGTAACGCAGCTCCTGCTCGCGCGCGTAAGCTTCCAGCCGCTCAAAGTTTGGCACAATCAGCGCAGCCACAAAGTGGCGGCGGTCGCCGATCACCATGATCTGTGCGACGAATGGGTGGCCCTGGAAAAGCCCTTCCAGTTTTTCAGGAGAAACGAACTTACCGCTTGAAGTCTTGAAAAGATTTTTCTTTCTTCCCGTGATGCTCAGGAAGCCGCCGGCATCCAGCCTCCCGAGGTCGCCCGTATGGAACCACCCGCCAGAGAAAGCCTGCCGGGTCTCTTCCTCCAGATGATAGTAACCGGACGAGACGTTCGGGCCACGCACCAGCATCTCGCGGCCCGCGGCGCCATCGGGCCCGCCGGACTCTTCGCCCAATCTTACTTCCACGCCTGGAATCACGCGGCCCACCGTGCCGGGTTTCACCGCACCTGGATAATTCACCGAGATCACCGGAGAAGTCTCGGTGAGCCCGTAACCTTCATAAACCGGAAGGCCCACGGCGAAGAAAAACTCTGCGATCTCCTGCGAAAGCGGGGCAGCTCCGGAAATCATGAAGCGCAAGCAGCCACCCAGCCGGCCGCGAATTTTGCGCCCCGCCAAGGCATCCGCCAGGGAGCGCTCCAGGCGCAGCCTGGGTGAAATCGCGCGGCGTTCGAGATTCGCGGAAGCATACCGCCAACCCGTTCGGATCGCCCAATGAAAGAGTTTGCGGCGTGAAGCCGGGCCTTGGCGCACCGTGTCCAGGATTTTGGCGTGCACTTTTTCGAGCACCCTTGGGACCACGGCCATAAGCGTGGGCCGGACTTCAAGAATATTTTTCGGCAACAGCTCCATGCTTTCCGCGTAGGCAATCGTGCTGCCGCTCCAGAAGGCGAAATAATCCAACATGCGCTCGAAGATGTGGGACAAGGGAAGAAACGAAAGAACGCGGTCGGTGCGGTCAAAGCGGAAGAGGGGCATGCAGGCCTTGACGTTTGAGATGATGTTGGCGTGCGTTAGCAACACACCCTTGGGATTGCCGGTTGTTCCTGAAGTGTAAATAATGGTCGCCGTATCCCCAGGCTGCGCGGCAAGCGCTCGGCGGCGAAACTCGCCTTCTGGCTCCGGTGTGAGGGCGAGCTGTTCATCAAAAACGCTGCGCCAGTCATGAACGTCCGGATCAGGCGCTCCCGGCCCTGGCTCCATCACTAGAATGAAGCGGAGCAGAGACAGGCGCGATTTGATTTCAAGGATTTTGGCAAGCTGAGCGACGGTGGAAACCACAATGCCGCAGGCGCCGCAATCGCGGAGGATGTATTCCACATCGGCGGCGAGCAGCGTGGGATAGATGGGCACGTTCGCAGCGCCCAGGCCGAGCGAGGCGTAATCGGCAAACGCCCACTCCGCCCGGTTTTCCGAAAGCAGCGCCACGCGGTCGCCGCGCGCCACGCCGGAACGTTCCAACGCCAAAGCTAACGCCGCCGTCTGGCGCAGCGCCTCAGCCGAAGAGATGCTGCGGTAACGGCCTTCCCGCTTCGAAAGCAAAGCGTCGGGCTTTGACTGACGCTCACACGCTTTCACGAATAATTCGTTGAGCGTCTCAAAATCCTGGGCTTGAAGGGACGGCATGGCGGGTCTTCCCACAATCGCGGTGCGTCAGAGGATCGCTAGGAACTTATCACGAAGCCGCCGTCTTGGAAATTCCGCAAGGAACTTCCAAGACAATGCTTATAGGCTGGCGTGAAAATATTTCTCCAGCTTCTGCCGTGCGGCGGCCTGATTCTCCGCCAGCTCTGGCCCGTCACCGGGGGCAGAAGAGAGATGCAGGATTTCCTCGAGCATACGGCGTGCATCTTCAAGGCGTCCCACGGCGCGGTAACTATCGGCCAGGTAGAGCATCGTGAGCGAGTTGCCCGGATAGCGCGTCAGGCAGTGTTCAAGCAACTGGACCGAGCGCTGATTGTCACCGCCCTTGAAAAATGGAATGCGATAATAGAGCCGCCCGAGAACTCTCTCGGCTCCATCTTGCAGGTAGTCCGGATCGAGCTTAAGGACAGTTTCCATTTCGTTGCGAATGGAATCGATCAGCTCGAGGCCTCCGAACAATCCGCGAACCTCTGCCAGGAGACCCTCGTTAACGCCTGTCCAGAAGTGACCCTCAGGACGGCCCGGTTGAAGATTTTCCGCCTTTTGCCCCGCGGTTACGCCCTCTTCGATAACCGGATTTTTCTCGCTGTGCGGCAGGTGCCGGGCAAGAACACAATCGTATTCGGAAATTCGCCACCACGCCTCGTAATCCCGCGAATCTGAAGCAACGTGTTGCTGCAAGATCGCGATCGCCTTGCGCAAATTGTTAAGATTCTCCCGGCTTTGATAGTAAGTGTCGGCGCGAGTGATAACGCTGGCTAACGCCGGGGCCGGAGAGGAAGCGGCAGGTTTTGGAGCTGCGGCGCGCGCGCTGGGGCAGAAAACCGCCCAAATGGCCACCGCGATAAGGCCGGTAGCGCAGGAATGAAATTCACTTTTTCTTAGGGCTATACTCACCTCAGATAAATCTCCTCCTAAATCTCTTAGTTATTGCGTGTTGCGCCGCCGTCCACCGGACCTGACGCAAGGAGACAACTTGGGCGATGATACGATGCCCGCGCCGGGCATGTCAATAATCAGCCGGGCAGCCAAGAACTGCCACCATTCTGGTTCACTTCCCCGTGAAGCGCTCTGAGGCTATGATGCACAAGGAGGGAACAGGGATGGAAGAGCGTATGCGGCCGGAGCCGCAGTTGGGCGACGGCGCGGCCTGCCTGAGCAGTCCCGTCCACGCCCCAACCGGCCCGAAGATTCACTGCCGGGGCTGGCATCAGGAAGCGGCGCTGCGCATGTTGATGAACAGCCTTGACCCGGCGGTAGCCGAGCGCCCGGAGGAATTGGTGGCCTGCGGCCCTGCGGGGAAAATAGCCGCGGACTGGGATTCGGCTGGCAAGATCGTCAGCGCGCTCGCCAGCCTCCGCAACGACGAAACACTGTTGGTTGATTCGGGCAAGCTGGCTGGCGTATTTAAGACGAGCGAAGAAGCTCCGCGTACGCTGATTATGGGGCGAGCTGGCGCCCGAACGCCGCGCCGGGAAGCTCCCGCGATGGACTTAGCCGTTCACAGCGAAGCGGCGGCCGCTGGCTGGGTCTGGGTGGGTGCGCAAGGCGTCCTGCCGACTGCCTATGAAACGTTCGCCGCCGCAGCGCGAGTCCATTTCGGCGGAAGCCTGGCCGGAAGGCTGGTGATTTCCGGAGGGCTGGGCGGCGCAGGGGGCGCTCAGCCGCTCGCGGCCGTGCTCAACGGCGCGGCATTCCTCGGCATCGAGGCGGACGCCCAAAGGATCACTCGCCGCGTCCGGGCGGGCTATTGCGACTATTGTGTTAACAACCTGGACGAGGCGCTGCGGATTTTGAAGAACGCGCTCCGCCGCAAGGAAGCTCTGTCGGTGGGCCTGATCGGCAATTGCGCCGAGGTGATTCCGGAGCTTGCGGAGCGCGGCGTCTGTCCAGACCTTCTCACCGACCAGACCGCCGCCCACGACCCGTTAAACGGCTACATTCCCGGGGGATTGACACCGCAGCAGGCCGCAGATTTGCGCGCCCGCGACCCGGAAGACTATTTGAAACGCGCCTACGAATCCATCGGTAGGCACGTGACGGCGATGCTCGAAATCAAGGCGATGGGAAGCGTGGTGTTCGATTTTGGCAACCGCTTGGCGGCCACAGCATTCGAACAGGCAAAGGTGGAGGATGCCGTGAGGATTCCGGATTTTGTCTCGGCTTACCTCCACCCGGCGCTCGAAGCCGGGCGCAAGCCCCTGGTTTGCGTGGCGCTTTCGGGGACGGGGGCGGATATTTATCGGTTGGACGAGACCTTGCAGCAGCTTTTCCCAAGTCACGAAGCGTTGATAAATTGGCTCCGGTTGGCGCGGCGCAACCTGAGATTTCAAGGGCTGCCGGCGCGGGTGTATTGGCTGGATGCAGACCAAAGGGCGGCTTTCGGCGAACGCGTGAATGAACTCGTATCCCAAGGCGGCTTGCAAGCGCCCATTGTGATGGCGCTGGATTTGGCGGACACGGCGATTGACGCCTCAGCGCTTACCGCCGCGCGCGCGGTGACGGACCTTGCTGCGCAAGCGCGAGATGATGCCGGCGTTACCCGCTTGGCGCGTGCGGCGGCCGGCGCGAGCTGGCTGGCCATCGATGACGGGCCGGATGGATCATTGCGCGGCATCGCGGCGATTGTGGCGGATGGCGCTCTGCGACGCGCACCGCAGATTCGGCGTCTGCTCGCCGGAAAATCGAACTCCGCATCGATTGAAACGCACCATTTTGAGCGATAGCATGAAGCCATGAGATCCTTCCGGCTTTTCCTGCTAGGCATGGTGTTCGCTTCATTCCTTCTCGCGACTGCCGCGCCCTGCCTGGCGCAAATCAAGCTCTATTTGAAAGATGGCAGCTACCAGTTTGTGAAGAGCTACCAAATTAAGGGCGACAGGGTGCGCTACTACAGCGTAGAACGCTCCGCCTGGGAAGAGATTCCTGTAACTTTGGTGGATTTTCAGGCCACCGAGCGCGCGCAGAAGCAAAAACAGCAAGAACAGCAGAAAATCTTGGAGGAAGCCGCGCAGACAGAGAAGGACACCTACCAACTGGCGCAAAACGGGGGTTACGAGATTGCCTCTGGCGTCCGCCTGCCATCGAACGAAGGGATTTACGCCTACGATGGAACGCGAGTGATTGCGCTGCTTCAGTCGCAAGGCTCGCTTGCGCGCGACAAAAAGCGCCTGGCGCTGAACATCGCTTTGCCCGCGCCGATTCTGAAAAGCCGCATGCTGGTGGTGATTCCCGGTAGAGCGGCGGCGGTGCGCATCCTCAAGCCGCAGCCGGTGTTTTATGCGCAGTTCGCGGACGGCGCGGGCGCCAATATCAAGCTGCTTCGTTTGAAATCCGGAAAGGATGATCGTGAAGTGGAAAACATAGACTCGCGGTTAGGCGGCAAACCCAGCGAGTCGCGCGCGCTGCTGCCCCTCACGCGCAAGCAGCTTGCCCCAGGGCTCTTTGAGTTGAAACCCGGGCGATCGCTCTCTCCCGGCGAATATGCCCTGGGAGAGGTGAACCAGGATAAATTGAATCTGGACGTGTGGGACTTTGGGATCGGTTCCCCAAAACTGGAAGCGCATTGATGAGCGCACGCGCGCTCGGTCCTCCGACTTTATGCGACGGCGTGCTCGTACTGGCAGGCTTCGTTCGGGCAATACCGGATCGGCCCGGACTTCTTCGTTGTTTTTTCCAGCAGGATTGGAGAGCCGCAGTTGGGGCAAGCCTCGGCCACGGGCTTATCCCAGGCGGTGAACTTGCAATCCGGGTAGCGGCTGCAGCCGTAAAACGTCTTTCCGCGCTTCGAGCGGCGCACCACGATCTCGCCGGTGCACCCTTTTTCCGGACAAGGAATGCCCAGCGTCTGGCGTTTGACGAATTTACACTGGGGATAATTACTACATGCCGTAAACTGCCCGTAGCGTCCATGTTTGATGATGAGCTGCGCGCCGCACTCCGGACATTTTTCCTCGAGCAGCACGTCTTGAACCGTCATCACCTTGCCCTCGCCCATGACGATGCGCTTGGTGTTGCGGCATTCGGGATATCCGCTGCAGGCCAGGAAATAGCCGAAACGGCCGCGCTTGACGGCCATGGGCTTGCCGCACTTTTCGCAGGGCTGCTCGGGAACTTCGGGCGCCGCGGAGGCCGCGCCGCCGTATTGTTCCGCGAGTTCGGGCGTAAGATCACGAGTGCCGTCGCATTCAGGATACCCTGTGCAGGCCAGGAAGTGGCCATTGCGCCCGAGGCGAATCACCATGGGCTTGCCGCATTTTTCACACTTGACGTCGGTGGGAATCCCTTCGCCTTTGAGGTCCGCCATGCCGCTCTGGGCGGCGCGCAATTCTTTTTTGAACTTTTTGTAAAAGCCTTCGAGCGCGTCCGTCCATTTCAGCTTACCCTCTTCCACCTCATCCAGTTCTTCTTCCATACGGGCGGTGTAAGCGACGTCGAAAATCTCGCTGAAGTTTTTCACCAGCAGGTCGCTCGTCACCATGCCGAGCTCGGTAGGATAGAAGCGGCCCTGTACTTTTTCTACGTATTCCCGGTTCTGAATCACCGAAAGAATCGTGGCGTAAGTGGAAGGCCGGCCGATGCCCTTTTCTTCCAGCACCTTCACGAGGGTCGCTTCGTTGTAGCGTGGCGGAGGCTCCGTGAAGTGTTGCTCGGGCAGAAGTTTTTCCAATTTCAGACGCTCGCCTTCTTCCACCGCGGGTAGACGGTGCTTCAATTCGTCACTTTCTTCATCAGCAGCCTTGTTGTCGTCCTGGCCTTCTTCATAAACCGCGCGGAAGCCGTTGAAGCGCTCGATGGAACCCGTGGCGCGGAACAGATAGTCGCCCGCGGCAACGTCAATGGTGGTCTGGTCAAAGAGGGCGGGATTCATCTGCGAAGCCACGAAGCGTTGCCAGATAAGCTTGTACAGCTTGAACTCCTCTGCGGAAAGGTAGGATTTTACGGATTCGGGAGTGCGGTTCACGTCCGTCGGCCGGATCGCTTCGTGGGCGTCCTGCGCGCCCTTCTTGCTCTTGTAACGCACCGGCTCTTTGGGCAGATAAGCCGCGCCGAACTGCTTGAGGATGAGATCACGCGCCGCGGCCAGAGCGCCTTCCGACACTCGCGTGGAGTCCGTGCGCATGTAGGTGATGAGTCCGACCGAGCCCTCGTCCCCAACCTCGACGCCTTCGTACAAGCGCTGGGCGAACATCATCGTTTTCTTGGCCGAAAAATGCAGTTTGCGCACTGCTTCCTGCTGCAGCTTGCTGGTGATGAAGGGCGGTACGGGATATTTCTTTTTCTCGCGCGTGCCGACGGACTGCACCACGAAGTCCGCGGATTGCGCCGCCGCCCGGTGCTTTTCGGCGGTAGCCTGATCCGGAATCTCCGGTTCCTCACCCTTGATCTTTACGAGGCGGGCCTCGAAGGCGGGTAGCTTTGCGCCTTCGAGCTGCGCGGTGATGGTCCAGTACTCCCTCTTTTGAAAGGCGCGAATTTCCCGCTCGCGCTCAACGATCAGGCGCAGTGCAACTGTCTGAACACGCCCTGCGGAGATGCCGCGCTTCACCTTTTCCCAGAGCAGCGGGCTTACCTGATAACCTACCAGACGGTCCAGTATCCGGCGGGCCTGCTGGGCGTCCACCAGCCGCGCGTCGATCTCCCCCGGATGATTGAACGCCTCCCGGATAGCGTCGCGCGTTATTTCGTTAAACATCACCCGGTGGATTTTCTTATTTTTCGACGTCAGCAATTCTCGCAGATGGGCGCAGATCGCCTCACCTTCGCGGTCCGGATCGGCGGCCAGATAAATGGAATCGGCGCCGCGCGCGGCAGCCTGCAGCTCGCTGATGATCTCTTTTTTTCCGGGAATCGCGATGTAGGTCGGCTTGAACCCGTCTTCAATATCGACGCCCAGATCTTTCTTGGGCAGATCCAACACATGCCCCATGGAGGCTTTGACCGTGTAGCCGGACCCGAGATATTTGTTGATGGTCTTCGCCTTCGCCGGCGATTCCACAATGACCAGAGACTTTGCCATAGAATCAACGATCCCAAGCGGGTGCTGACCCCGCTCCTTGCCACTGTAGTGGCCCTCGGCGCCTCTCCCGACGCTGTGGGGGAGCGCCAGTTCGGCGGCCAGAAGCCGCCACACCAACTGACCCTTACAACTTACGGACAAAATTCATGCCTGGCAACTGACGTACCAGTCCATTCATCTCCAGGCCCAGAAGCGCAGCAAGTACGCGCGGCTGCGATAGCGAAGCGCTGCCGCAAACCGCATCGACAAAAAGCGCTTCATCAACCCTTAACGCTTCGTACACCGCTTTCTGATCGGCATCCATTCCCGCGACCAGGAGAGAAGCGGGCCGCTGCGCCGAATCTTCCGATGCGTCCGGTGGCGGTAGCAGTTGCATCCGGACGGAGGCCGGAAATTCTTCCACCACGTCCAGCCATTGATCCACCAGCTTCGCGCCCTGTTTGATCAATAGGTTCGGGCCGAAACTTTGCGGGGACGTGATGTTGCCCGGAACAGCGAAAACTTCGCGGTTCTGCTCAAGCGCCAGCCTTGCCGTGATCAATGAACCACTGTATTCGGCAGCCTCCACGATGACCACGCCGAGCGACAAACCGCTGATGATCCGGTTCCGAATTGGGAAGTTCTGAGGTACGGGCGGCGTGCCGAGAGGGAATTCTGAGACTATGGCGCCCTGCCCCACAATCCGCTCCGCGAGCTTTTTATTTTCGCGAGGGTAGATGACGTCCAACCCTGATCCCAGCACCGCCACCGTCTTCCCGCCCACCTCAAGAGAGCCTCGATGAGAGGCCGAATCGATGCCCCTAGCCATCCCGCTCACGATCACGACTTGCCGTTGCGCCAAATCGGCCGCCAGACGGTGGGCCACCGAACTTCCATACGCGCTCGGGCGCCGCGACCCGACCATCGCCACAGCGTGTTGGCAAAGCGCACCAACGTCGCCCTTCACGTACAAGGCAAGCGGAGGGTCAGCGATTTGCTTTAACAGGGGAGGGTAGGCTGGGTCGGAAAATCCAAGCACGCGGATGCCTTGCCGTTCCGCCTCTGCAATCTCCTTTTCCGCCTCCGGCAAACCTTTCTGCGCGTGGATGTCCCGCGCTATACGAGACGGCAAGCCACAGCTTTCTAGCTCCGTGAGTGAAGCCGCGTAAACCGCGCCTGGAGCTGTAAAGTTTCTGACCAGGCTGTGGATGCCGTGTACACCCAAGCCCTCGATTCGCCCCAGGGCCAGCCAATATTGCGTGTGTTCATCCATCGCATAACTTATCGATGCTGACGGCAGCCGGCTTTCCACGCTTGGCAATAGGGAAATCAGAGTCTCAGTGTGAGCCAACTCTTGAACGCTTGCCGGGGATCTGGTAGCTACGGTGCTAGCTGCGTGAGCTTCATTCACTCTATTAAGATGGCAAAGCACCACCACGTGGCGCAAGTGTAAAAAGTGGCAAGGCGTTCCTAACGACGGCGGACTCACCTGAAGCATTGATTATATGTCATTAATTGTCAATTAGTTACAAGAAGCGTGAGCGCACTTCGCGCTGCACTTTAGGGCCGGATTTGTTGACAACCCAGAAGCCCACTTCGCTCGATGCGGTGAGTAGTTGATTGAGAATTGACCGGAACAAGTGAATCGCAGCATCCAAAATCTTGATGCCTGTCCAGATGAGCAGGCGCTCGCCCGAACGTGCCGGTTCTGCCAGATGGAACCGGGGATGATAATGCGGTCCCTCGGTCACATAGCCAGCGAAAACCAGCGCTGCATAGACCAACCCTAAAACTAGAAAAAGTAACTTGACCGCGTCCCAAACTACTACTTGTACCACTGTCATCAGCCACCGCCTTCAGGCCAAGAGCCGTTCAAACAATTGGATTCTCGTACTCCCGAAAAGGTTCGGCCTTAAGAAAACCGGAGGGATGAGAGAGACTTGCAGGCTATTCAGGGCGATGGTGATGGCTGGGGGCAACCCTTGCTTCGGGGCGAGTTACAAAAAGCGAGTTGCCAATCAACAAGAGGATAAGGTCTCCTGGCAGGACGCGAAATAACTCTCAGACTCGCTTGATGCCGAACTTCTCCAGGCGGTACTGCAGCGTCCTGAAAGTCATGCCCAGGAGTTGGGCGGCTTTGGTGATGTTTCCGTTGGTGCGCTGAAGAGCTTCAAAAATTTTGGCCTTCTCGTGCTCTTCCCACGATTGCTCCGCGATGACGGGCTCGATGCCTTCACCAAAGCCTGCTGCCTGCGCCGTGGCTGCAGCGGGCTGTTCGGCCGCAAGTTCCTTCTCAAAGATCTCGGGCGGCAAATCCTGTGCCGTCACCTTCTCGCCTTCGCCAAGCAATACGGCGCGCTCCATGGCCCACTCGAGCTGGCGGATGTTACCGGGCCAGTCATAGTCCTCAAGGGCGCGAAGAGCGTCGGGTGAAATGCCGGAAATCTTGCGCTTCGCCGCCAGAGCCGCCTTGCGGACGAAGTGTATCGCCAGCACCTCAATGTCCTCCCACCGCTCGCGCAGGGGCGGACAAACGATAGGTATCACTTTGAGGCGATAGTAGAGGTCCTCGCGGAATTTACCCTCCTTGAGCATCTGCTCCAGGTTGCGATTGGTGGCGGCGATGATGCGGACATCCACTTTGACAGGTTCCGTGCCGCCCACGCGCATGATTTCGCGCTCCTGAAGAGCGCGCAATATCTTGGCCTGCATGCTGAGGCTGGTATCGCCGATTTCATCAAGAAAAAGCGTGGAATGATTCGCTCTTTCGAACAAACCCTTCTTTTGCTGGTGCGCGTCGGTGAAAGCGCCTTTTTCGTGGCCAAAGAGCTCGCTTTCGAGCAGCGTTTCGGTGAGCGCGGCGCAATTGACGGCCAGGAAGGGTTGGCTGGCTCGCGGGCTCAGCTTGTGAATCTCACGGGCAACAAGCTCCTTGCCGGTGCCGCTTTCCCCCAAGATCAGCACCGTGTGTGGGCTCGGCGCTACCTTGAGCACCATGCGCAGCATGGCCTTGGTGGCCGGAGAAACGCCCAAAATGGTCTTGCGCAGCAGAACCAGGTGAGCGAAGACTTCGCCCACCACATCGAGCAGTTTGTCGCGGTCGACCGGTTTTTCGAGGTAGGTATATACGCCCTTCTTGGTCGCCTCGATGGCCGACTCAATGGAAGGGTAGCCGGTGATCAGCATCACCGTGACGGTGGGATCCGCCTGCTGAATGGCGCTGAGCAACTGAATTCCCGTCATGCCGGTGAGGTTTAGGTCCGTGATCACTAGGTCGAAGCGTTTTTGGTTGAGGATGCGAAGAGCGGCCTCCCCGCTGGCGGCCGTGTCCACGCTGTATCCTTCGTCCAGAAGGATATCGCGATAGATCTCCCGCTGGCGCACTTCGTCGTCAACTACCAGGATGCTTCCTTCAGGCATGGATCAGGAGTTTGAGACCTCGGCCACAGGCTGGCTGCTTTCGCCGGATGCGGCAGCAACACCGTTTGCGGGAAGATCGATAACGATCACCGCGCCAGGCTCTTCGCTGTCACGTATATAAATGCGCCCGCCGTGGTCTTCGACGATTTTCTTTGTGATGGCCAGACCCAGTCCAAAACCGGTGGCCTTGGTGGAAAAGAACGGAGTGAAAACCTTTTCGCGGTCCCCGGACGGAATGCCAGGACCGGTATCGGCAAAACTCAATTCCAGCATCTCCGCTTCTTTGCTTTCCGCCGCCCGCCGTACGCGCACGCAAATGTGGCCGCCGCGAGGCATGGCCTGGATCGCGTTGGTGAGGAGGTTCACGAAGCACGTCTTCATCTGGGCCGCGTCCGCCTGGATTTCCGGAAAGTCCTGGGGACATTCTGCACGGATAGTAACATCCTGGGCGCAAGCCTGCTTTTCAACCAGCGTAACCGCCTGTTTGAGCGCTTCGCGCAGGTCGCACAACTCAAGATGGGGCGGCGTCTGCCGGCCAGCGGAGAGAAACTCATTAACCAGGTGATTCAGACGGTTGATCTCTTCCTTCACATTCGCCAAGTTGCGCTGAACTTCGCGCGCCGCGCGCTCGCCGGCCTGCGTGTTTGCGGCGGTGCTCAGAGTGGGCTGCTTGGCGCGAATTTGGTCAATGCTCAAATTAATGAAATTCAGCGAGTTGCGAACCTCGTGCGCCACGCTTGCGGAGAACCGGCCGAGGAGGGAAAGCTTCTCCGCCTCATTTAGCCGTTCCTGTAGCATCCGGGTCTCCCGCAGGCGCTCGACCATCTGGTTAAACGTCTGCGCCAGGCGGGCCATTTCGTCCCGGCCCTTGACCGGCAGGGAAACGTAAAGGTTTCCGCGGGCCACCTGCTTTGCGCCTTCAGCCAGCATGTCCACGGGTTTCGTGAACAGCAAGGTCAGATAAACCATCGCGATGATGCCGGACAGCATCGCAGCCAGAATCCAGAAGGACCGCGCAAGATCGGAGCGCCGCAGAAGCGCATCCAGTTGATCGCCGAAGCCGCGCACACGGGCGTAGCCGATCACTTTGTCGCCCTGAACAATGGGAAACTCCACAAAGTAGGTCTTTTCGCGCACTGCCGAATCGACGTCCATTTCGGGAAACTCGGCGGAAATCTCGATCGGGCTGGGCTTTCTGATGGTGCGGCGCCGCTTGATCTTGATTCGCCGGCCCACCTGTTGAGGATTCGTGCTGGCGACCACTTCACCCGAAGGTGAGGCCACGGTGATGGAGGAAAGCCCCGCTCCTTTAAGCGCTTGCATATAAGCTTTAAGCGCCTGCGTTCGCGTCGCCTTGGTGGGAACCTGCTCCTGCGTGACCTGGCTTATGGCTACCAGATCAGACGTGATTCCGGCCACGTAGGCCTTGATGCGCCGGTTTTCGCGGATGTAGGTGGCGAGAAGCACAGCGCTGGTGACGGCCAGCACTAAAAACAAGACGAGCACCAGCCGCGTCCTGAAGCGCAGATTGTAAAACGCCTCGCCGAGGCGCGGCAGGTTCATAAGGCGCTCCCTAGCCTGATTTGATAATCAATTGTATCGGAAGGTGTTGCCAGAAGCAACGAACGAAGGCTAGGGCAAGCCCGCGCCGGCGGCCGTCCTCCCGCTCCACGCTCCGGTCCGGCAGGCCCGCTTTGGGGCAAGACGAGTAGCCGGAAAAGGGCAGGCCACTCCAACGGCTGCTGCTCTCCGGTTGCCGCACTGCAAGTTCCGGTCAAACCGGCATCTTATTCATTCTACAATAGATAATCGGAGCGAGACCTATCTCGTTTCGATTCAACTGGTTTCTCCGCTTCGCCCCGGTTTGCTCGTCTAATGTTCCTTTGTTTTCAATAAGATTCCGGTTTGCTAGGTTAAACATTCTCTTTTTCGTTTCCGGGGCTCTCTCCGGAGGGCGTTTTCCGGCCACAGAAACGCACGAAAATTGGCGGTTTTCCAGCCCATTTTCCTGTCCGATTTTGGGGAGTGTGAAGCATGGCATAAGCGGGTCATGTGGGTGCGCCGTCCTAGTGATAGCGTAGTGTACTACGCTATCCATCCTGGCGTCAAGGGAAGCGGGCGAGGGTAGTGGTGCAGTTTGGTTATTGTAGCGGCGCTGTCCTCAGCGCCGGAAGACGCCGGTGGGGACACCGGCGCTACAAAAAAGCCGTCACTATAATTGGTAAACCTCAAATAATTCGAGGATATGAACGCCGCCAATTTGCTGTCTTAGTTGCTTTTCATAAGTGCGGTGACGTATTTGAAGATGCCGCCCTCGCCCCCTTGGGGAGAGGGTGGCGCACAAGCGCCGGGTGAGGGGCGCCGAAATACGTGAGCGAACTTATGAAATACCGTACTAAGAGCTTATCCGTAAATAACAATTGTTTGGCGCCAGCAAATCATGGCCGCAGCCAAGGTCAGCAGGGCGACGTAGCCTTCCTCGGTCTTCTCAAAACTCACCAGCAGCTTGCGGTATCGGTTTAGCCAGGAGTGGGTCCGCTCCACCACCCACCGGCGAGCCCGGTAACCGGGCTGGGTGCGCTTCGCCTCCGCTTCTTCCCGCCGTTGCTTGATATGCGGTTGATAGTTTCGCATCTCCGCCTCTCGCCGGGCCGGTGCTCCCTTGTAGCCAGCATCCGCGCAGAGACGCTGGGGCATTTCTGAACTCGATGCCGGTCGCGCTCTGACCACCTGGTCGAGCGTGGCCGCCAGCAGCTTCACGTCATGCACGTTGGCTCCCACACAGTCGATGGCGAGCGGGGCTTTCACCAATGCCCCGTCGATGCTTTGCCAGTCCCAGGCAATGCCTTCCATCTCCTCATACTCGGCCAATCCCGACCGCCACAGCGCCAGAAACAAACCCGCCCGCTGCCACTGTTGAAAATGCTTGTGGATCGCGCTCGCGCTTCCGAATTCCTTCGGTAGCGCCTTCCACTGACATCCCGTGCGCAGCACATACACGATGGCCGAAAAAATTGTTCGCGCCGGCATCGCCTTCCGCCCGCCGCCAGCTCGACGCCGATACTTTCGACCTTCCGGCCGCTGTCGAACCGGAATCAGGGGTTCAACCTTTGTCCAAAACTCATCGAATACTTCCCAAGATTTTATTTGTGGCATCTTGGGTCATCATCTTGCCTCAACTCATCGCAGAATTCAACGGCTATTTACGGATAAGCTCTAAGTCTCGGTTTAAGTCTCCAGAAATTCTTTGAGAGCTTCCCAGTTGGGTTCTAAACCAAGTCCGGGTTCCTCGGTCAGCGTTACAAACCCTTTTTCCGGCTTCGGGGTATTCTTGTAGATTGTTTCCCCCACCTTCCACAGCAAGTAATGGAATTCTACTCTCCAACCATTCGAGACCGCGGCCTGAAAATGCATGTTATGATGGGGCCATCCGCCGCCGTCGGCCACCAGGATGTTGAAGGCCTGCGCCATCCCTGCCACTTTCAGCCCCTCCGTGTATCCCCCGACGTAGCAGACATTGGGTTGCAGGATGTCTATCGCCCCGTGTTGAAGGAGTTCAAGATGCCGGAAACGGGAGCCCTCCATCTGGCCTGCCGCGATCGGAACCGAGCACCTCTTGCGTAACTGGGCTAATAGCCTCGCGTCGTTTCCGTACAGGGGTTCTTCGAACCAGGTGATGTTGTAAGGTTCAACCCGCTTGGCCAGATCCAATGCGCGGTTCACAGAGAATCGTTCGTTGCCATCGATCATTAGGTCGGGCTTATCGCCGATGGCTTCCCGAACCATCTTCACACGCGCGGCGTCCTCCGCCGGATCTTCGCCGTTGTCGATGGCAACAACCATTTTGAACTTGTCCTGCCCTTCGGCCAGGAAGCGATGCACCATCTCCACAAGCTGTTCTCGGTCAAACGCCAACAGCCCAAAGGTAATATAAGCCGGCACTTTCTTTTTCGCCCCGCCGAGAAGCCGCCAAACGGGCGCCTTGTAGTGCTTACCTTTGATGTCCCATAGCGCGATGTCCACGGCGCTCACGGCGGAGCTCCAAACCCCGGTCTGGTAGCGTGGGTTGAAGGTCAAGAACATCTCCTGCCATCTCGCCTCCGTATCCAAAGCGTTTTTACCTTTCAGGAACGGCGCGAGTTGGCGATTGATGAACTCTCGAACCCCGAAACTCTGAAGGTGGCCCGTGAGGCCATATCCCGTGATGTTCTCGTCAGTGCTGACTTCGACGAAGACGATCTGTGTTTTCAACGTTTTTTCCAGTACAGGTACGTGTACCGGTACGTCATGCACGGTCGCTTTGACAGAGCTAATCCTGAGACTTGGCGGCACCATTTCAGGGCTTGATCCCTGCCCGGCTGCTTTGGCATTCTGAATCATCATGGCTGCTCCAACGATTCCCGTTGATTCAAGTAAGTTCCTCCGAGTCAATTGTGGCCCAAGATGCCCTCCGCCTCTGTTATCCATTCTCGCCCTCCTTGTTAGTGTCCTAAGTATTGCCGGAGATCAGGCATCATCGCGAACGGCGGTCTAATTGACGGACCGCAGCATGCGAAACTTCTATGCCTGCCGAATTCAAATCTGTGTGACAAGCGTAACCCGTCCGTCGTGGATTGTAGCACTGTAGCGGCCGGTTTACACCGCGGTGTACTCGTCCAGTAGATTAGTGACACTCAGGTTCCTTTCGAGGAGATGAGGATTGAGCCAAGAACTGCTGGGGAGTG
>NFUN01000107.1 GCA_002197525.1 Acidobacteria subdivision 13 bacterium RH2 MAG17b | reverse complement strand
GGCGCTACAAAAAAGCCGTCACTATAATTTGTAATTTTCAATAAGCGCTCCTATTCGTAATTACGGTGACGTAGTTGAAGCGACCCCTCACCCGTACCGCACCGCGGGCCACCCTCTCCCCCAAAGGGGCGAGGGCTGGGGGCAGGATCGGCGGCTTGCTTTATACGTCACCGTAATTGCGAACATCAGTGCTAAGCCGCTCTCATGAGTGATCCTTCCGTCCCGATCGTCTCGGCTATCGTTCCGGCCCGCAACGAAGCATTGAACATCGCCCGCGCCGTGCGATCACTCGCCGCGCAGCCCGATCTTCAAGAAATTATCGTGGTGGATGACGATTCGGAGGATGAGACGGCGGCGATTTTATCTGGCCTTCAGAGCACACTACCCGCTCTTCGCGTCGTAAGCCTTAACTTTTTGCCCGCCGGATGGCTCGGCAAGCCGCACGCGGCGGCCGAGGGCGCAAGGCACGCGCGGGGAGATTGGCTGCTGTTCACCGACGCGGACGTTGAACACCTGCCGGGAAGCCTGAGGGAGCTGCTCGATCGCGCAGAAAGAGAAGGCGCGGACCTGCTCTCAGTCTCGCCCGGCCAGCGGACGCCAACGTGGTGGGAAAAGGCCGTGATTCCGCTTGTTTACGTTCAACTGGCCGGCCTTTACCGCTTTGATGAAGTCAACGACGCGGCCTCCGGAACGGCCGCCGCGAACGGACAATATATTCTGATCCGCCGGCGCGCCTACGAACGAGTTGGAGGCCATCAGGCGGTGCGCGAAGAAGTGCTCGAAGACGTTGCGCTGGCGCGCCGGGTGAAGGCTGGGGGCGGACGGATTCTGTTTCTTCCCGGAGCGGAGTGGGTGCAGACGCGCATGTATCGCACGTTTCGAGAAATGTGGCGCGGCTGGACGAAAAACCTGTTCCTGCTTTATGGCGGCAACTCTTGGAAGATTGCGCGCGCGGTCTCAAAGCTGATCGCCGTGTGGCTTGCTGGCGCGCTCGCCCTGGCTTTCGCTCTCGCGCTGATTCGAAATTCTCAGGCAGCATGGGTGCCAACGGCCTTGATTGTGACCGTTGCGATCTTTTTCTGGCAGCAGACGGTTTATCGCCGTAACCTCCGGCGTCTCGGATTTTCCGGAAATTTGGCCAGCTATTTCTGGCTTGGCGCGCCGCTCTTCATCCTGATGTTGTTGAATTCGGTCCGGGCGTACAAGCTGGGCGGCGCGGTCCAATGGAAGGGACGCACTTACTCTGTGAAAGGAGCGCTGTGATCTATCTCACACGCCGGGCGGAATTTTCCGCCTCGCATTATTACCACAATCCCGCGTTCACGCCCGAAGAGAACCGTCGTGTCTTCGGAAAGTGCGCCAATCCGCACGGGCACGGCCACAATTACACGCTGGAGGTAACCGTGGCGGGCAAGATTGACCCGGCGACCGGGATGGTCCTGAACATCAAGGACCTCAAAAAGCTCCTCGAAACCGAAGTGCTGGAGTTGATGGATCACAGATTCCTGAACAAGGAAGTTGCGGCTTTTGCAGAGAAGAACCCCACGACGGAAAACATTGCGGTGGAAATCTGGAACCTGCTCTCGCCCAAGTTGAACTTTGGCAAGCTACACCGCGTCCGGCTTTACGAAAGCCCGGACCTCTACGCGGACTACTACGGAGAATGATGGTTCACCTCACACGGCGTTACCGGTTCTCTGCCGCTCATCGCCTTCACAATGACTCGCTCACGGCGGAAGAAAACGCGCGCATCTACGGCAAGTGCAACAACCCTTACGGGCACGGGCACAATTACGTGCTGGAAGTTATGGTGGCCGGCCCCGTGAATCCGGCGACGGGAATGGTGATCGATCTCGCGCGCCTCGACCGGCTGGGTCAGGAAGAAATTATCGAGCGGCTGGACCACACTCATCTGAATCTGGACGTTGAAGCGCTCCGCAACATTATTCCAACCACTGAGAATCTGTGCGTCGAAATATATAGGTTGCTGCAGAAACAATGGAGAAGCTGCTGGGGAGAGAGCGCGGCGCGGCTCAAGCGCATCCGCCTGGAAGAGACTGCGTCCAATTCCTTCGAGTATGAAGAGTAACGCTCGCCGGCAGAACCGGTCCAAAGAGTCTGCGCGAAAACGCGTTCTTTAAGGTTTTCCTTGGGCGCGAAGGCTCAGCCTTCGCGCCCAAGGAAAACCTTAATGAACGCGTTTTCGCCCCCGG
>NFUN01000106.1 GCA_002197525.1 Acidobacteria subdivision 13 bacterium RH2 MAG17b | reverse complement strand
GAGAGAGCGTAATCCAGGAATAGCAAACGGTGATGCCGTTCGCGGAGCACCTTCCCCATCCACTCAAGCCCTCGCCCTTTCAGGGAGAGGGGAAACGTATGACCTCGATTCCCGCTCTGCCGGCTAGCCTCTCCCCAACAGAAGAGAGAGCGTAATCCAGGAATAGCAAACGGTGATGCCGTTCGCGGAGCACCTTCCCCATCCACTCAAGCCCTCGCCCTTTCAGGGAGAGGGTGTCCCGCGGAGCGGGACGGGTGAGGGTAGGCTCGCCAGCACCTTCCTCACAAATCCCTCCGGGTCTTCCAGCACCCAGCCATTTGAGATGCGCAGGACCTGAACGCCTTGCTGCCGCAGGAATCTCTCTTTGCTCTCGTCTCTTCGCAACTGGCTCGGCTGCGAATGCACGCTCCCGTCCAACTCGATTGCGAGGCGGCGTTCCGGGCAGTAAAAATCCACGACGTATTTCCCGATCGGATGCTGCCGCCGAAACTTGATTCCAAGTGCAGTGCGGTTCCGTAAGAGCTTCCAGGCGAGCCGTTCGGCGTTCGTTGCATCATGTCTGAGGTTGCGAGACCGGTTAATCGTTTGCTGACTGGGCCTCATACTGCCCCTCACCCGCCGCGCTCCGCGCGCCACCCTCTCCCTGCAAGGGAGAGGGGAAATTCACTAGACGGGGTTCCCCGCTAGAACCAAATCCGGCACCCGCTCCGTATCGCTCCTCATGACGTTCCCGCGCTGCGGGATCACCCTCTCCCTGAAAGGGCGAGGGTGAAATGCGTCACGTTAAAATCGCCGTCCCATCTATCCCTTCCACTCCTCCATCATCTTCACGAACTTGTCGAACAAGTAAGCCGAATCGTGAGGGCCGGGGGACGCTTCCGGGTGGTACTGTACGCTGAAAAGCGGCATCGATTTGTGGCGCAGGCCTTCAAGCGTCTGATCGTTCAAATTTATGTGGGTCAGCGCCACTTCGCTCGCCTTGAGCGAGTCCGGATCGACGGCGAAGCCGTGATTCTGCGCCGTGATCTCCACCTTCTGAGTCTCCAGATTCATCACCGGATGGTTGCCGCCGTGATGACCAAACCTCAGCTTGTAAGTTTTGCCGCCAAGCGCCAGGCCGACGATTTGATGCCCCAGGCAAATGCCAAAAACCGGAACGCGGCCCATCAGCCCGCGAACCGCTTCGGCGGCGTAAGCGAGCGGCTCCGGGTCGCCCGGCCCGTTCGATAGGAACACGCCGTCGGGCTTAAAATCAAGCGCCTCGCGCGCCTGCGTCTGTGCCGGAATCACGGTCACTCGGCAGCCGGAGTCCACCAGTCGCCGCAGAATGTTATGCTTGATCCCGTAATCGTAGGCCACCACGTGGAAGCGCGCGGCGGGCGCCTTGCGGGCAGAGCCGGATAAGTCCCGCGAAGGCTCATTCCAGGGGTACCGGAAGGCAGTGGTCACGCGGCTTGCAAGGTCCAACCCCACCATGCTTGGCGAAGCCTTGGCCTTGGCAACAAGACTCGCCTCATCGAGATCAATGGAAGAGATCACTCCGCGCATCGCGCCGTGCTTGCGGAGGTGCCGGACCAGCGCACGGGTATCGATTTCCGAGATCGCCGGAACGCCGAATTTTGCCAGAAACTCCGAAACCTCTTCTGCGGAGCGCCAGTTGCTGGCCAACTCGCTCAGCTCCCGCACCACCAGCCCTTCGGCGAAGGGACGCACGGATTCGCTGTCCAACGGATTGGTGCCGTAGTTCCCGATGTGCGGATAAGTGAGGGTAACGATTTGTCCCGCGTAGGAAGGGTCGGTGAGGATTTCCTGGTAGCCGGAGAGAGAAGTATTGAAAACCACTTCGCCAAAGCGTTCGCCGCGGGCGCCGTGACCGCGCCCGGGAAACATGGTTCCGTCTTCTAAGGCGAGTGCCGCCTCCATCATCCTATTCTCAGTCGCAAGGATCCCTGGTTCCCCAGTAAACCGGCGTGCTCTCTGCCGCTGCGGAGGCCGTAAGCCTCGCTAATTTAGCTTTCCGATTTGGCTGACAGGCCAGTAGACAAACTCGGCTTTGCCGTAAATGTACTTTCGATCTACCGTGCCCCACTCGCGGCTGTCGTTTGAAGCGTCGCGGTGATCCCCCAACACGTAGTAATGGTGCGGCGGCACGTACGTAGCCGGGTAATTATCATGGTCCAGGTAGCTGCGCGGAATGAAGGACTCTTTCAGCGGCTTGCCATCGATGTAAACCCGCCCCGCGCGAATGCTTACCTGCTCTCCAGGCAGTCCTACCACGCGCTTGATGTAGCTCTTCGAAGGATCCAGCGGATAATGGAAAACCACGATGTCAAACCTGTGGATCGGCTCCAGGCGATAGACGAACTTGTTGATGAAAATGCGCTCGTGATTGTATATCTCCGGCATCATGCTAGTTCCTTCCACCTGCACCGGCTGGTAGAAGAATACAATCACGACAAATGCCAGGAGGAGGGAAAGAATCAGATCACGCAGCCAGTAGCGGCCGTCTAAGAATCCCACGGTTTTTCCGGTCGCCCTCTCCGCGTTTTCCATCGTTGCGCCAGAGTGCCGCCTGTACGGTATCAGCAACTAACCTCGCATTCCATTTTATACCATGCCTCTCGGCCGGAACGCCACCCGGCACGGCTCCAAGGACACGTATGCCATGGGTGCTGTCAAGCTGCTTGGGCAAGAGCGTGGAGGATCCGGCTTCGCCAATCTTACTTATACTGAGCGACATAAGTCGCCGACGCTCCAAAACTGGTGTGACCTGCCGCCGGTCTTTATTTTTCAAACAATTCGGCGGCCAGAGGCCGCCACTACAACATTCTTTCTCTCGAACTTTCTCTCGAATGGAACCTGTTGTGCTCCCAACAGTCTTGTTTTCAATGCATTATGAGGAACGCCGCTCCGCGCAGTGAGTGAAATGCGCAATTTGCTGCAATTCGCATTCTGCCGAAACCTGTTCATCGCAATGGAATTAGCCTAACACACTAGGCTAATTACGTCAAGGCGTTCTGGGCGCGTCTAGGGACGGGCCGTCGCGCAGAGTCTGTTGGGTGAAGCTGCGGAGCGTCCGGGGCAGCCATCCGATCGGTAAACGGCCGCAGCGTTCAACAGCGGTCGCTACAAAGCTCGCACGCAAAGGCGCCAAGGCGCCAAGCATCGCAAAGTGATTATGAAATACCGATCAGAGTTTCTGAAATTCAAAACTGTGCGCTTTGCCAACAGCGCTGCTGGGTTGCGCGATCCTGTTTTACCGGCCGCCCGCCTTCTCAGCCGCACACATGGCAAAGGCGAATGCATGTGCTTGGCGTTTCAGGTGCAAACAAAATATCTCAGATTATGATGGACAAATAATGTGAACTGGCCCACACTTGCCAGCAGGGTGAGATTCTCAGGTCGCCCTTCAGCCCTCCTGAACCAAACCGGGTTAGCTGTAATCGCGCCTCCTCACTGGTAACCGCCACGCAGGTTGCCACGCTTGTTTGAAATCGCTCTGTTTCATCCTGAGTTCCACCGCGGAGGGAACCATGTCAGAAAGAAATGGCGACAAATCCAGATTTGGCCGGGAACGCAGGGCCAAGATTTTACGGCGGAAGCAGACTCGATTATTGCGCAACGCGCCGGAAACAAAAAACGCGCCGGCAAGTCCTCAGTATCGTGACTTGGCCTTCGCCTTGGGCACGCATCATGCAATTAACACTCTGGCTTGACTCACTTATAAGCGCGTACCGAGTGGGTCTAACTTGACCGGGCTGACCGCAGGGTCGCCCCAACTTGGAGGATTTAATGGCTACCAAACTTTACGTGGGGAACCTTCCCCACGGTACCACAGAGAGCAGTCTCAGCGACTTCGTAACCCAAGCGGGTTTTAAGGTCGCCTCGGCGATTGTAGTTCTCGACAAAATGACGGGGCAGTCGCGGGGATTTGGCTTTGTGGAGCTGGCTGATGGCGAGGACTTGCAGAGGGCAATCGGAAGCTTGAATGGCCGTGATTTCGATGGCCGCCCTTTGACGGTCAACGAGGCTCGCCCGCAACGCACCGGTTTCTCGGGACAAGGGCAGGAGCGCGGCGGCTCCGGCGGCGGCGGCGGTCGTGACCGCTTCAGCCGCAGACGCGACTATTAGATCGAAGGCTTACCATGAAGCTGAAGACCGGGCAATACGTGCGCCATTTGAGATTTGGTTGGGGAGCGGTGGTGGAGTGCGACCACGACCAAACGATGGTGTATTTTCAAAGCGTTGGCATAAAAAAATTTGTGACCTCCGTGACTACTTTTGCCGTGGTTCAGGATAAAACGCCCAAGAAAAAACCGCGTCTTAACCACACAC
The DNA here is from genome assembly GCA_002197525.1 of Acidobacteria subdivision 13 bacterium RH2 MAG17b. Lineage (GTDB taxonomy): Bacteria > Acidobacteriota > Terriglobia > UBA7540 > UBA7540 > RH2-MAG17b. The sequence continues at coordinate 24,963 of NFUN01000106.1, read as the reverse complement.
TAGGCCGAAACTTGTCTCCCGTGCGCGGATGACCCCGGTGTGTTGCATTCAACATACCGTTCGGGCCGCTCTATCAAAGCAATATCTCTGCTTGTTGCACCCCTCCGTCTGCGCCAAGACCGGGAGCGCCAAAGCCATCGGAAAATAAAAGCCGGCGCTCACAGAGCCAGCTTGTCCAAATTACGGTTTGTCCTTCACGAAGTCTTTTGCGGCGGAACCGCTTCCCGCACCGGGATGCGCGGCGCCCTGGCCGTAGACAGGCGCTACAGCAGCAAACCGGCCCACTACCGGAACGATAGGTAGTGACTCATTTTGGTTGTTGTAGCGGCGGCCTCTGGCCGCCGGTCTTTATTTTTCAAACAATTCGTCGGCCAGAGGCCGCCGCTACAGCAAACTGACCCATTACCGAACGATGGCTCTGTGTGGGGAGGTTGGCCTGCTTGTGGTAAAATCAGTTTAAGTGGGATCTGGGCTTGGGCGGGAGCAAGCCATTTTGTTCGCGTGGCGTGGCAACTTTGGTTGGGCGAGTAACATCTCCGAAGGGAATTGTTTTGTAAATTTTACCAGGCGACGCTGGATGATTCGGGTCGCGGAAGCTTAAGGACAAATGTCACCCACCAGGCTTGAAGCCGGAGCCGAACCAAGCCAGCGGGTTTCTCGCCGGGCAGATTCCGCCCAGCCTGTTTATCAGCCGTCCCTCGTTGAGAGCCCTTTCATCCTCGCGTCGCTTTGGCAACTTATTCAGGAGCGACGTCGCGAGCCCAAAATAACCGTTCCCAAGGAATATTACCGCGGTGAGGGATCGCTTCCCGTATCGGACGCGACACCGCTCCATCGCCACCTTTGGGAGCAGATTCGCAGTCTGTCCGAAAAGCCCGAGCCACCCGCGATCCCGATCACTTCGCAACCGGCGGAAGTCGGCGATATTTGGCAAGACTACAAGCAAGAGCCGGCTTCTTTTGGAAACTCCCTTATCTTCCACGTCATTTTGCTGGCTGCGCTGCTGCTGCCTTACATCATTCTGGGTCTTCACAGTCAGCCGGCGCAGCAGGCTGATGTTATTCCCATCCAGCTTTCGCCATACGCGTTACAACTTCCACCAGGACTCAAACAGGCGGGCGGCGGCGGGGGCGGCGGAGACCGTACGCCAAAGCCACCGTCGAAGGGTGCAGCTCCGAAGTTCACCTGGAGGCAACTCGCGCCGCCCGTGACCAAAATCAAGATTCTAAAGCCGCAGCTTCCGGTTGAGCCAACGTTACTCGGTCCACCCAATCTGAAAGTCCAGATGGCGGATAACATGTGGGGCAATCCCACGGCGGTTCCTGCGCCTCCGTCGAATGGTCCTGGCGGTGGCGGCGGGATCGGGACCGGGAGTGGCACGGGAATAGGCTCCGGTAAAGGCGGCGGGCTTGGGCCTGGAAGCGGCGGCGGCACGGGAGGCGGGGTGTTCAGCGTGGGTGGCGGCATAACTCAACCCATTCCCATTTACGAGCCTAACCCACCATACTCCGAGCAGGCGCGCAAGGCGAAATATCAGGGAAGCGTTGTGCTCTCCATCGTAGTGGACGTGCAAGGATTGGTGCGCAACGTCCGCGTGGTGAAGCCGCTCGGCCTGGGCCTCGATGAGGAAGCCGTGAAGACCGTCCAGACGTGGAAGTTCAAGCCTGCCACGCGAAACGGCGTGCCTGTTCCCGTTCAGGTTTTGGTGGAAGTCACGTTCCATCTTTTTTAAGGGGCGCCATTTTCTGTTTGCATTTCACGCCGCCAGTTACAAGGATCGTCAGGTAATGGGTCAGTTTGCTGTAGCGGCGGCCTCTGGCCGCCGAATTGTTTGAAAAATAAAGACCGGCGGCCCGAGGCCGCCGCTACAACAACCAAACTGATCCACTACCGATCGTCATGAAATCTTGGTGACCGTTTGAGTCCTATGCTACGATGGGGCCTTGGCACGTTGACGTACTTCATGCCTCTTAAACCTAGGACTCGCCGGAGGGAATTGCAGGTTCAAGGGCTGAAGTAGTGGGGGGTGCATCATGGCTGCAAACCACGGGCGAGACCCTGTGCGCGCGCAAGCCAGTTGATTTGCCACTCGCCTCTCCACTTCGCACCGGAATGAATCTCCGGAAACCCGTTAACACTTTATTGAAAAACCCGACACCACGTTATTCTGAGGCGCCGAAGGCACGCTCTGGTGGTTCCGGGTTTGGGAAAAATTGAGCTTTCAGAGCCTCTTTAAGCCTCACTTCGACGAAGGGACAAAGCATTCGATGACGCCGATGCCGGAAAACCCTGCGCCCTCAGGGATGGAACTGAGTTTGGCCCACAGCCCGGATTCCGACGATGCCTTCATGTTCTACGGACTGGCGACCCGTAAAATCCCGACCGAAAACCTCCGCTTCACGCATACCCTGGAGGATATTCAGAGTCTGAATCAGAAGGCGCGTGAAACCATTTACGACATCACCGCCGTTTCGTTTCATGCTTACGCCTATATTGCGGACCGTTACATTTTGCTGCCGAGCGGAGCAAGTTTTGGGGACCGCTACGGCCCGATGATTGTGGCGAGAGGTTCGCTGAGCGCAGCGGACTTGAAGAACCGGCGCGTCGCCATTCCCGGTAAAATGACCACGGCCTATCTCGCCCTGCAACTCTTCGAGCGAGAGATTGACCCGGTAGTGGTTCCGTTCGACAAGATTCTAGATGTGGTGGCTAGGGGCGAAGCGGACGCCGGAGTAGTAATTCATGAAGGTCAGCTCACATACGGACAACAGGGCTTGGGCAAGGTGATCGACCTCGGTGAATGGTGGTATCAGCAAACGGGGCTTCCTCTTCCGCTTGGCGGCAATGTGATCCGCCGGTCGCTGGGCCCCGAGATTACGCGGCGCGTCTCCCGTGTTCTCCGTTCCAGCATACGGTACAGTCTCGAGCACCGCGAAGAGGCCCTCGAATACGCCATGCAGTTTGCCCGCGGCCTGGACGCCTATACGGCGGACAAGTTTGTTTCCATGTACGTCAACGATTGGACGCTGGATTACGGCGAGCAGGGCCGCCGCGCCGTGCAAACACTGCTCGACCGCGGCTTTGAGCAGGGCCTGCTTCCCCAGCCGGTCGTGGCGGACTTCGTAGACGAAGAAGAAGCCGCGGTACCCAGCATCTGAAGATTCCCGACCCCTGGGAGAATCGAGGCGCAATCCCGGCGCCCGGAGCGCTTGTCCGCGCGACTTTTCAGCTAGGTCAACGGAGCGTGCCGCAGGTTCAAGTTTGCTGCAAGCATCAATGAGACCTGTCACGAAAACCGGATCTCCCGCATTTACCAAACCGCAAAAGACGATGCTGTTGGCTCTGGCGAGCGCCGTAGGCCTGCGCATGTTGGGGCTATTTCTGGTTCTTCCCGTCTTCACGCTGTACGGCCTGGAATTTACCCACTCGAGGTTTCTGGTGGGAGTTGCATTTGGAGCGTACGGCATGGCCGTGGCGCTCACCGCGATTCCCATGGGCCGCCTTTCGGACCACATCGGCCGCCGCAAGGTGCTGATGCTAGGCATGGCGATCTTTGGCATTGGGTCGGCGCTTTGCGCAATTCCCGGCTGGTTTCCTGCTTCAATGCGCATCGGCGAGCTTATCGCCGGAAGATTCGTCCAGGGGCTGGGTACGATCACGGCCGCTGCTTTCGCCACCGTGGCGGATCACGTTCCGTTCGAACGGCGCTCCACCGCCAACGCGATTCTGGGCATTCCGATCGGGGCCGCCTTCGCTCTTGGCGTAATAGGCGGCCCGCTGGTCGCAGGTCTGTTCCGCGTTCAATCGCTCTTCTGGATTACCGCAGCTTTGGCGTTCGCTACGGTCGGACTGCTCGCCACCAGTTTGCCGCACTCAGCGCCCCGGGTTGAGCCGGTGGCGCCGCTCGGCGAAGTGCTGCGCCGCAAACCGCTGCTGGGGCTCGACGCCTGTGGATTCTTGATGAACGCTTTCATGACCGCCTTTTGGTTTTACCTGCCCCTCATCCTGACCCGGCAGCACCATCTGAGAATGACGCAATTTTACGTGGTCTTGCTGCCGATGCTCCTGTTGAGCGGCGTTTCCATGTTCGGATTTACCCGCGGTGCGGATCGCGGCCGCAGCCGGTCCTCTGCGGCGGTGGCCTTCTTGCTGATGGCCGCAAGCGGGTGGCTCCTGTTCCGCCCGCAGACCTTGGGAATGAATCCGGAGAGTTTACTGGCGGTGCTCGTTCCAGGCACGCTCTTCTTCATGGGTTTTACCGGCCTCGAACCCATCCTGCCGAGCCTCGTGAGCAAGCACGCCCATGAGAGCGCCTACGGGACGGCCATAGGGTCGTTCCAGACGCTACAATACCTCGGCAGCTTTACTGGCGGCGTACTGGCGGGAGCGTTTTCCCACCTATCCGCCGCCGTGCCCATGGCGTTTTTGACTGCCATCGGATTAGCGGGTTCCATCCTTATGCTCGTGACGCCGCAGGATTAGCTCTTAGCGACTCAGATCGTCTCCCCGTGCACTGCATCTGCGCTGCTGAGCCGTGACCTTTCACCCACTTCGCCGCTCACAGAGCAGCACACTAGTAAACTGCACCACAATCGCGAATCCTTTCGGCTTGACAGGTCTCAGCACCGGATCATAGAATCCAACCAAGGAGGCGATTTGGAGCTCGACGAGAAGTTCAAACGCCTGATTAAAGAACTGGGAAACGCCATCAACGATTCGCTCTCTGAGTCGGATAAGGTAGCGGACGTTATGGCTCGCATTCGGGGCGCCGGATACGACCTTTTTCTGGTGCTCGAAGTCACCATCGGCTTTAATAAGACCGGTGAGGCCAGTCCTCCCCGCCGCACCAGAGCCTCTTCTCGCCGCAAGGAACTCCAGCAGTTTCAGCTTACTACCGCAGACGCGGAATTCCTGCGCGGCCTCAAGATCAGCATTGACGAAGAAATCCGATAGAGTCTGCGCGTCTTACGGGCCGCCGGGGAAGAGACGCGTGTGCTGCCACAGGCCGCGTTCGTTGCCGGGTCTCCGCTTTTTCCATCACGTTTAATTTGTAAGCCAGCTACCACCCTTCTATTCTCGCGGGGATTGCTCGATGATCGCTGGACGGAGAGGGCCTGATTCGAGAGCTTGCGAGGGCAAGAGCATGAAAATTCTCGTCACCGGGTGTGCAGGATTCATCGGTTTTCACCTGTGCCGCAGGCTTCTCGAACGCGGTGATCAGGTCACTGGGCTCGACAACCTGAATCCCTATTACGACGTCACGCTCAAGGAAGCGCGCCTTGCCCAGATCGCCAGCAACCCTTGCTTCCAGTTCAAGCGCCTCGACTTGGCCGACCGGAAAAACGTCGCACAACTATTCCAGGGCGAAGCGTTTGACACAGTTGCACATCTCGCCGCTCAGGCTGGAGTGAGGCACTCCCTAAAAGACCCTCACGCCTACGCCGATTCCAACCTGACCGGGTTTCTCAACGTGCTTGAAGGCTGCCGGCACTCGCAGGTGAAGCACCTGGTGTTCGCATCGTCCAGTTCGGTCTATGGCGCGAACACGCTCATGCCTTTTTCGACCCATCACAACGTGGACCATCCGGTGAGCCTCTATGCCGCCACCAAAAAGGCCAATGAGCTGATAGCCCACGCTTACGCTCACCTCTATCGCTTGCCGTGCACGGGCCTTCGCTTTTTCACGGTATACGGCCCGTGGGGCCGCCCGGATATGGCGCTTTTTCTGTTCACGCGAGCGATTCTTGCCGGCGAGCCGATCCACGTGTTCAATTACGGCAAGATGCAGCGGGATTTCACCTACATCGACGACATCATCGAAGGCGCGATTCGAGTGATGGATCGCATTCCCCAACCCGACCCTGGTTGGACCGGCGATCATCCGGACCCTGCCACCAGCGCCGCGCCCTATCGCCTCTATAACATCGGCAACAACCAGCCTGTTGAGCTGATGACGCTGATCGGCGTCCTGGAATCAAAGCTTGGGAAAAAGGCCAAGCTGAATCTGGCTCCTATGCAGCCTGGCGACGTGCCAGCAACCTACGCTGACATCAGCGACCTGATCCGCGACGTGGGCTTCAAACCGCAGACCCCCATCGAAGTGGGCATCGAGCGGTTTGTGGAATGGTACCGGGAGTATTTCAAAGTAAGCCAGCCGTGACTTCTGCCGTTAGCCTCCACGACTTCCGCTGATACCGCCAGTCTTTTCGCGAGTCAGGCGCCAAGGAACGGTGATCAGAACGATGTGGGAACTGCCTTTCAGAAGCAGGAGGGCTTTCAGCCACTTTGGGCGCTGGTTGTGCAGCAGGTACTGATACCAGTGGTGCTCGACGAGTTCAGGCACGACCACGGCGATCTGGCGATCTGGATGCTTCTGTTCGAGTTCCAGGATGAAATCCACGATCGGGTTCACGACAAAGCGATACGGGGACTTCACAACGTTCAGCGGAGGCGCCGGAAACCCTGCTTCCGTGGCGGGCGCTTCCACGCACCGCTTCCAGCGCGCCGGGAGGTCATCCGGCTCCTCACCCGTCTCCACATGGACGGCCTGCACATCGGATGAAAGCGTCAGTGCAAATTTCAACCCTTTCTCTGCGATCTTGTTCCACCCGTCAATCGGTACCACCACGAGGGGTTTTTCGCAGCCCTCTAAGCTGAGCGGATTTGGCTCCGCCGTCTCCCTAATAACACGGTCATAGTGGCGCCGGACGGAATACATCAACATGATGATCGCCGGGACCAACAATGTCGTGATCCAGGCGCCTTCGGCGAACTTGGAAACGGTTATCACGATCACCGTGCCCCCGGTAGCTACGGCGCCCAGCCCGTTTATGAACATATTGCGCCGGGCTCTCTTGCCGCGTTTGCGAATCCAGTGAGCCACCATGCCGGCTTGCGAAAGCGTGAAGGCAAGAAACGCGCCCACTGCAAAGAGAGGAATCAGCCGGTCCGTAACGCCGCCGAACAGGATCAAGAGGACGGCGCAGACTAACGCCAGCACGTAAATTCCTTGCGAATAAACCAGCCGGCGGCCGCGCTGAACAAAGGGAACAGGCAGGAAGCCGTCTTCAGCCACCATGCGGCAGAGGCGCGGGAAGTCTGCGAAGGCGGTGTTGGCGGAAAGCGCGAGCACCCCGAGGATGGAGGCGATGGTAACGTCATAAAACACGCTTCGGCCTGCGACGGCGGCGATAAGCTGTGACAGGACGCTTTGGTAGCCCATTGCGCCCGGCTCCGTCGCGCCGGTATGGTAGGCGTGCGCAAGATAAGCGATACCGGCAAGAAACACGATCAACAGCGCGATGATCACTGTGAGCGTGCGCTGGGCTGTTTTCACCACAGGTTCGCGGAACGCCTTGACGCCGTTCGAGACCGCCTCAACGCCGGTCATTGCTGTGCAGCCGCTTGAGAATGCCTTCAGGAGTACCCACGCGCCGAGCGCCGTCGCCACGGCGTGCATTTCAGGCGGCGCAACTACGGGAGCCGGATGGCCTCCGGCTGCAATCGCTTTCGCAAGGCCCCATCCGAGCGTGATGAGCATGGTGGCGATAAATAGATAAGTAGGTGCGAGAAAAGTCAGCCCGGCCGCGCGCACCCCGCGCAGGTTGACGACCGTCACCAGAACAAGGATGCCCAGGCAGATCATCAACGTGTGCGGCAAGAGAGTGGGAACCGCCGAGACCAGCGCGCCGACTCCGGCTGAAATACCCACGGCGGCGGTGAGAACGTAATCGACCATGAGCGCCGCGGCGGCGAGCAATCCGGCGAAGTTGCCAAGATTCTCCCTCGCCACGGTGTAGGAGCCGCCGCCAGTGGGATAGGCTTCAATGGTTTGCCGGTAAGAAAAATACACGATGGTAAGAAGAATGATGATGGCGGCTGTAATCGGAATAATGTACTGAATTCCCGCGACGCCGAGCGGTATGAGCAGACTGAGCGCCGCTTCGGGACCGTAAGCGGCGGAACTGAGTGCGTCCAACCCGAAGATGGGGATGCCGGCGCGGGTGTCGAGTTTCTCACCGCGTTCCTCCGCTGACCTCAACGGCCTTCCAAAGATAAAATCAGCCAGCCACATGAATCGTCCTTACCGGAAAGAGCCGGGGAATCCATCTGCGCCGGCACGTTCCTTGCAAGTTCGGAGTTTATAGGAAAGGCTGGTGTAGGGGAAGCGGGATAGGCGTTTTCAATAAGCGGATCGCATTGACCGCCTATCCACAATAGAAAGCGCCAAGTTAGAGCTGTGCTGATCCTGGCTACTACCAAGGTCTGGAATCCAGAGTCGCAGATAGAAACAGCGGGAACCGCGCCGCCGCTCCTTTCGCTAATAAAATTGAAAAACCTCTTGACAGCCGCCTGTGCTGAAAATTAATATATCGGACTACGATAGCGAATAGCGTTGATGTAATACGATATCGCATAGCAGGAACACGCGACACTGCTGTGCCGCCACCGTAAATACCGTATCGGCGCAGTCAGACCCCTGGGCCGGGCAACGGGTATCGGGACGCGCCGCACCTTACGCAATCCTTATTCCTGCAGAACTTATGCTGACGGCATGAACGTGAGAGGACGAGTCATGTACCCCACAACTCCGTTTCGTTGGAGCACGGCAATGGCTCTGGCGATTCTCGGTCTGGCGCCGGTTTGCAGTCTAGGACAGAACCTGAAGCTGACTCTGGCGTGCACTCTAACCGCCCACACCAAGAACGTGCACGCAGCCGTGTTCAGCGGTGACGGACGCTATCTGGCCTCGGCCAGCAGCGACCAGACCGTCAAGCTGTGGGACGTTGCGACCGGCCGCGAACTCAAAACTTTTGCCGGTCACACCGGCGACGTGAATACGGTGGCTTTCAGCCCGGACGGGAGGCTGCTGGCTTCGGGCAGCGATGATCTGACAGTTAGGATCTGGGATGTCAGTTCGGGTGCCGAGATTCATGATTTCAGGGGCCAGGGTGGTTACGTGCAAGCGGTCGTCTTCAGCCCCGACGGAAAATGGCTGGCATCGGGGGGCAAGGATAACACCGTCAAGCTATATAACGTTCAGACACTCGAAAAGGTCCGAACTCTGACCGGCCATACAGGCGCCGTATTCGGCTTAGCCTTCAGCCCAGATGGGCGTTTGCTGGCCTCGGCGAGCAACGATAGGACCGTTAGACTTTGGGATGTCCATAGGGGGCAGGTTGTGAGAATCCTCAGCGGTCCGGGCGCGGAAGTCCACGGTGTCGCCTTCAGTCCGGATGGGCGGTTGCTGGCCGCCGGCAGTTACGACGGAACTGTCACGCTTTGGGATGTGGCATCCGGAACCCGACTGCGAACCCTGATCGGGTCAGGCAAGATCGAGGGCGTCTCTTTTAGTTCTGACGGCCGGATTGTAGGCGCAGGAAACAGGGAAGGGATGGCGCGATTCTGGGAAGCACAAACGGGGCGAGAGGTTCTGTTTTTGACACGGCCGGCAATAGTTTTTTCTGTCAGGTTCAGCCCGGACGACCGCTTGCTGGCTACGACGAGCGGAAGCGCCATCGACCTGTGGAGCGTGAGCGAGCATTGAGAAGAGCGCGTTCTGGCGTGGCGCTCTGCCGCCATCGTGTGCGGAGCCTTAGTACTGCTGTTCGCAATTACGGTGACGTATAAAGCAAGCCGCCGATCCTGCCCCCAGCCCTCGCCCCCTTTGGGGGAGAGGGTGGCCCGCGGTGCGGGACGGGTGAGGGGTCGCTTCAACTACGTAACCGTAATTACGAATAGGAGTACTTAGGCAGTTAAGCCATCTCGAGTTGAACAACGGGCCGGGTCATCTGCTGGAAAGAGCCTCCCGTCTAACTGTAAGCAGGTCGAACGTCGAAGTGATTTCGAACAGTGTAAGGAGGCGGCAGGAATAGACATGAACTTTAAGAGGATGCTCTTTAGTGGCAGTGTGGCTTTGGCGCTTGCCATCATGGTTCCCTGTGAGTTTTTCGGACAAAGCTTGAAGCTGACGCTCGTACGGAAGTTGTCCGGACATACCGGCCTTGTGCAGTCTACTCCGTTCAGTCCAGACAGCCGATACTTGGCGTCGTCGGGTGCCGACAGGACGGTAAGGGTATGGGATGTTGAGAGCGGCCGCAACCTGAAGACGCTTACTGGACATACCAACTCTACCAACGTAGTGGCTTTCAGCCCGGATGGCCGGCTGCTGGCTTCGGGCAGCGATGACCTAACTATCAAAATTTGGGATGTGCACACGGGCAAGGAACTCCACAGCCTGATGGGGCACACTGGTCATATACAGGGCCTCGCCTTTAGTCCGGACGGCAAATGGCTGGCATCGGGAAGCAAGGATAAGACCATCAGGATCTGGAGCACCCATACCTGGAAGGAAGCGCGCATCTTAACCGGCCATACCGCCGCCGTTTTTGCTCTCGCTTTCAGCCCGGATGGGCGCTGGCTAGCCTCCGGCAGCGACGACAACACGGTGAGGCTTTGGAATGTCGAGACCGGCCAGACGGTGAAGACGCTAACCGGACCGCATGGTCCAATCAAAGGTATTGGCTTCAGCCCAGGCGGGAGGCGGCTGGCTGCAGCGAGCTGGGATCCTGCGGTTACCATCTGGAACGTCGCGACGGGGCAAGTACTGAGAACATTGCCTGGCGCCACGGGCCGAATGCAGTCTGTTGCGTTCACCAAGGACGGCCGCTTCGTTATCTCAGGTAGCCGGGACATGACACTACGCGTCTGGAACGTTGAAAGCGGCCGGCAGGCGCTGACTTTGACGCTCCAAGGTCCCATCTTTTCAGTAAGGATCAGTCCTGACGGTCACTGGCTGGCTTCCGGCAACGGAAAGGTGATCGATCTTTGGAGAGTGAACGAGAGCTGACCCTGTTAGGCATGCGGCTTGCATCGGCTGCTTCCGAAGCGAAGCAAACCGGCTTGCGAATGCCATCTTGAATCGTGGAGGCACGGCAATGAGCAATGAAACAACAGGATCGACATTGATTTCCGTTCTCACGTTAGTGGCGCTGTTAGTGCTCAGCACAGTAACGATATCCGTCCGGGCAAGCGCTCAGGTAGCAGGAGCGACGCTTTCAGGCACGGTTACAGACCCGTCCGGCGCTGCGATCCCAAATGCCAGCGTCTCAATCAAAAATACCGCCACCGGCGTCGCCCACAACGTCACGACAAACGGCGCAGGGCTATATTCGGCGCCTAACCTTATTCCTGGACCCTACGAAGTCACGATTTCGGCTCACGGATTTTCAACTTTAGTTCGCTCAGGAGTTACGCTGGCCGTCGGACAGACGCTGCAATTGAACCTGACCTTAAAAGTGGGCGCGGTGACCCAGCAAGTTCAGGTGACGGGCGAGCCGCCTATGATACAGACAGCAACTTCCAGTATCAGGGCGCAGGTTGGCGGCACCACGGTGCGCCAGCTCCCTCTGAACGGGCGGGATTGGACGTCACTGGCGGCTCTCCAGGCCGGAGTCACAGTAGTACAAGCTCAGCAATCCCTCACCGCGTCGGGCGCTCCGAGAGTTAACCGCGGGTTTGGAAATCAAATGACTGTTTCCGGAGCCCGTCCGCAAGAGAATAACTACCGCTTGGACGGCATCAGCATCAACGACTACGCAAATGGCGGACCCGGCAGTGTTCTCGGCGGGAATCTGGGCGTGGACGCCATTCAAGAATTTTCAGTGCTGACGAGCAACTATGACGCTTCCTATGGCCGTGCTGCGGGGGGCATCATAAATGCTATTACGCGTTCCGGGACCAACCAGTTTCATGGAGATGCGTACGATTTTCTGCGCAACAGCGCGTTGGATTCCCGGTCATTTTTTGACGTAGGTAAACCATCTTTCCGGAGAAACCAGTTTGGCGCGTCAGCCGGTGGTCCGATACAGAAAGATAAGACATTCATCTTCGGCGACTACGAGGGCATCCGGCAGTTTGAGGGCATCACTCAGGTTGATACGGTTCCCTCGGCGGCTGCGCGTGCGGGCAATCTATCAAGCGGCGCTGTGACCGTGAGTCCTTTGGTCACCCCCTTTTTTGGTTTTTATCCGCTCCCGAACGGGGGCCTCGTGGGTAAGGGCGACACGGGAATCTTCAGTTTTCCGTCCAATCAAATTACGGCAGAGAACTTCTTTACCACCCGGATAGACCGGCAGTTTTCGGCTAATGATTCTCTCTCTGGCACCTATATGTACGACAACTCGAACTTTTCACAGCCAGATTCATTAGACACAACCCTCGTGGATTCCAGAGTTGGACGAGAGGCCCTTATTCTTCAAGAAAGCCACACCTTCAGTCCTAGTTTCGTCAACGTGGTACGGTTTGGATACAGCAGGCAAAACGCCCTAGGCAATCAAAATCTAACTGCAATCCTTCCACTTGCCACAAGCACCGCTCTGGGTTTTATTCCTGGGCGCGCCGCAGGGTACATCAATGTGCCGGGGCTGACACTATATACGGGAGGGGTGGGATCTGCCAACGCGCCCCATTACTTCTGGAACTCGTTTCAGTTTTATGACGATGCTTTTAAGACGGCGGGCATTCATTCCCTGAAATTCGGCGCCTCCGTCGAACGCATGCAAATGAATATACTCAACTCTTCGAGACCGAATGGGCAGTTTGGGTTTGGTTCGCTTGCCGCGTTCCTGACCGATCAGCCGACGAACGCCAAGGGTGATATTCCAGGCACGTTGACGGAGCGCGGCGTAAGGCAAACTCTGTTTGGAGCATACCTGCAAGATGACGTGCGCGTAAAACCGAATCTAACCGCTAATTTGGGAGTCCGCTATGAGATGACTACTGTTCCGACTGAAGTCCAAAACAAGTTGTCAGCATTAACGACGCTGACAGCAGCTCAACCGCACCTTGGGAATCCTTATCTCCAGAATCCCACGCTCCGGGACTTTGCTCCCCGGGTAGGCTTCGCCTGGGATCCGTTCCGGAGCGGGAAAACGGCCCTACGGGGAGGTTTTGGCGTATACGACGATTTGCCTCTACCCTATCTTTTTGCTCTACCGGCATCGTTGACAGCTCCGTTCTTTGAGGACGGTTCGGTCGGCCACCTGCCTCCGGGCGCCTTCCCAATAGCGTGGTTTGCCTCCATAAGCTCGAATCCAAAGAGCTTTCGTACCGCTTATATCGAACAAAATCCGCCCCGAAGCTACGTGATGCAATACACGATGAACCTTCAACGCCAGATTGCGCCTAACCTTATCGTGACGGCCAGTTACATAGGAACGCATGGCGTTCATATGCCCTTCCGGTCAGACGACTTCAACATGGTCTTGCCGTCGCTTGCGCCTCAAGGATATCTATGGCCGTCTCCGCGCGGAAGCGGAACAGAGTTAAACCCGAATACCGGTCAGGACAGCGGTCTGATTTGGGATAGCAGCAGTTTTTACAATAGCCTGCAACTCCAAGTCGTGAGGCAATTCAGCCGCGGCTTCCAGATTCAAGGCACCTATACGTGGAGCAGGTGTCTGGACACTGGCTCAACTTCGCTTGTAGCTGACGCTTTTTCCAATTCGCTCAACGGCCTTCTTTGGTTTGATAACGCAGAGAGGCTTGGACCATGCGACTACAATATCCCGCAGAACCTGGTGGTGAATTCAGTCTGGGATGTTCCGGGCTATCAGGGAGGAAATAAGTTACTGCGAGGAGTGGCCCGAGGATGGGAATTGGGCGGCATTCTAACCGCTCAGAGCGGTTCCCCGTTTACACCTGTCGTGGGTGGAGATCCGCTGGGCCAGAATAATACCGTTCCCCTTGACTTTCCCAATCGCCTGGGTGGGTCCGGCTGCCAGTCTCTGACCACAGGGAATATCCTGAACTATGTCAAAACGCAATGCCTTGCGTTCCCTTCGCCTTCCACTCTTCTTGGGAATCTTGCTCGTAATAGCCTGGCCGGACCATTTTATACGGATCTGGACTTCTCCGTGTTCAAAAATAACCATGTCAGGTTACTCGGAGAAAACACGAACATTCAAATCCGCTTTGAATCCTTCAACGTTCTTAATCGTCCAAACTTCCTCGCCCCTCTCGACAACAGCACAGCTTTTAGCCAAGCAGGTGCGCCCGTACCGGCTTTCGGGCGAATTGACGCCCTTATTAATCCAGGCCGTGAGATCCAGGCCGCCGTTAAGGTGACTTGGTGAAGGAAGGCAAACACTGCTGCATGAGTTTTGGTGAGGACGATGACCGATTACCTCCGATACTGTCACGGCGGCGCGACCATTACGCTGCCGGGACACCAAAACCCTCTTCACGAATGCTGCCTTTGCGCGGTGCATTTCCGATGACGAATAACGCTGCCGTGGTACGATATGGTGGAAATGGACGATCCAAACCTTTACACCGGACTGATCCGGCTCCACATCCTGCATCACGCGGCGCACGAGGCCATCTACGGCCTCGGAATCGCCGAAGAGCTTGCCCGTCATGGCTACCGGCTGAGCGCGGGAACGCTCTACCCCATCCTTCACGGCCTCGAACGCAAAGGCTATTTGCGATCCTATTCCCGCCGGAATGGCAAATCCATGCGGCGTTTCTACAAGGCCACGCCCGCCGGGAAGAAGGCTCTGCTTGCGGCCAAACAAAAAGTGCAAGAACTGTTCGGCGAGTTATTCGAGGAAGACTAAAAGGCCTGGGCGCCTCACCGTTCCAGTTGGGCCGCTTGGTCCTCCTTCCGGGAGGTAAGCATGAAAGTCTTCAAGTCGGATGCTCCCGCTGCAACTGCGCTCATTCGCCTGATGGCGGGCGGAGTGTTTTTCCTGGAAGGAATCAAGAAGTTCCTGTTTGTCGAGCAGTGGGGAGCCGGGCGTTTCGCCCGCATCGGCATTCCGCTGCCTCATGTCATGGCCCCCTTTGTGGGCTTCGTCGAGATTGTATGCGGGTTCCTGCTACTCGTGGGGCTGGCGGCCCGCCTTGCGTCGATACCCTTGATTATCGACATTTGCGTTGCGATCGCTTCTACAAAGATTCCCATGCTGCTCGCGCATGGCTTTTGGCCGATGCAAGCTGAAGCGCGCACGGATTTTTCCATGTTGTGCGGGCTACTGTTCCTTCTAGCAGCGGGTGGCGGACAGTGGTCGCTCGACGGGTGGCTCACTGCAAGGGCGTCCCGCAGGAAGTCTTAACGGTTAATCACCTGAAATCTTCTGGAGGAAAGCCTGATGAAGGGAGTTTACCTGCTCCTGCTGTCCATGTTGATTCTTCACTCGACTGTCGCATTGGCCGGGCCGCCGTTTCAGACCGACGACCCGGAACCCGTCGATTTCCGGCATTACGAGTTCTATATGTTCGGAGGCATGGATGGCACGCCCGTGGAAATCGACCCGACAGGGCCGGCGGTGGAATTCAATTGGGGAGCGCTCCCGAACCTCCAGATTCATACGGTCCTCCCTCTTGGGGCCATCATGCCTTCCGATAACCCAATTTATCTTCCGGGCGGAACCGGTCCCAATGCTTATGGTCCCATCGACACAGAACTGGGCGTCAAGTACCGCTGGGTCAAAGAAACGAAGTACCGGCCGATGATCGGGACCTTCACCATGCTGGAAATCCCCACCGGCAGTTATGCCAAGGGGCTCGGTGTTGGCAAGCCATGGTATAAGCTGCCGGTCTGGTTACAAAAAGATTGGGGACACTGGACGACTTATGGCGGCGGTGGCTATGAGATTATCCACCAGTTCCAGTACCGCAATTTTGCTTACGAAGGGTGGTTGGTGCAACGGGACATCGGCAAGAAGTGGACGCTCGGCGCCGAGATTTTTCATCACGGGGTGGAAGGATATGCGACACCGCAGACTCAAGCCTCCACGCTGGTGGACATCGGTGGCTACTATTATTTCCGGAATCCCGGCTTCCAATTGCTTTTCGCCTATGGCCACTCGGTCTATGGCCAGACGGAGAATTACGCCTATCTCGGGCTTTACTGGACTTGGGGGTCAAAACCAGGTCACGGCTTGAACGGATTTTTTGGGCGGCACTTCTGAAGAAGCGTGCTCCGCTACTTATCCCAACACGCAACGTGAGGAAAATGAGCCATGAAAACTCTTGCACAGGTCGGCGCTGCTCTTGTAATTCTAGTGGTCAGTCTGGCTTCTGGCCCCGTCAGCTTTGCCGCCGCATCGAAGAACACCACGGCTCAGATCTTCAAAGCGAAGTGCTCTATGTGTCATGGCGTGGACGGCAAAGGGCTTGCTGCCATGCATACGCCAGACTTTACCGATCCCAAATGGCAAGCTGTGCGCTCTGATCAACGGCTTTTGAGCATGATTACTAATGGCGAAAAGGGCACTGCCATGCCTGCGTGGAAGGGTAAGTTGACAGCTACACAGATACGGGCGCTCATGCACTACGTCCGCTCTTTCAATAGCGCGAACAAGCGGTCGCGTTAGCGCCCTGCTTACTGACCGAAATGGTCTGTGCCACCCCGGGCGTGATCCCAAATCCAAAATCGGAAATGACGGGGCGCTATCCGCCGCCCACGTGCGCAAGCTCCGCGCCGGTTTTAGCGGCCATCTCTTCGTGCAGAGAGTTACCGTGGGCGTCCATGGTGACGATGGCAGGGAAGTCCTGGGCCTCAAGGCGCCACATCGCTTCGGGGACGCCGAGTTCTTCGAGCAGGTAGACGCCGGTCACCTTGGGCAAGCAGCGGGCGTAGTATTGCGCCGCGCCGCCGATGCCGTGCAGGTAGACCGCACCGTACTCTTTGAGCGCCGCCAGCGTCTTTTTGCCCATCCCGCCCTTGCCCATCACAGCGCGCAGGCCATAGCGCCGGATGACGTCGGCCTCGTAAGGCTCTTCGCGGATGCTGGTGGTTGGCCCGGCTGCCATCACGCGCCAGCGCTGATTGGGCGGCGTTCCTTCGCGCAGCATGACCGGCCCGCAATGATAGAGAATGGCCCCGTGCAGGTCGGTGGGTGGTTCGTTGTGGAGCAAATAATGGTGGAGCGCGTCACGCCCGGTCACGAGTGGGCCATTCACCAGCACCACGTCGCCTACGCGCAGCGCCCGCACTTGTTGCTCAGTGAGCGGCGCTTCGAGGCGCACCTCGCGTCCCGTCAGCTTGAAGCCAGCGCCCGCGGCGATAAGGCGCTCAACGGGCCGTTCAGGATCGCGATAAAGCCAGCTCTTGATCGCGCCGTTCTTTGAATCCAGCGTCACGCCCAGGCGGCGGAACGCCCAGCATTCGTAGGCGACGGAAACGAAAAAGCTCGCCGGGAGCCGGTTGGCGGCGGTGATCTTGCAGCCGATCAGAGAGGCCTTGCCTCCGAATCCCATCGCGCCGACGCCGATCTTGTTGGCTTCTTCCATGATCTTGCTTTCGAGCTTGGCGAGCGCGGGATTGGGATTGACGTCATCGAGCGGACGGAAAAGCTGCTGCTTGGCGAGGTTGTATCCGTGTGCGCGGTCGCTGCCGATGCACACGCCGAGCGCGCCCGGCGCGCAGCCTTGTCCTTGCGCCTGCCAGACCGCGTGCAAAACGCATTTGCGCACGCCTTCAAGATCGCGGTCGGCGCGGCCCAGATGATCCAGGTTGCAGGGCACGGAGTATTGAATGTTTTTGTTCTCGCAGCCGCCGCCTTTGAGGATGAGCCGGACTTCCACGTCGTCAGATTCCCACTGTTCGAAGTGAATGACGGGCGTATCGAGGCCCAGATTGTTGCCCGAATTCTTGCCCGTAATCGAATCTACCGAGTTTGGCCGCAGTTTGCCGCGCCGCGTCGCTTCCGCAACCGCCTCCTGGATCTGCCGCTTCATCAGTATCTGGTTGAAGCCGACGGGAGTCTTGATCTCGAAGGTAATAAACCCTGTGTCCTGGCAGATGGGACCTTCGTTTTCATAAGCCAGGTCGATGTTTTCCCCGATGATGCGCAGCGCGTGGTCGGCCTGCGTGGCTGGAGCTTCCGCCTGAATTGCGAGACCCATCGCCTGCCGCACGTCGGGCGGCAAATTGGTGGAGGTCTGAATGATGAGTTGCAGAATGCTCTGTTTCAAAAATTCCATGACAGCTCCTCGCTGGGCGGCCGTTAAGGCCGCGCTTTTTTCTAATACAAACGCATTAAGTGGCGTGATGTCTGCTGTAGCGGCGATGTCGTCATCGCCGGTTTTTCGCTACAAAGTGGCGTCACATCAACAAATGCGTTTATATTAGTTTAACCCTTCCCGGCGCGGCGGACCACTATTGAGGATTACAGAAATTGTAGCGGCGCTGTCCTCAGCGCCGAAAGACGCCGGTGGGGACACCGGCGCACCAGTGGCGCCCGTCACTATAATTTGTAATTCTCAGTAGAAGGCGATTGGGCCGCGTCGCGAGTCATCTGCAGCGGCGGTCCCCGACAGCGCCGGTGCAGGCTCCGAGCGCCGCTACAGCTCAAAAACGGTAGTTTTCACACAGAGTTTTCAGCCTCTTCACCGCCCGGTGAAAACAGGCTTGCCGCGCCGTAGACGCCAACGTTCTGCCGGAGCTTAGCGGGCAGGATCGGAACCTTCGCGGCCATCGCGGGATTCAGCGCGTAGCGTTGAATGGCCGGGCGGATTTTATCGAACAGAGGCTTGCCGATCTGCGAGACGCCGCCTCCGATGACCACGGCGTCCGGATCGAGCAGGTTGATCATCGCGGCCAGCCACACCCCCAGATAAAAGCCGGTCTCATTTACAATGGACTGCGCGATTTCGTCCCCGCGCTGCGCCGCTTCTTCAATCATCTTCGGATTGATCAGGCGAAGCCGCCCCTTGGTCATGGTGCGGAGCAGGCTGGGCGCTTCATATTCCTGTTCCAGGCGCACGCGAGCGCGCCGCGCCATGGCCGGCCCTGCGGCCAACGCCTCGATGCAACCGAACGCGCCGCAACTGCAACGATAGGGGCTCTTATAGTCAATGGAGACGTGCCCGCCTTCACCCGCCACGCCCCGCGCGCCGTGATAGACTTGGCGGCCAATCACGATTCCGGTTCCGATGCCGGTTGAAACCGTAACGTAGAAAACATGCCGGTAACCAGCGCCAGCGCCAAAAAGAACTTCCGCCAGCCCGGCGGCGTTCGCGTCATTTTCCACCCGCGCCGGAAGACCAAAACTCCGCTCAATTTCCTCCCCGATCCGCAGGTTTTCCCATCCCGGCAGATTCGGAGCGTTGATCATCGTGCGGGTTTCCGGATCGATCGCGCCAGGGCAGCATAAGCCGATGCCGAGAATGTGGCGCTTTCCTCCCGCCTCCCGGATCAAGCGCTCGATCAGCCGCCGGACTTGTCCGAAACTGGCCTTGACGCCTTCCTTGGCGCGAGTCGGCACTATCGCGGCCTTGATCAGTCGCCCCTTTTGAGTGACCAACCCTCCAGCCACCTTGGTGCCGCCGATATCAACGCCGATGGTCAGATTCTGCATCTGCCGGGTGATTCCCTTTCTGGAATTGTCTGAGCCTGCGTTCTTGTGAGCCGCAACCTTTTGCCGCATTGTCTCGGTGACGCGGAACCGGGTTTCCGGTCATCGGCAGCTTCTGGGAAGGGCCGGTTAATGATCCAGTATAGCGCAGTTGGCCAGGCTCCGGCGCCGTCTGAAAAGGCAGTGGCAAAGGCTGCTCGAATGGACTGGGCAAATCGCGGGATTGGACTGCCATTGGCGCAACTCGACCCGGGCCCAGAGGAGTGCGCCGGTTCATCTCTCTGGGTTACTCTCAGGCGCTTGGTTTCGGCTGGGGTTTTAGGGGAAACAAACCTAAAACAAAGCTAGAAATCTGGTGGTATCGCCTCTATCACATATTGTTTTCAATAACATGTGGATGCATTGCCGGGAAATGCGAATTTATCGTTTAGATTCATACAGTTATGGGGATTCCGAGGCCTCGATTTTAGCTTTGTTCCGGTTTGCTCGTCTAATGTTCCTTTGTTTTCAACAAGATTCCGGTTCGGGTGCTTCAACAATCTTTTTTTCGCTTCCGCTCCCTCTCCGGACGGCGCTTTTTGGCCTTCAAAACGCACCGTTTTTGGGGCCTCACAGCGCTCTTTTCCTGCCGGGTTGCGGGAGTCCGAAACTTGAAGCAAGTGGGTCATATGATTGCGTTGGCTTACTGATAGCGTAGTCTACTACGCTAGTCCAAGATGCGTCAAGCAAGGAGCGGGTGGTTCGTTTTGAGAAATGGGCGCGTTCTTTTAGGCAGGGAAAAGTTCGGAACGGCCCAACGCAACAAGGGATACCTACGGCGCGCCGGGTCATAAACATGGGTAGCCCAGAGGGTGACCGTCCAAGATGTTTCCCCCAAAGCTCGGAGCAACGTCAGATCGCGTCCCACTGCCGCCGTAGCATAGGACCACGGAGAGCCGTGAAGAGCCCAAGCGCAGCGCGATTGACGTCTACGATGTCGCGGAAATCCCTCAGTTGGCCACTGACATTTGCCCCACGGAGGTGCTGGAGAACACTCTCTGCGCCATCCAGCGATTTCTGATATTCGTACACTGCTGAGTCGAGACTGCCTTGGTCGACCTGCTGCACTTGTGCTCGCAGTGCATGAAGGTAGTGGCGGAAAGCCGACTGCTCGGAAAAGCTCACCGTAGACGGTTGTGTGCCACTGAAGATAGCGTCGACGTAGCCTCCGTCAAGGTTGGGCGGGGGAACCATCAGATCGAGCAGGCCAAGGCGATGGGCTATGTCAAGAAAGGGGATCTTGTACTCCGAGAGAGCCTGCGGACAGTAGTACCATATCGCTCGCTGCTTGATCTCTTCGTTATAGGCTGCGTTGAATTTTTCGGGTGGGAATGACCTCACGTTCATCCAGGTACCAGAAGCAATAGCATTTACCTTTGCAGCTCCGGCGATTAGCATTTGGTGAGTGCAGTAGCCAAGAATAACTTCAGCCCCGAGTACACGGAGACCAGCAGCCAGGTCGAGAACGTTGGCCAGCCAATTGGGGTCTTCAACCAGGTATTGACCCTTGGGATGCTCGCAGACGACGTAGTATGCGCTCGACTTCCAACCTTCTGCCTTTTCCAAAAGCAGAGCGACTTGGTCGGCATCCTGGACTGCTTCCGCACTTAGAGCAATCGTGGCAATCAGCGCGCGTTCCGTTTCCACTGACCGCCCTTCGGCTAGAACCGCCCCCTGCGTCTCCAGCCAATCGTCGTCTACAGAAGATGCGAATAATCCCGGTAGGATCATTCGGCGGCATCCCACGTCCCGGTTCAAATCTGACAGTGACCTAAGTAGCGCGGAAAGCGCCTGTCCCTGCAAGAACATCGTCGTTTCGTAGTTTTGCGGCCAGTAGGTATGTTCGCACAGTTTTTGGTGGTCGGCATGAGGCAGGTAGAACTGCGGGTCGATCAGGCTGTGTGCTTGTGGAATTCTTGCGATGTCGGCTCCGAGATGCGTAAGCTGAGTTGCCGTTAGATCGCGCGGGCTCAGGATGGTTGTCCCACCTCCCCACGACGATAGGAGCACTCTGCAGTGCTCCATCATGCCGTAGCCAAATTGAAGATAGAGCTCCATGTTTATTTTCCCGCTTTCTACGAGACTCCCTCGCGCAGACAGATCTCGCGCAGCCATACGAGCGCGTCCTTTACGGTACGTGGCCGATGAACGCGGCTCTTCTGCGTCATGGACCGGACCAAATCCCGGAAGCTCGCCTTCTCCGCAATTGGCAGGTCAATCGGGCTGAGCACGCACCTTTCCACGCGCTTCAATAGCTCGACGTGATCCCGAGGAGGAGGCTCGAAGAATCCATTCTTCCCCGTTCCGCATTCATGGAGCGTCACTCCCAATGCGAATAGGTCGGCTCGCGAATCGATATCAGCTTTCATGTTGCGGCACTGTTCCGGCGGAGCATAACCCAGAGTCATTTTGCCGAACGGAAGCGCGCTGGCCGTAAGCGACGCAAGTTCGAGGTGTCTTGCTATCCCGAAGTCGAGCAACCAGAACGAACCGCTTGGATCGCACATGATATTGTCAGGCTTTACGTCTCGGTGAACAATCTGCACGGTCTCGGCTCGCTCGAGCGCTTCCATTACGTGAAGGCCGAGCCGAAGAACGGTAGCGGTGGCCAGAGGCCCGCTTGCCAACATTTGCCTCACTGTTTGGCCTCTTATGAACTCTTCCCGAAGCCAAACGCAGGGGCCGATCTGGGTTCCTGTACTACCGTAATCCATGATTTTCGGAACGCGGGGCGACCGGACCTGCTGGACGGCGAGAATCTCGCGCCGAGCCGTTTCAGCGTCGGTGCTGGGATGGATGATTTTGAGGACCACCTCGCCGTCGGTCCTGTGCTTGGCGGTCATAACAAGCTTCTGCCCGCCTTGGCCGAGCGGTCGAAAGTCAGTCAGGTCGGGGAAGTTAGCCCTCAACCAAATAGGGTCGGGAAGACCCATCGTTGCTCAGCCTCCCTGCTGCACAGCCGCCTTCCAGGCCCAGTCGTTAAGCAGCCAGGAGACATACGAGCGGGGCCTCTGTGGCTGAGCTGTCTTGAGTTTCCAGCCAGCCGGCTGTTGTGTGAGAACGGTCACTCCAAGTTCCTGCGCATCCTGGAGCATGGTGCTGTTGCGGGAAATCTTTGGTACGAGTACGCAGGACTGCGAAGCAAACCACGTATTCAAGTGCGCCTGTTCAAGTGCCTTCCGCCAATCCCTAATTTTCGCCTCCACTGCCACGATGCGCGTGGCGGCGAAGATGGCACTGAGGGGACGGTTCTGCCACCCCCTTCGAGACTTGCGAATCATAGCGGCTCCGACCAATCGCGCTAGGTTTTTCGCCATACTGGTCGAGAATTTTGATTCCAACTCGCGCTCCGTTTGAGGGCCGGTAGCAGCCAGTAGGTGCATCAGCCTCAGATCCAAAAGTAGTGAGGGCAGCGCGGGGAGGAGTCCAGCTCCACGTTACGGATTCCTTCCAGATGACGATTACGAGGTCGGGGAATCCGGAAGGTAGGCGGGGTTCGCGGAAGACGGTCGCCCGGTAGCCCGGTGGGATGCTGAGGGGTTGCCCCAGGAACCATTCGATCAATTCCTGTTCCGGCCCTAACGGACTCCGCCTGAAGGAAAGGCCGGAGGTTTTCTGTGAAAGCTCGGCATCTACTACCTGCATCGTAGAATCGCCCCTTCCGCCGCGTGATCCATACCAATGGTTATATGACATTATGACGACGCGCGTAAAGATACAAGACCTGTGCTGTGGCTTCTTCCCTCAGATGCAGGTGTTCTCATTGGCAGGCCGTCGCACCCGATTCATTTCCGGCCCTTTCCATTCCTCCGCACGCTTCACCAAATCATGCCGCATTGGATTCATGGGGATGTATTCTATCGTCTCCAGGACTTCCCAACGGGAGGGAACGTAGGGCTAGGGCTTGCCCTACCCTATTAGGCATTCGGAAATGGTGAGGGTGCGGCAAGCCGTACCCCTACCGTTCGCAACGCATGATCGAAGCAGCCAGGAAAGGCCGCGGACCTGGCAAACCGGGTCCGCGCTAGCATCTCCCGTTTCCCGGCGGCCATACTTATTGACGTTCGCAAAATATAGTGCTCGCCGCCGCGTTGTAGCGCCGCCCGGCGCCTGCCTCAACACCGTCGGGGAAAGCCGAAATGCGGCGGTGCGGACACTGCCGCACACACGATGTGAAATTCCCAATGCCGTTTTTCATGCGCCGGATTTTCGCTGAAGAGTTATCCCGCACGGTAAAACATGATTACACGCTTCCATGCTGGCGTGCGCATCTATGCCGTCTTACACCAGCTCGATCATCACCCGGCGTCCTACCATGGTCGCCGCCCGCTGCAGGCTTGAAAGCGTAATGTCGTTTTTGGGGTCAAGCAGCCGGTCAACCTGCGTGCGGCTTGTTTTCAGGAGCGTAGCCATGCGCGACTTGGATATTTTCTTCTTTTTCATGGCCTGAGCGAGCTGCCACGCGACGACCTCCTTGATCGCCTGCGCTTGCGCCTCTTCAAAGATGCCCTCCTCCTTGAGGAAATCATCGATGCTCGAACCCATATGCTTCTTGCTCATCGGTTCAACTCCTTCTGGCTCCTTCTGGCGCTTGCGCGCCAATGCCAAATCCTCACCCGGCGTCGCCCGCGTTTTCTTGATAAACCCGTGCAGTGCGACGAGGCGCCCACGGTAAAGGCAGAGCAGCACGCGCGCTTCGCCGACAGGTCCGTCCGGACTTTCCACAGACCGTTCCCCAACGCGCGGCAAAGTGGCATACCCACCGGCCACCGCCATTGCGCCCGCAACAGGTCTTTCCCTATGGCTTGGCGCTCGGCTTCCGGCAATCCCTTCAGCCACTCCCGCACAGGCTCGCTCCCGGCCCCCGTACGGAAGAAGATCAACGGGATTTTTTGCGGCTGCGGGTCCTCTACCATGCTGTACCTTATAGAGTACATGTACCATATAAGGTGCACATTGGCAAGTTCAAAAGAATCCCCGGCACGCAAACCGTGCCGTGGCTACGCGGGGCGGACCGGCAGATGGGCAAGCAATAGCAATAATTTGCTACTGCGAAATAGAATTCACGGCCCGCAAGAAAATAACCACCGCGAAGCGGTGTGACATGAATAGCCGCGCGTGGGACGCACGGAAAGGGCAAGCGCTGTGTGAAAACTGTGGTTTTTGAGTTGTAGCGGCGCTCCATGAGCGCCGAAGCTATTGAACAATAAAAACCGGCGGTCACAGACCAGGGCTGTCCAAATTAACCGCACATTCCGGTGTGGGAAGCGGCGCAGCCGCAGAACACTTCGCGAAAGGCAGACCGTAATTTGGACAAGCTTTGGTTACAGACCGCCGCTACAGCCGCAGTTCTCACACAGACTTTTCGGGGTGTGTGCAGGAAGCAGGCATAGCGCAGACGCGCTCTTTGCGGCTCTTTTGCGGGAATGCTTGAACGGACTGACAAACCGGGTCCGCGCTACCCCCGCTCGCCCCCTCACCCGGCCCCCTGTCGGGCGCCTCCCCCCGGCGCCGCCGTCGATCAAATCACCCGCGAGAAGTGACCGCGGTGCGCAACGTT
>NFUN01000105.1 GCA_002197525.1 Acidobacteria subdivision 13 bacterium RH2 MAG17b | reverse complement strand
TGGTGCGGCGCTCTATGAGCGCCGAAGCTATTGAAAAATCAAGACCGGCGGTCGCAGACCGCCGCTACAGCCGCAGTTTTCACACAGACTCTAAAGGGCTTCGACTAGTCCGTCCAACGCTGCCTGCAATTCGCTTTGGGCATGCTGGTCGCCCTGCCTCCCGGTAACCTCGATGCCCTTCTCGAAGATTTGCTTCGCCTCGGCGCACCGGCCCTGCCTGGCCAGATACATCCCCGCCTGAAAATACGTCGCGGCGTAGCCAGGATTGTGCGCGAGCAGATACTCGAAGTGCTCCCATGCCTGCTCCGGACGCGGCGAGCCCACAAGCTCCAACGCCAGCGCGTAGCGCGCAAATGCGTTTTCGGGATCAGCTTCCAGTGCGCGTTCTAGAAATTCAATCCGTGTTGTGTCCATCAAAACCTTCGGGATCGGATACAATAGTAATTGGGATGTTTTCCCAGGGGAGCCAGCGGCGGCTCCCGGATCAAAGTTGCACCAACGGCATCAATTACAATAGTATAGGCAGCCGGGATGCGAAAGGCAAAAGAGCTTCAGCCCGGCCCGGCCCGGTGCGCGCTTGCATTCGGATAGCGTGCCGCTCCGTGGGCAGCGCGGCCCAATATGGTTTCACCATAAATCCTGTCCGCAGCATCTATAGAGTCTGGCTTTCACGAGTTGACCATGCCCAAAGCGCCTGTAAGAACGGTCGAGCAATCCCAGGTGGAAATGGTGGAAGTGGTTCTTCCGAACGACGCCAACGCGCTCGGCACGATCCTGGGGGGCAAAGTGATGCATCTTATCGACATCGCAGGCGCCATCGCCGCTCATCGCCATGCGCGCGCGCACGTCGTAACTGCTTCGGTGGATTCGCTCGACTTCCTGCATCCCGTCCGCATCGGCCAGATCATCATTCTGCGCGCCTTCGTCACGCGTGCGTTCCGCACTTCGATGGAAGTGGAAGTGAACGTCTACCTCGAAGATTACATCGCCGGCGAACGCCGCCAAACCAGCTCGGCGTTTGTCACCTACGTTGCCCTCGATGCTTCCGGCAAGCCGGCTCCCGTTCCCGCGCTCGTCCCGCGCACTGCCGAGGAGCGCCGCCGCTACCGCGAAGCCCTCGCGAGGCGCCGGCGAAGACTGGCGCTTGCCGCCAGCACGCATCGCCGGTATTTTGAAAAGGAACTGTAACGTACTCATCAAGCCCCGAGCGCCCCGAACGGGAGCCTCGGCGCCGGGCTGGTTGCATTCATATAGCCTAAACTCAACGCGCCGGGACTGTCCGGCGATCCGGGGGATAGTCCAGAGGTCAATCGACAGGAGATACTCATGAAAATCAAGCGCAATAAAACTTTTTCGGGAACGCCCTGGGAGCCTCTGGTGGGATACGCCCGCGCCGTTCAGGCTGGCGACGTGGTCTATGTTTCGGGAACCACCGGGACGGATCCCTCGGGGAAGGTGTTGGCGCCCGGAGACCCTTATGCCCAAGCTGTCCAGGCGATTCGCAACATTGAAAGCGCCCTGCAGAGATTGGGCCTGGGCCTCGAGCATGTGGTTCAAACCCGCATCTACCTCACCCAGATTGACCGCTGGAAAGACGTGGCCAAAGCGCACGCCGAACTCTTTGGCGAAATCCATCCGGCCACCAGCCTCGTTGGCGTACAAGGTCTCGTTGACCCCGAGATGATGGTTGAAATTGAGGCGACGGCCGTATATTAGCTCGTCCACTCCAACTGAAGCGGCGCCCGGCTCTAGCGCCGTGGCAGCTATGGTTTTCGCACGGGATCTGAGCCCTTGCGCTCCTGCCGCCGCTTCCATTCGCGAATCGTCTCCAACTTCTCTTTGAGCCGCTTTTCAAAGCCTTCGTCTGTTGGGGAGTAGTAGCGGCGGTCTTTCAACGCCTCGGGCAGACACGTCATGGACGTCAGGCGATCGGGCGCGTCGTGCGCATACTCGTACCCCTTGCCGTATCCGATGTCCGACATCAGGCCCGTCACCGCGTTGCGCAAATGCAATGGGACGGGCTCAGCAATGGTCTTCCGCACGTCGTCGGTAACCCGCCCGTAGCCGGTATAGAGCGCATTCGATTTCGGGGCCAAAGCCATGTAGACGGCGGCCTGCGCCAGGGCCAGGTTTCCCTCCGGCGGACCCACGAAATGCGCCGCCTGCATCGCAGCCACGGCCAGCTCCAGCGCGCCGGGTTCCGCCAGCCCGATATCCTCCGAAGCCATGCGAATCAGCCGCCGGGCGATATAGAGCGGATCCTCGCCGGCCTCCAGCATCCGCCCCAGCCAGTAAAGCGCGGCGTCCGGATCGGAATTCCGCACCGACTTGTGGAGCGCCGAGATCAGGTTGTAGTGTTCCTCGCCCGCCTTGTCATACAGCAGCATCTTGCGCTGAATGGCGTCCTCGATCAGCGCGTCGGTCACCACGGCGCGGCCCTCCGCGTCGCGAGGAGCCGCAGCCGCAGCGGTTTCCAGCGTGTTATAGGCGGCGCGAGCGTCGCCGTTGGCAAAGATGGCGATCTGCCGGAGCTGGGCGTCTGTGACCACCGCGCGTTCCCGGCCAAGGCCGCGCCGCTCGTCCTTGAGGGCGCGCGCGAGCAGCGTCTCAATTTCGTCCGTCGAGAGCGCCGAGAGCACGTACACTTTCACGCGCGAGAGCAGCGCGGAATTGACTTCAAACGACGGGTTTTCCGTGGTGGCGCCGATCAGCGTGACATCTCCGCGCTCAACGTAGGGTAGGAAGGCGTCCTGCTGCGCCTTGTTGAAGCGGTGAATTTCGTCGATGAAAAGGATGGTGCGCCGGCCATACGCCCGGCCCTTTTCCGCGGCGGCCATCACGTCGCGGATTTCGCGGACGCCGGAAAGAACCGCGCTGAACTTCACGAAATCGCCTCGCGTGCGGCGGGCGATCACCGTCGCCAGCGTCGTCTTGCCGGAACCCGGCGGTCCCCACAAGACCATCGACGTCACATCGTCGTGCTCGATCCTGCTGCGCAAGGGTTTGCCGGGAGCGAGCAGATGCGCCTGGCCCACGTACTCCTCCAGCGTCTCTGGCCTCATGCGGTCGGCAAGCGGCCGTCCGGCATCCACGGCATCAGCGATTCCGGCCTGCGGTTCAAATAATCCCATCACACAACTCTCTGCGCAGTTAGCGTCTTCATTATAGGTCCCACAAACGACATTCACCACAGAGGGTGAAAAATCCACTAATTCCTGCAAAATGGAGCTGGGATTCACGGGAGAGATAGAACTGCGCCGTTACGTGGCATCTGAGGCACGCCGTTTGGCCCGCAAACATCGCAAACAGCGCGATTAGATGCGCCAACCACCACGCCTCTCAAATCATGCTGCGCAAATATGGAATCAAGCGTGCTCCTGGTGCATCAAACATCTATTGCAGACGGGCGCGCAGCCGAAAGCTGCCGCTTGTAATCCCAGGGGATTTGTCCAGGAGAGCGCTGTAAATCATGATGCACGACGCTCTTAAATTCGTGATGCAGCACGGCTATGCCGTGCTCTTCGTGTGGGTGCTGGCGGAACAGCTTGGCTGTTCCCTCGCTGCCGATACTGCTGGCAGCCGGTGCGTGAGGGGCTCTTGTGCCGGTGTTCTTCAGGCGGCTTACGGCAGCTCTGCAAAGGGGAGCATGAGGGGCGGCTGGGCCATGAAAGGCAGGCGCGCGATTTCCGCCACGGCGCGCGTGATCTGCTTTTCCTTGACGGGTTCGAGCGTCATCACGAACGGCAACTTCTTTTTGGAGTGGGCAGGCTCCTGAAGCACGGAGTCGATGTTGATGCGATGCCGGGCCAGAATCGCGCAGACGCGCGCCAGGATGCCGGGCCGGTCCCGTACCACGAGCCGCAAGTAAGCCGCCATCTCGTTATCCGCTGAGGAAGCGGCTCGGGCCGGATGCCAGTCCATGTAGCCGAGAGGCGTAGACGTGGTTGAGCCGGCTACGATGGCCCGCGCGATCTGCACGATGTCGGAAAGAATGGCTACTCCGGTCGGCTCGCCGCCTGCGCCCGGCCCCGTGACCATCGTGTTGCCGCCTTTATTGCCCGCGAGCAGCACGCCGTTAATGGCTCCGGTCACGGCGGCTAGCTGCGCCGAGCGAGGGATCATCATCGGACGGACGAATATCTCGATATGGCCTCTGGCCGCGCGGCGCGCCGCTGCAATAAGCCGTATCGTGCGATCCAGGCGGTGGGCATACGCGAAATCCACTGGCTCGATGCGCGTGATACCCTCGGCTGGAATGCTTTGCACGGCCACCGCCTGGCCGAAACAGAGCATAGCGAGGATGGCGATTTTATAGCGCGCGTCGTAGCCCTCCACGTCGAATGTAGGGTCAGGCTCCGCATAACCCTTTTGTTGCGCCTCCGCCAGCACCTCGCTGTAATCGCAGCCTCGGCGCTCCATCTCCGTCAGGATATAATTGGTCGTCCCATTCAGAATGCCGTAGACCGCGCTGAAGTGCTCGCCCGCCAGCCCCTCGCGGATCGCGTGCAGGATGGGCGTTCCGGCGGCCACGCACGCTTCAATGCCCAGGCTAACCCCTGCCGCGCGGGCGCGCTCCACCAAGTCCATGCTGTGCTCGGCCACCAACTGCTTATTGGCGGTGACGACGTGCTTGCTGGCGGCCAGCGCGGCCAGTGCGATGGCGCGCGCCGTCGAAATCTCTCCAACCAGCTCTACGACAATATCGATCTCGGGGTCGCGGACCACCTCTCGCCAGTCCGTGGCAAGCTCAACGGGCCGCCGCAGCCAGGAAAGGTCGCGGCGATGGATGCTCCGCGAGCAGAGGGTTTTAAGCTCCAGCTTGCAGCCCAAGCGCCGCTCGACTTCGCTTTGGTGCTCGGTCAACACCCGAACCGCTCCCGTCCCGACCGTGCCGAGCCCGATGATGCCGATGCGAACCGTTCGGCGCGTTGCGAGACGCCCCTTCGAGGATGCGCTACGGGCAGATTGTGCCTGACTCATGTTGCTCCTTGTTACGAAAATACTTGAAAATGAAGCCTGTACCAGTGATTAACATTGAACAGGGTTTCATGGCAAGCCTCGAGAAAAGCCGGTAGTGACTCAGTTTGTCGTAGCGCCGACCTTCAGGTCGGCATTTTGAAGGCTGTGCCGGGCTGAAGCCCGGCGCTACAAAACCCAAATGAGTCACTACCGAAAAGCCAGGTCGCGGTGTTGTGGCAGCGGCCTCCGGCCGCTGGTCCTGGTTTCAATCACTTCGGCGTTCAGGCAAGCACTACTTGCCACCGTGCGGCATGACGGCCATTGATCTGCTCCGCCCTATCCCGGCATTTCCCACTGCTTTGTAACCGCTGCCGCCGCGGGCGGCTTGCCCGCTTTGCTCGACCGGCTTAGGATTAAGTCTATGTCTTCTCTCGATCCCATTGAGACGTTGCGCCGCGTCGCCTTTTTCGCTGTGCTTCCGGCAAAGGAGCTCGAGTCTCTAGCCGCCCATTGCAACCTGCGCGAGCTGGCTAAGGACAAGCTGCTGTTTGCTGAAGGCGATCCGTGCGAAGGGTTGTTCGTGGTGCGGTCCGGCGCGATCAAGGTCCTCAAGATGGCCGACAGCGGGCGCGAGCAGGTGCTGAGCATAGACCGCGCCGGCTCCACGGTGGGTGAGCTGCCCGTATTCGATGGAGGAAATTACCCGGCCTCTGCGGCGGCGGCTGAAGATTCCACCCTTCTGTTTCTTCCCAAGCGTGAATTTCTGGATTTGTGCCGCCGCAACTCGGAAGTAGCGTTCGCGGTGATTCGTAGCCTCGCGTGGCGCTTCCGCTATCTCACAACCTTGGTGGAAGAGCTCTCGCTCAAGGAAGTCAGCCATCGTCTTGCCCGCTTCTTGCGCGACCGCGCGCTGCGGGACGGCGTACGCACGCGGCGAGGCATCGAGTTTCCACTTCAGGAAACCAACCAGGAAATCGCCGCCGAAATCGGCACGGTGCGGGACCTCGTCTCGCGCAACCTGCGCCGGTTCGTCGATCGCGGCATCCTGCGCCTGCAATTGCGCCGCGTGATTATCCTTGACATGACCGAACTCGAAGCCCAGGCGGCGGGATCGAAGAGGGCCGTTCCTCCCGAGCGCACCGCCGTAAACACCGGGCGGTGACCCGTTCAGCGCCCGGCGCGCAAGCACACGTCCAGCAGGATGACGAAAAGCGCAGCGTTCGCCGCGTGGGCGGCGTAGCACAGCGGACAGTCAACATGAAGCTTGTGCCGCAGCGCGTAGATCAAATGCCCTCCCAGCGCCACAGCCGCTGCGCTCATCGCCAACAGCAAGATGAGCCAGCCGGTCCCCGCAGGCTCTGCGAGCGCCCACGCCGCAACCAATAAATAATAAATAACGCCAAGCAGCGAATTCGGCGGACCCAAAACGCGCGCATAAGGAGTTTGAACCACCGTCAAGCAGCTTGAGCCGTCGCGAGCGCACAGCGCCGCAGGAATCCACCGCACGCCCCGCACCTTGCCGTAATAGGCGAGCGTAAAGTAGCAGGCATTCGCGAAGCCAGCAATCGATAGAATAAATACGATGCCACGAATCATCACAGCACCCGCCGGAAGACCTTGCCCAAGCCTATCACGGAAGCCGTTCGGTCATCGCAAGCCAGGCCTTGCAAACCGCGCTGCATCGCCGCTCCTGAGCGGTATAAGCTGAATAGTGGCATCTCGTTGTTTCAATTGGCAGTGGCGCAGTTTGCCGTAGCGCAGGCCTTCAGGCCGGCATCTTGAAGGCTGCGGCTGTAGCGGCGGTCTATGACCAGGGCACCGCACATTCCGGTGTGGGAAGCGGCTGTGCCGCCCCGCTGTGCGGAAAGCCTGTGGCTTTCCGGGCGCGAAAACGCGTTCATTAAGGTTTTCCTTTGGCGCGAAGGCTGAGCCTTCGCGCCAAAGGAAAACCGGGT
>NFUN01000104.1 GCA_002197525.1 Acidobacteria subdivision 13 bacterium RH2 MAG17b | reverse complement strand
GCTCCAGGTACCTGGAGCGGGGCATTCCTAAGCCTTTGATCTGCATAGTGACACTCTACCAAGAGTGTCACTAATCATTCTGGACGAGCACAGCGCTGCCGGCGGCTGGTAGTGACTCATTTTGGTTTTGTAGCGCCGTGCTTCAGCCCGGCACAGCCTTCAAAATGCCGACCTGAAGGTCGGCGCTACTACGGCAAACTGAGTCACTACACGGGAAAGCGAACACAGTAGAAGAATTTAAGGGGTGGGGCGGTCTTCAGGACGCTGATCAAAGCGTTGGCGGCCGATAATAAGATAGTGGATGCCGGAAACGATGGTGAATGCGCCCGCAAGGTAAACAAAAGCGTGAACCACGCCAGGAAAAATGAATGCCACGTGCGCCCGGTCGCTGACCGCCGCCAGCACTGCGGCCACTTGCGCGGCGGTGCAGGCTTTTCCGAGCAGTGTAGGAGGAATCGGTCTGTAGCCAGAAACCAGACTGATGAGCAGCGCAGTCATCACAATGCCCGCGTCCCGGCTGAGCACGATGATCGTGAGCCACCAAGGCAAAGCCCCGCGGAACGAGAGCACCAGGTATGCGGTGGTCATCAAGAGCTTGTCGGCGATCGGATCTAATGCGATGCCCAGAGATGACTGCTGGTGGAACCATCGCGCCACAAAGCCATCAACCATGTCGGAGATGGCCGCCACCGCCAGGACGGCGAGCGCCCCTTGATAATGGCCGTTGATGGCGAGAATGGCAAAGAGAGGCGCGAAAATTAGCCTCAGCGTCGTGATCTGATTGGCAACTGTGAACGTGCGCCCGGCCATATTTAACAAGCCAATATGCTGAGGAGAGCGGTTAATTGGTGGCCCTTCTGGCTGTAGCGCCGGTCTGCGACCGGCTCCGCTCGCTGCCCGTAGAGCTGCGCTACAGAGGCCGATGTCACCATTTAACCGCTCTCCTTAATCGCTACGTCTGCCGGAACTGCCAATTAACGGCGGCGTGTGGGAAACAGACAGAGGTTGAAGATTCCTGCTCAGAGGTCGGGCGCAAAAGGCAATGGAAGCGTCAAACCCTTGCTCGAAGCTGGCGCTCATCCACCATGCGCTCTTCCCGCAGCTCGAGAAGGTAACCCACTCCGCGCAGCGTGTGGATTAGTCTTGCCGGATGGTCCTGATCGATCTTCTGCCGGAGGCGGTTGATGTATACCTCAACCAGGTTGGTTTCGCTGTCAAAGTGGCAGTCCCAGACGTGCTCGACGATTTCGCTCCGCGTCACGGGATGGGGGGCTCGCAACATCAAGAACTCAAGCACCGCGTATTCCTTGGAAGTCAGGGCGATCTCCACCGGGCCGCGCCGGACGCGGCGGCGGTGCCGGTCCAGTTCCAGGTCGGCGTATCGCAAGCTCGCGTCTTCCTGGTTAAAGCCGCGGCGGATCAGGGCGCGGATGCGCGCATAAAGTTCCGCCAGGACGAAGGGTTTGACCATGTAATCATCCGCGCCGGCATCCAATCCTTCCACGCGCTGTTCGACCAAGCTGCGGGCCGTGAGCATGAGAATCGGCGTTTCCACGCCTCTCCGGCGTAGCGTGCGGCAAGCCTCCACGCCGCTCATTCCGGGCAGGCGAACATCAAGTAGGATCACGTCGTAGACGGTACTCTCGGCCATAGCCAGAGCTCTCTCGCTCGTCTCGACGACATCCACGGCGTAGGCGTTTTCGCGCAAGGCTCGCGCTATGAAGCTCGCCACTCTACGCTCGTCTTCTACTACCAGAATGCGCATGGCACATCCAGTCCGGACGGCTCATTATTTTTTAGAGGATACATATATAGTATATCCGAGTGTGAAAAACAAGGTGCTGAATCAACTCTTTTTTGCCTTCGCCAACACCAGACGCCCGATCCCCTTCAAGGTTTCAAGCACGCCCACGCCTTGATTCGCGACGGCTTCAAAAACTGGTTCATTTTTGCGCATAAGATGAGCTTTCATTTCCGCGGCGGGAAGCGCATTCGGGAGATCCCGCTTGTTGAGTTGCAGCACGTAGGGCAGGCGAAGGAAATTCGCATTCACTTCCCGGAGATTTCGTTCCAAATCTTCGAGCGCTTCTAGATTGGCGTCCATGCGCTCTGCCGCAGAATCCGCTACGAATACTACGCCGTCTACGCCGCGCAGGATCAGTTTGCGGCTGGCGTGGTAGGATGCCTGGCCGGGGACGGTGTAAAGATGCAACCGGATCTTGAAATCCCGAACCTTGCCGAGATCGACGGGAAGGAAATCGAAGAAAAGCGTGCGGTCGTGTTCAGTGGAAAGTGACAGCATCCTTTCGCCGTCTTGGTGTCCCATATGATCGAAAATCCAATGCAAGTTGGTGGTCTTGCCGCCCAACCCGGTACCGTAGTAAACGATCTTGCAGTTGATCTCGCGAGCCGCACTATTGACGAAAGTCACTTGAGCACCGGACCCTTCTCACGTTGCGCGCCCCATACAGGCGAGCAGGGAGCTGTTCGCGCAATTTCCCTCGATGGTGGTGGTGAACCCTGGGTAGCCGGCGGCAAACGGCCAACAGCGCACGCGCCATTCCGGCAGAGAACGCATGATAACATGGGTGTTAGCGGGTTGGGTAAGGAGCTGACGTGCGGAGTCTTCGGTGACAGGGGAAAAGCTATTGCGGAGCCTTGACGTTCGCGTCACAATAGAGGAGCAGTGAACTCCGGCCGCGGCGGTTCTGCCGCTTGGAATATTAAGACCGAAGATGCGAAGGATTTTTTAGTGCATCCACCAGCACAGAAGGACCCGCCCTCTTCTCTTCAAAATCAAAAGTCTATGCCTTTACCGGGACTTAGCTTGTTTCCGGCCCTCGGGCCTGACGACGATAAATTTCACGATCATTGCGGAGTCTTTGCCATTTACGGCCATCCGCAGGCAGCTAAAATGGCGCACCTCGGCCTATATGCCTTGCAGCACCGCGGCCAGGAAAGCGCTGGAATCGCCGTTTCGGACGG
The DNA here is from genome assembly GCA_002197525.1 of Acidobacteria subdivision 13 bacterium RH2 MAG17b. Classification (GTDB taxonomy): domain Bacteria; phylum Acidobacteriota; class Terriglobia; order UBA7540; family UBA7540; genus RH2-MAG17b. The sequence goes on along the minus strand of NFUN01000104.1, from coordinate 14,105 downwards.
TGGGAGCATTGATTGCCACAGAGGCATGGGCCACGTGAACGAGCTTTTTGACGCCGCGGTTCTTGAGAAATTGGCCGGACACATGGCCATCGGCCATACGCGCTACTCCACCGCCGGCGATACGGGCTTGCGCAACGCCCAACCGCTTACCGTGAGTTGCCAGAAGGGACAGGTGGCGCTGGCGCACAACGGCAACCTTGTGAATGCGTCAGCCATCCGGCGGGAGCTAGAGAGCCGAGGTGATATTTTCCAGACTACCAGCGATACGGAAGTCATCTTGCACTTCTTCGCCCGCTCGAAACAGACGGGCATTCCAGAGTCTCTGGCCGATGCGCTCGACCGCGTGGAGGGCGCATATTCCCTCGTGGCGCTATTTAAGGACAGCATTTACGGCATTCGCGATCCGCGCGGGTTCCGGCCCCTTTCGCTTGGGCGTCTGAATGGTTCCTGGGTTCTGGCTTCTGAGACGTGCGCCTTTGACTTGATCAACGCCACCTACGTTCGTGACGTGGAGCCAGGCGAGATGGTGATCCTGGACAGCCGGGGCGTGACCTCTCTACGCTTTTCACCGCCCGCCCGGCCGGCCCAGTGCGTCTTTGAGCACGTCTACTTTTCGCGGCCGGACAGCGTGGTGTTCGGCCGTTCCGTGCAGGAAAGCCGCGAGCGGCTGGGCCGGTTGCTGGCCCGCGAGCATCCGGTCGAGGCGGATATAGTGGTTGCCGTGCCGGATTCGGGTGTTCCGGCGGCGATTGGGTTTGCCGAGGAATCCGGAATTCCTTTGAAACTTGGCCTGATTCGCAATCACTATGTGGGGCGCACTTTCATCGAACCCACGCAGGCTAACCGCGATCTCGGAGTGAAGCTGAAGCTCAACCCGGTGCGCAGCCTGATGGCGGGCAAACGCGTCGTTTTGGTGGATGATTCGATCATTCGCGGAACCACCAGCCGGCAGATCGTACGCATCATCCGGGAAGCCGGGGTGCGCGAAGTTCACATGCGCATCAGTTGCCCGCCCACGATCTCTCCCTGCTTTTACGGCATTGATACCCCGACGCGGCGTGAGCTTATTGCCGCGACCCACACGCTGGAAGAAATCCGCCAGTACATCGAAGTGGACACGCTCGGCTATCTGTCACTCGAAGGATTGCGCGAAGCGGTGGGTGACCTCAACGGCCACTATTGCATGGCCTGTTATACCGCCAGTTATCCTACCGCCATCCAGGAGCCTCTGATCGCGCTTCGCCATAGAGGCTGAGAGCCTGAGAGCCTATGGAATCCATGCCAGCGCCCGAAATCGAGACCAGCTCCGCCTCGGAACGGCCGGCTTCGTTACCCGAAGGTTCGCGACCCAAAAGGAATGGTGAAGGAGCCTGGGAAACGGTCCGTTCCCTGCTGATTATTCTGGTCGGCGTCTTCTGCATCCGCACGTTCGTGGGCGAGGCTACCATGATTCCCACGGGCTCGATGAAGAACACGATATTGATCGGCGATCACGTCTTCCTGGATAAGCTGCTTTACGGTCCCAGGGTGCCTTACACTTCCTTGCGCGTGCCGCGCTTAGTGAAAATCCATCGTGGGGACATCGTCGCCTTCCGGTATCCGCGCAATCCCTCCGAGATGTTCGTGAAGCGCGTGATCGGCAAGGGCGGGGATGTGGTGCGAGTAGTGAACAAGCAGGTTTATTTGAACGGTAAGCTCCTTGACGAGCCTTATGTGCGGCACAGCGACTCCGGCATCTTTCCCCTACGCGATAACTTTCCACCTCCGGTGAGTGAGATCGAAGCCCTGCCAGAATCCTGGGGACTGGACCCAGTTTGGGAGCGCCGGATGCCAGAATATATTCAGTCCGACGGGTTGCACGTGCCGAAGGGCTTTCTTTTCGTGATGGGGGATAACAGGGACAACTCATCGGATAGCCGGTTCTGGGGTTTCGTTCCTTTGAAGAACGTCGTCGGTGAACCGTTCTTCGTCTATTGGTCGTACAACGCCCCGAGTAAAGATTGGTTGGACGACAGTGTGGAGGGGCGGTTGCGGTTTGACGGTTCCATCCTGGTGAACTTTGTCCAGAGGACTCGCTGGTCCAGAATCGGCAAAGTCTTCAAGAATCCATATTGAAAGTGCGACATCCTTGTGCCGTCCGGCGAACCCCAACGCCGTGATCCGTGGTTTCTTCCGTTTTGATACGATCCCTTATGCGATACAAAGATGCAGGCGTTGATTTTGCCGCCGCCAGCCGCGCCAAATCCCGCATAAAGCAGCTCGCACGGCGCACGTTCAACTCCCGCGTGCTGGGTGAGGTCGGCGCATTCGGCGGATTTTACGGGCTTGGCGGCATGCCGCGTGACGCGGTGCTGGTGGCCAGCATGGACGGCGTAGGCACCAAGTTGAAAATCGCCTTCGCGCTCAACCGCCATCGGACCGTGGGCGCGGATCTGGTGAATCACTGCGTGAATGACATTGCCGTGCACGGCGCGGCCCCACTTTTTTTTCTGGATTACCTCGCCACCGGGAAGTTGCGCGCGAGCGTAGTGGAGGAGATCGTGGAAGGCATTGCGCGCGCGTGCCGCGAGACTGGCTGTTCGCTGATCGGCGGGGAGACGGCGGAAATGCCCGGGTTTTATCCGCCGCACGAATATGACCTGGCAGGGTGCATTGTGGGTTGGGTGCGGCGAAGCCGGATCGTGGATGGAAGCCGCATCCAGCCCGGTGACTACATCCTGGGGCTGCCTTCCCTGGGATTGCACACGAACGGTTATTCGCTGGCTCGCAAGGCGCTGCTCGACGGGCGCGGCGGCTTGAAGCTCACGCGGCGCGTTCCGGATATCGGGCGCACGCTCGGTGAAGAGCTGCTAGCGCCCCACCGGTGCTACGGTCCCGCGCTGTGGCCGCTGCTCGAAAAGGGCTGGCTGAACGGATTGGTTCACATCACCGGCGGCGGAATTACGGATAATACGCCGCGCATCCTTCCCTCCGGTTGCAAGGCGGAGGTTGCGCTTGGAGCTTGGCCGGTGCTGCCGGTTTTCGACTTGATCGCGCGCATGGGGCGCGTGCCGCAAGACGAGATGCTGCGCACGTTCAACATGGGCCTCGGCATGTTACTGGTGGTTAATGAGAAGAATCTCAAGAATGTCGCAGCCGCCCTCAAAAAGCAGAGAGAGAAGTTCTGGCTCGTCGGGCGCATCGTCCGTGGCAAGCCTGGCGTTGAATATAAGGCTCGCCTTGAATTGCCGCCGTTATCGTAGCGGTGACCTGTTCCCGTGAGCCGATGCCGGCCGGGCGCGTTGCTCGCCTGCGGTGAAACGAAATGTTGGCAATCATCCGGAGGTGATTGGATTATGGAATATCGCACGTTGTCACACACGGACCTGAAGGTCTCGCGGGCGGCTTTCGGGACCATGACCTTCGGCTCACAAACCGGCGAAGCCGATGCTCGCCTCATGGTGGATCGTTGCCTGGAAGCAGGGATCAACTTTTTTGACACCGCCAACTCCTACAACGACGGCCAGTCGGAAATTATTCTGGGCAAGGTGCTGGCCGGGCGGCGGGAGAAAGTGATTTTGGCCACCAAGGTATGCAACAAGATGGGTGACGGACCGGACGAAAGCGGCATTTCGCGCGCCGCCCTCCACAAAGCCATCGATGCCAGCCTGATGCGGTTGGGGACCGACTATGTTGATCTCTACTATCTCCACCGGCCAGATAACAAAACGCCCATCGAAGAGACGCTCGCAGCGATGGATGAGTTGGTGCGCGCGGGCAAGGTCCGCTATCCGGCGGTTTCCAACTATGCCGCTTGGCAGGTGATGGAAATCCACTGTATCTGCCGGAAGGAAGGGTACAAGCCTCCTCACGTCTCCCAGCCCATGTACAGCCTGCTCGCCCGCGGCATCGAAGAGGAGTACATTCCCTTTTGCAAACGTTGTGAAGTGGCGATCATTCCGTATAATCCGCTGGCGGGGGGCCTGCTGACCGGCAAGTATTCGGATAGGCGCACTTCCATCGCGGGCGGCCGCTTCGACAACAATCCCATGTACCAGAAGCGTTACTGGCACGAGGACTACTTCGCCGCGGTCGAGGAATTGAAGGGGATCGCTGCCGAAACAGGCAAAACCCTGGTCGAACTGTCGCTCCAATGGCTGCTCACGCAGCCTCAGGTGGATTCAGTAATTCTCGGCGCTTTCCGGCTTGAGCAACTGGAGGAAAACATCCGCGCCTGCGAGAGTGGACGTCTGGAAACGGCTGCGCTCGCACGCTGTGACGCTGTATGGAAGCGGCTGCGGGGAATCACGCCCAAATACAACCGGTAGACCCGCTCACCGGGCTGGGATTTTTCCTCGGGGTTTTTGCAGCAACGGTTGAGAATATTCAGCGCAGCGGTGGTAAAATTGTAGCGATCGGGTCCTGGTTTAGCAGGACTTTCCTACATGTTATTTTCAGGGGCCGGAGCTTGAAACCGGCCCCCCTGCCTGTGCTTCTAGCCGTCCGGACGATTTCTGATTACCGTGAGGAGAGCAGACTTGGCTCCTGAGAAGAAGGGATTCTGGCGCGTCATCAAGTGGATAGCTGGAATTTTGATTCTTCTGCTGGTCATTCTTTTGTATGGATTGGTCCCATGGTTCTTGACGAACATCGTTACCACGTCCCGCTACCGCTATCCTGATCCAAACAACGGCAAAACCCCCGCCTCCTTCGGAATGCCGTTTCAGAACGTTCAGTTCACCTCCCGCGACGGAATCCGGCTGAAAGGCTGGTACGTTCCCTCGAATGTCCCCAAGGGTGGCCAGCCGCTTGGGACCATCATCTACTGCCACGGCTTTCAACGCAGCCGGGTTGAGATGCTGCCTATGGCGGAGTTTGGTCATCAATTGGGCTATGACGGCCTTCTGTTCGATTTCCGGCATCAGGGAGCAAGCGGCGGGAAAGTCAGTTCGATCGGCTATTGGGAGCGGTTGGACGCGGAGGAGGCTGCCGCCTACGCTCTCGATCAGGAAAAAGCTCCACATCCCGTCATTTTGTGGGGAGTCTCGATGGGCGCTGCGGCCTCCCTTATGGCAGCGGCGGAAGACCCCCATGTGGACGCTGTTATTTCAGATAGCACCTTTCTCTCTTTTGACAGCGTCATCAAGAGCAACTACTACGAGATTCTTCGCATAATCCGGCTGCACCACCCGTGGTTTCCGCCGCTGCCGGGCTTTCCGCTTACGAATGAGGTCATTGCATGGTCCGCACGGCGAGCACATTTCAATCCTTCCGATTTTGATCTCGAAAAATCCGTCCGGCGTATTTCGCCGCGTCCGATTCTGTTCGTTGCGGTTCGGGGTGATGATCGCATGCCGCCCTGGATCGCTCAACGGCTCTATTCCGACGAAGCGAGCCCTTCGAAGCAGATCGTAATCCTCCCCGGCCATCGCCACGGAGAAGGATTCAATGATGCGCGGATCGAGTATAAACAGGCCGTCTCTCTATTCCTGTCGCGCCTGCGCTCCGAACCCGGACATTGAAGGCCTCCGGCGCGGTTTCGCGGGCGCTCCAAATAAATACCTTATCGAAAAACTTTTCGCTTGACATTTATGATGAAATCGAAGGATGATTCGCGCATCACTTGAGGGGAAAGAGGGTAAGCTCCCCTATGGGGAGCGGGTTCCCCCTATTCTCCTAAGCTCTAATACGCAACATTCTGGCGCTTATCAACATGGTGGCCGAGTTGGATTGAGGTTCTGTCCGAGGGCTTAATATCTGGCTTTATCGAAGGGACAAGAGCGGATCTTCAATTTCCCGGCAGCGAAGCGTTTCTGCTCGGGTACATCTGAGGAGGTGGACCGTGAATTTTCGTAGCGAGGCGAAAAAATTCTTTGGCTACGTAGTCCTGTTTGTTGCGGCGGTCATTTTCTTGGCGCCGCCAACTACTTATACCCAGGTGGCCGGCGCCACGCTAATCGGGACAGTTTCAGACCCGTCCGGCGCGGTCATTCCGAAGGCCAGCATTGCCGTCAAGAATGAGGCAACGGGCGTTGTCGTCAATGTGACCACAAATTCGGCGGGACTCTATTCCGTCCCGAATCTGATCCCGGGCATGTATGATGTCACAACCTCCGTCCGCGGTTTCAAAACTCAGACGCAGACCGGTATCAGGCTGACTGTGGGCGCCACCCAAACGTTTCCCATCACGCTTGCGGTAGGGCAGACAACGCAAAAGGTGACCGTGTCGGCAGCGCCTCCCTTGGTGCAACTCGCCAATTCGACGCTGAGCGCCACGGTGAATTCGACTACCGTTCGGGAGTTGCCCCTTAATGGCCGCGACTGGACTAGCCTCGCCACGCTGCAGCCCGGAATCACGGCTATCCGGACCCAAGCCTCGGCCAATAGCACGTCGAGCCGCGGCAATCGAGGCTTCGGAGACCAGTTGACCGACGCTGGCCACCGGCCCAGCGAGAACAACTATCGCTTGGACGGCATCAGCATCAACGACTACTCGAACATGTCGCCGGGCAGCGTGCTGGGCGTCACGCTGGGCGTGGATGCGATCCAAGAGTTCTCCGTGCTGACCACCGACTATGGCGCTGAGTACGGCAGGACGTCCGGCGCTGTGATTAACGCCATCACAAAGTCCGGGACCAACGCATTCCATGGCGATCTCTACGAGTTCGTGCGTAATAAAAGCTTTGATGCGCGCAACTTTTTCGAACCTAACCTTTTGCCTTTCGCGCGCAACCAGTTCGGCGCGTCGGGAGGCGGCCCCATTAGGAAAGACAAGACTTTCATCTTCGGAGATTACGAGAGCATCCGCCAAAGCAGGACGGTGCCTTTTTCCAATCGCGTACTCACGCCTGCGGCCAAAGCCGGCCAACTCTGTTCGCAGCCTGGAACGACTGGTTGCACGCCCACGACTGTTGCCATCGATCCCAAGGTGGCGCCCTTCCTCGCCCTCTGGCCAGCGTGCAACGGCCCCACCGAGCCCGGCGGGGATTTTTGCGTTGAGAGCGGGGCGGGCGCGACAAGCCTTGACGAGAACTTCTTTACCGTTCGAGCCGATCAGCGTTTCTCCGACAAAGACAGCTTGGCGGGTAGCTACTTCTTTGACAATGCGCCTCAGACTCAAGCTGATTCGTATAACATTGCTTTGAATGAGATCGCCACGAGACGGCAGATGGCGAGTCTGGAAGAAACGCACGTCTTTAGCCCGACCCTGGTCAATTCACTTCGCCTCGGCTGGAACCGGACCGTCGGGCTTGTGAACCTGCCGGTAAGCGCTATCAATCCCTTGGGGGACAGCACGGCCTTGGGCGCCGCTCCGGGGAGGTTCGCCCCTATCATTACCTTCCCAGGCATCGGTGCAGGGATGCCCGGAGGCTTAGGCGCCGGCTCGATCTTTCTCCATCATGGGAACTCCGCCCAGCTCTATGACGACGCGTTTCTTACCCGGGGAACTCACGACGTGAAGTTCGGGTTCGCGTATGAGCGGATCGAGTTAAACCTCTCGTCCAAAATCCGGCAAAATGGCAGCTTTTCTTTTCCATCGTTGGCAGGCTTCCTGCAAGATCAGCCCACGCTTGCCCTGCTGCTCAATCCGGCCTTCTCGAAAGAAATTGCCGCGCGGGATAGCCTTTTTGGAGGTTACATCCAAGACGACTGGCATGCGCGCTCGAACCTGACGGTGAATCTGGGCTTGCGGTATGAATATATGACTCCGCCGACGGACGCCAACAACGCTTTACAGGTCGTCAAGAATTTGTACGGCGGCGTTCCGGTTCCGGTCAACACTCTGTGGCAGTCAACCCCATCAAAAGACTTTGAGCCGCGTATTGGGTTTTCGTGGGATCCGTTCAAGACCGGGAAAACGGCCATCCGGGGCGGCTTTGGAATATTCGACGCCCAAGGGCTCCCTTACACTTATGGCCTCGGCTTGTCTCTTTCCTGGCCATATGCAGTGCAAACCGCCAGCAGCCTTACCGCCTATCCGGGATCGTTCCCGACAGGGGCGTATCCGATCCTCCTCGGAACGTTAACGCCTGGTAATTTCAAGGGGCTTGTGGTGAAGTATGCTGACCAGAATCCGCCGCGCAGCTACACCATGAACTGGAACATAAACATTCAACGCGAGATCGCCGCGAACACGACTGTGATGATCGGCTATGTGGGGTCCCGCGGAGTGCATCAGTCGATCGGCGCGGATGAGGCCAATGTTGTTCTCCCGCAGCAGACCGCCGCGGGCCTATTATGGCCCTTTCCCGTGGGCTCCGGAACTCTGCTTAACCCGAACACCGGCCAGGAGCGCCCAACTTTCTGGTACGGCAACTCCAGTTACCATGGCCTTGAGGCGTCAATCATTAAGCGCATGGGCCACGGTTTGCAGGCGCAAGGGTCTTATACATGGGGCCACTGTATTGATAATGGCAGCGCCGGCGCCATTGGCGATACGTACCTGAACGCCGGTTCCAGCATGCTCTGGTTCGCCCAAGCCTACCGGCACGGCAACTGTGACTTTGACATCGGTCAGAATTTTGTAGCTAACTATGTTTGGGATATCCCAACACCGAACTTTAGCTCTTCGGCGGCAAACTGGCTGGCGGGCGGCTGGGAGGTCGGCGGGGTCTTTAGTGCGAGCACGGGGTCGCCTTTTGACGCTTTTGTAGGTGGAGACCCACTCGGCCAGAAGGGTGACCCTTGGCCTTTCGCGAATCGCCCTATTGGATGCGGCACGTCAAGCGTGGCAAATGACGCGACGGGCGTCCCGAGCGACTTCCCGCACGGTGACTGCTTCGCGCCTCCTGTTGTCCCGGCATCGTTCGCGGCGTTATGCCAGCCCGCGGCCGTCTCAACACCCAACACGTGCATGAATCTCATGGGCAATGCTGGCCGCAATCAACTGTTCGGTCCCGGCCTTTTGGACTTCGACTTCTCCCTGTTCAAGAATATGCCGGTGAAGAGGATTTCGGAAAACTTCAACATCCAGTTCCGGGCCGAATTCTTCAACGTTTTAAACCATACTAATTTCCAATCTCCGCTCGACAACAACTATTTCCTTAACCAGAATGGAACCCCGGTTTCGGGAGCGGGCGAGCTCGATGCGACAACCACGGACGCCCGGCAGATTCAGTTCGGGTTGAAGGTGGATTGGTAAAACCGACTCGACATCAGCCGAAAAGCCGGGCCTTGCGCCCGGCTTTTCTTTTTTTAGGCCGGCATGACGGCCTCCTGGTAATGTCTCGGTTTGAAGGGTGAGGCGGCTTTACGCCGCCACGTGGCGAGATGAACTCGCCTCTACAAAGGCCAAACTGAGACACTACCGGCTTCCTCTCTGGCGCGCCTTATACACAACGACATAAGCCGCCGGATTCCGCCACTCTTAGAGCGGCGCGACAGCACAGGGCCGTCTGCGGCTTATATCGTCCTGTATGGAATCTCACCCGGAAAGGCGTGCGCCTTGCAGCTTTGAGTCGGCTACCGTGATTTCAAGCTGATCGGCCTAAATCACATTGACAAAACCCGGTGGAATGGGGGATGCTGTTTGCTCTTGAACGTCCCGCTGCGCGTGGACACACCATGAGGGAGGTTATGGGCAAGGATGAAGACTTTTATCATAGGGCTAATCGTAGGAATCCTGTTAGTACCGTTCGGATTTTGGATGTACATGCGTTCGGGTTCGGCTCCCGTTGCCACCAACGAGCCGCCGATGCCGCTGGAGCATTATTTTGCAAAGACTGCGCTGCACGCGCGGCTGGATAAGGTGATGCCTAGGACTGTTCCTATTGCCGCGGATGAATCGACGTATCTCGCTGGCGCTCAAGTATACAAGGACAACTGTGCCGAATGCCACGGGTATGTTAACAAGAAGGAAACTCCTGGCGTCATGTTTCCCCGGCCTCCTCAACTGCTGCAAGGGAAAGACATGGTTACGGACGACCCTCCGGGCGAAACCTTCTGGAAGGTCCAGAATGGCATCCGCCTTTCCGGGATGCCTGCATTCAGCGACCGGCTTACGACGGAGCAGATGTGGCAGGTCGCACTGCTGCTCAAGCACGCCGATAAGCTTCCAGATCCCACGATGCAGACGCTGATGTACGCGCCACCCGCGCCGCCAGCGCCCGCCCCTGCCAAGACCGCGAAGAGAAAGTAGTAAGGGGCGATGCAAAGTTCTGGCTTTTTGCGGTAGCGCCCATCCTGGCCGTCAACAGCCAGAGTTGGGTAGTGACATCGATAATTGTAGCGGCGCTGTCCTCAGCGCCGAAAGACGCCGGTGGTGACACCGGCGCACCAGTAGCGTCCGTCACTATAATTTGTAATTCTCAGTAGGTGTGACATCAAATCGGTATCAGAAGCCGGCGTACCGCCCGAAGTAGCTGGCGTAGCCGTCAACGGACTCGGAATACCAGGCGATGTAATCCCGCACATCGGCGGCATAGCGATGGTCAAAGACGCCGGGTCCGGCGACGTATTTCATCGCAGCACGGGAGACGCTCCCTTCCTCGCGGTAATACCGCGCTAGCAACTTCGTTCCCAACCACATGTCCACGTCAGGATCGCGCAGACTTCGCGGACTCACTCCTTCGGCTTCCGCACGGCCAGGAAGAATTTGCATGATGCCGATTTCGCCCGAAGAGCCGTCCGGCGGGTGAAGGAACATCCGGGATTCCTGCCACGCCGTTGCCAGAGCGAGCTTTGCAGGGCAATTATTTCTTCGCGCCCAGTACAGCAGCCGCAAGACCACGCGCGGATCAATCACGCCGCTGCCCGCGGGATCCGGAATTTGCAAAGCAGGGGGTGCGAAAAACCGGCGCGATTTCCGGCCGCTGCGGCAGTGGAAAAGACCGTGTGACATCAGAGGCAAAAGGCGCAGCCGGGGCGCTTTAGCAATCGCCCCGCGGCAGAGTGGTATGGCAAGGGCAAGGCCCGGAATCATGGCCGCCTCAGGGATTCTTCAGCGCTGGTTCACGTACGGCTGCCAAATCCAAACGCTCTTGTGAGTCACGATCTGCTTGTGGTCCAGAACTTCTTCCGTGGGCCGTTTTACGTAATACTGAAAAATCTGCTTCAGGCCGGTGCTCTTCAGAGGTTCTTCAGGCAGGCCGCAGGCGGCGGCTCCGCTAGCCAACCGGCAGCGTTCGGAATCCGCGGCGAGTTGGTAGACCTGAGGCGCGAGTTTCTCAATCGGCGCGTGCGCAGCCTCGAAGAAAAGCTTCACGCGTTCCTTGGTGATGACCAGGGGAGTGCACTCCCTTGCGCTAAGGCCCTCCGCGAAAGCAAGGGGTGCGAAGGGAACGAGCCAAGCGAAGGCGGTGGCAATCAGTAACCCGGACTTCATCCACCGCATGGCTAACGGTCTCCCTTCGAGCGGCAAGCATCCACGTTCCCTGTCTTGCGGATGCAGGCGCGCAGACTGCTGGCTGTCTGGCCTGTGCTTGAAGAGGCGGATGCGGCGCTGCCGAGCACAGCGGCGTTAATGTCCATGGCGCCGGTTAGATTCACGGAATTCTGAAGAGCCTTGGTGGCGGTCGAGAGCAGGCCGGTTGCGCGCTGGCGGGCGACGGAATACTCCAAGCGGTCTGCCAGACGGTCTTCGTTCGCCTGGGCATGTTGAGCGGCCTCGGCAAAGCTCGCGGATTTTTGCCGCGCCGCGGCGGCCGCAGCCTCCAGTTGACCGGCATCCGCTTCGAGAGTCTGTATTTCATGGCGGGCCTGCAGGTCCAGCTCCTCATCGAGTTTGCGGGCGGCGTCATCTTGGGCCAGTTCGGCATCCAGCCTGCGGATCATCTGGTTGTTCTCATCGCCCGGCGGGAGCATCGCAAGGTTGTTCAGCGCCAGGTCGATGCGAGGTGCGCGCCGGTTCAACTGGCTGAGGCTGGCCTCAGACGCAAGCGCTAGTTCCTTGCGGCTCGAAGCCAGATTGCGCACGTGGCGCGCGCGGCTGCTGAGCTCATTTGCCAATGACGCAAAAGCCTGGGAGAGTTGCTGCGCGCTTTGCATGCGATCCTGCTCGCCTTCGAGCAGCAGGCGGGTCTCCTGAATCTGGGCTAGCGCCTGAAGGGCCGGATCCTTTGTCGCTGCCGTCTCAAGTTGCTTGCGCCGCGCTTCGCGGTTCTCCTCGCGCTCCTGGTAGCTTAACGTCAGTTCTGCGGCTTCGGATCCGGGCGATGCGCCCGGCGAAGGTTGTGTAGAAGCGTTCCGGTTTGCGGGTTGAGCCGCGGTGGCGGCTTTTGCTTGAGCGCCGGATTGCTCTTCGGGAGGCTGCAACTGGCTTTGCGAGCTGAGATTTGAGTCTTCAGGGCTCGCGTTTGAGATAGGACTCGCGTTCTGATCAGCGGGCGGGAGCTGGATCTGTTCGGGCGGATGCGGATGCTTCTTGGAGATGTCTGCCTCATAGACCAGGCTGCCTGCGCTAGCCGCAGAAGGTTGCGCTAGTTGACTAGCCTTGGGTTGTGCGGCTGGAACATCCCCGGTGTCATTCAAAGACGGGGTGGCGGGGTTAGGGGTGGCTGCCCAGGGCGGGGAAGCATTAGAAGCGGTAGAAGGCTCGGGCGCCGGTTTGTGGCCGAAGTAGGTCCAAGGAACGATCACGCGCTCCGGCGGCTGGTCGTTCGGGGGTGGCGAGTATGCGTCCTGCGCGAGCGCTGCGCCCGCCAGACTCAGAATCACAAGGGGCAGGGCAATCCTCCAGGCTCTCATCGCTTAATTTCCTCCTTCCGGCTCAACCAGCACAGCCTGTAATTCTGGATCGTCCATCACGGGGCTCGCCTGCCAGTTCTTGGAAGTAGATTTCAAGGCGAGCACAAGATTCTTCGCGATTTCCGTTTGGGCTGGTCCAGGTAGGTTCAGACGCCTAGCCCCGGCATAAGCTCGCTCGAGTTCACCCAGCGCCTTCTTCGGTTTCGACATCTTCAGTTCGCAGAGCCCGTTCAAGTAAGCAGCAAAGACGCGGTCAGAATCGGGCCGGTTCCTGAAGTCCACTTTTCGGAGCTTCGAGAGCACAACTTTGGGTTCATTGAGCTCATCGAGCATGGCTACGAGGTCACGCGAGGGGGGAATCGCCAGGCCTTGTCCCCAGATGGCGCCTTGCGAATCTCCACCGCCGGTATAATCGCCGCTGTCACCGGGATAAGGGTTCTGCTCTTGCCGTTGCTCCTGCTCGCGTTCGTTTACGGCAGCGGGGCGGTCAAGCGTGAATTCGATCACGGTTCCGGCGGGCAGCGCCAAGTCCGGCCCCCGGCGAGCGACGGTCCACACGCCTGCCGTCAGGAGACCGGCAGCCGCCCCTGCCGGAAGTCCCAAAGGTCCCCCCACGGCGGCGCCAGCGGCCCCGCCTGTTCCAATCGCCGTCAGGTCCAGGACGGCATCCTTGCCGAGTCCGCGTGGACCGTGGAATGTCCCTTCTGCTCCCGGCTTGTGGTTGTTGTCGAGACGCGTGGCGTAGCCATCCAGTGGCACTTCAACGCCATTCGGTTCGACCACGGAGTAGAGCCGCAGGCGAACACGAGCGCGGCCAAAGATGTGACCCGCTCGTTTGAACTCCGCCATAGCCAGCTTTACCGTCGATCCGGCGGGGATGGCCACGCGGCCACGGGAGTCGAGTACGTCCTGATCGAGCGTGGCCTGAATGATCGGTCCGAAGTAGTGATTTTTGGTGCTGATGGTGTCATCCAATCGCACGGCCAGCCTGACGCCTGGTGAAAGCGTGACCCGGTCCCCCGCCTGTGCTGCGGCGGAAACCACGGCCATGAAAATGGTTAGTACGAGCAACCTTACCAGCATCGGCTGCACCCGTGCACGGAAGCGATGCCAGTTGTCTGGGGATTCTTGTTGCATACCACACACCTCGGAGGGACCGGATTGAGTAATTCAACTACGGTCCTTTTTAATGAGCAAACTGTAAGCCAAATGATCACCGCCGCATTTGAAAAAATAACCATTTTATCTGCAATGACTTGAGGCAATTCAAAGGAGAAGCATCGAAGCAAATTAACATCTTCTGTGGTTGTTATTAGCCAGGCTTGGCTCTTTTGAGCCATGCCAGAAATGGGCTGCTGAAGAGTCTGTGTGAAAACTGCCGTTTTTTGAGTTGGTGCGGCGCTCTATGAGCGCCGAGGCTATTGAAAAATAAAGGCCGGCGG
>NFUN01000103.1 GCA_002197525.1 Acidobacteria subdivision 13 bacterium RH2 MAG17b | reverse complement strand
TGGTGCGGCGCTCGGAGCCTGCCCCGACGCTGTCGGGGAGCGCCGAAGCACTTGAAAAATCAAGACCGGCGGTCACAGACCGCCGCACCAGCCGCAGTTTTCACACAGACTCTTCAGCGCAGCGCGTTCCAGGGCAGCGTCACGTACGCAGTGAGGCCGGGCCAGATGCGGCGGTCGCGGTTATCCACACGCAGACGCACCTCGAAGGTTTTGAGGTCGCGCTTCGTGCGGCTCACATCGCGTTCGGTGGCATAGTCTGCGTCAACACCCCGGAAAAAGACTGTCCCGGCCTTCTCCATGCCGGATGGAAAGCGCACCTGGAAGTGGTCGCCGAGGCGGATGCGGTCAATATAGGTTTCAGGGACGTCCACGCGCACCCACAGGTCGTCGGGATTGATAATCGTCACGATAGCCTGGCCGGGATTGATCACCTCTCCCAGCAGCGCCGCACGCACGTCCACCACGCCGCTCATGGGCGCGTGAATCTGTGTTTCCTCCAGCATAACGCCGGCCTTCTGGAGCTGCGCCGCGGAAGCTGCCCGCTGGCGGCGGGAGGCTTCGAGCTGGCTTTCGCGCACCAGGTTCTGCTGCTCGTTCGATTCCGCCAACGCCAGAGCCGCCCGTTGCGCTTCCACCTGCTTACCGAGCGACTCCCACTGCGCCTTGGCCGCCTTGTACGTAGCCTCTGCCTGGTCGTTTGCCTGCGCAGACATTACGCCCTGCTCGAAGAGGGCGTTGGTGCGCTTGTAGTTGACGGTGTCGTTCTGCAAGTTCGCGGCAGCCTGCGCCTGCTGAGCTTGAGCGGCGGCAAGCGACGCACTGGCCTGCTCCACTTGGTTACGGGTTTGCAATTCCTGGTACCGCAGCGCGGCCTCAGCCTGTTGCACCTGCGCCGTGAAGCTCTGCTCGTTGTGGACGTAATACCTTTCGTCTGCCCGGTAAGGCTGGGGATCGATGACCGCCAAAAGCTCTCCAGGGGTTACTTGATCGCCTTCCCGGACGCGAAGCTGAGTGATCCTGCCGGAAACCTCCGAGCTGACCAGCACCTCGTTGGTGGTTACGATTCCGGTGAGCACCAGGCCGTGGGCACGGGCGGTGGTGACGAAGTAGACCACGGCGCTCACCGCGGCGACCAGGGCGATTATGACGATCAAGGCCTTGCGCGTCATGGCAGATTTGCCTCCAGGTCGCGAAAAAGTCCAAAACGCACGAAATCCAGAACCTCACGCTTGCGCTTTCGCAGATTGGAGTTGCCGAACGGGTCGATGTGGGCGATGCGTTTTACCATCGGCGCCACCGAAAAATAAAACACAATTAGTCCCACAAGCGAGATGGCCGTTTGAGTGCTGTTAACGGGACGGAACGATCCTTCACGCACGCCGCGCCGGATCAATGCGGCGAACTTACGGGCGCGCGGCAGAAAGTACTTTCGCGCAAGGCGGGAGGCAAAATCAGCGTCTGTCATCATTAACCGCTGCAAAAGCGGCGGGTAATGAGGGCGCGCGGCGATGAAATCGAAATGCATTGAAAGATACCGCAGCAGCAAGTCAGGAGCTGGGCCGGGCGAGGAAAGAACCGTGACGGCCTGGCGGTGGAATTCCTCCAGGTGATCTTCCATGACCGCCCTGAAAAGCGCGTCCTTGCTCTGAAAGTGGTAGTAGAGCAGGGCTTTGTTCACGCCTGCGGCTGCCGCGATAGCCTCGGTTTTTGCCCCTTCGAACCCGCGCTGGGCGAAAAGGCGATTCGCCGCGCGCAGGATCTCAGCGCGGGCCTTGGCGCCGCGCTGACGCCGCAAGTCGACCGTTGTTGTCCGGTTGCGCTTCATACAAACTAACTGACCAGATGGTTAATTTAATCACCGCGCAAAACCTCTGTCAAGTAGAGCGGGGATACCGCAGCGCTGGCCGTGGTGTTATACTGGCCGCCTGACCGGCAAACCGGCGCTGCGCACGTGATCAGGCAGCATTATTCTTGAGTCAAGGAGCAAACGCTTATGTCTTCTATCGAGAGCCAGTACGTGACCGTAAAGGTGAGTGATGGAACTGAAATGCGGGCTTACCGGGCGCGGCCTTCGGCCGCCGGCCGGTATCCAGGGCTGATGGTTTTCCAGGAGGCTTTTGGCGTCAACGCTCACATTCGTGACGTGACAGAGAGGTTCGCTCGCGAAGGATACGTGGCGATGGCGCCGGAACTGTTTCATCGGGCGCAGGCGGGCTTTGAAGGCCGTTACGATGACTTTCCTTCTGCTATGCGGTTGATGCAGGCACTTACCAACGAGGGTTTGGAAGCTGACGTGCGCGCCACTTATGAAACCTTGCAGGCGGACTCGATTGTGGCGCAGAGTCAGACCGCTTGCATCGGCTTCTGCATGGGCGGCAGAGTGGCGTTCCTCGCGAACTCTGTTGTTCCCGTCAAAGCCGCCGTCTCGTTTTACGGCGGAGGCATCGCGCCGAATCAGGCTGGCCCAGGCCTGCTCAGCCGGGCGGGCGATCTTCATGCTCCGGCGCTCTTGTTTTGGGGGTTGCTCGACAAGCACATTGGGATCGAGGCGCCGCGCGCCGTAGCCGATGCGCTGCGCGGGGCTGGGAAGCAGTTCGTGAATGTAGAGTTTTCGGATGGCGACCACGGTTATTTTTGCGATGCGCGGCCAAGTTACAATGCAGCGGCCGCTGGGCAGTCTTGGGCGCTTTCGCTGCAATTCTTGAAAACGCACCTCGGCGCATAACATGGCAGCAGCCGAAAAGATAAGGCATTCGAGGAGGGCAAGTTGATGAAGTACAGGCGGCTGGGCAACACGGGCCTGAAGGTTTCCGAAATCTGCTTTGGGACTATGACCTTTGGCTCGAAGTTTTTTAACATCGGCGAGGTGAATCAGGAAGGCGCGGACAAATTGGTCGCGCAGGCGTTTGAAGCGGGCGTGAATTTTTTCGATACGGCGGACGTATATTCCTTCGGCGAATCGGAGGAGATGTTGGGCCGCGCCCTCAAGCGCGCTGGCATTCGCCGGGATGCGGTGGTGATTGCGACCAAAATCCGCTCGCCCATGAGCGAGGCAGCGATGCGCGGGGCAGGAGACGTGAACGACGTGAACAACGTTGGCCTCTCCCGCAAGCACATTCTCTCTGGCTGCGAAGCGAGCCTGCGCCGGCTGGGCGTGGATCACATCGACCTTTATCAAGTCCACGGTTGGGATGTGGCGGCGCCCATGGAAGAGACGCTGCGCGCGCTGGACGACTTGGTGCGCCAGGGAAAGGTGCTTTACCTCGGATGTTCCAACTGGGCCGCGCGCCAGTTGGCGAAAGCGCTCCAGATGGCCGATGGGCATGATTGGCACCGCTTCGTCTCGCTCCAAGCGTACTACTCGCTCGTGGGCCGCGACTTGGAACACGAGCTGCTGCCCCTTTGCCGCGAAGAAGGCGTCGCCGTGCTTCCCTGGTCGCCGCTTTCCGGAGGATTCCTCACGGGCAAGTTCCGGCGCGATAAGGCCGCGCCCGCCGGGTCACGCCGCGCCGGATTCGACTTTCCTCCCATCGATCAGGAACGAGGCTTTGATGCCATAGACGCTCTTGAAGCGGTGGCGAAGGAGACAGGCAAGACCATCGCGCAGGTGGCGCTGGCCTGGCTGCTCACGCAGCCCAGAGTTACTTCGGTGATCATCGGCGCCAAACGCGAGGACCAGCTCAAGGAAAATTTGGGAGCAGCGGAGTTCACGCTGACGGCGGATCAGTTAAAGCGGATTTCCGCCACCACTGCTCCCCCCGCCCTTTACCCGCAATGGATGATCGAGCGGCAGAACATGAACCGGTAGCGAGGAACCGAAACTAATACAAACGCATTTGTTGATGTGACGCCACTCTGGTGCGCCGGTGTCCCCACCGGCGAAAAGCCGGCGATGAGGACATCGCCGCACCAGCAGACATCAAAAATCGATGTCCGCGCCACCCCGCGCAAACACGAAGGCAGGGGAAGAAGATTCTCTCTTGAAATTCAAGAGAGAATCCAGCCGCTCAATGGCTGCCGTAAGTGTACTTGGTCTGTTTTTTTTCGGCGTGGCGTTCAAGCGCGAGCCGGATGAGGCGGTCCACGAGTTCGGGGAAGGGAACGCCGCTAGCCTCCCACAGTTTGGGGTACATGCTGATGGAGGTGAAGCCGGGAATAGTGTTGATTTCGTTTACAAAGATTTGTCCGGTCTTGCGGTCTAGCAGAAAATCCACTCGCGCCATGCCTGCGCAGTCAATCGCCTTGAACGCCTGAAGGGCAAGCTGCTGGACTCGCCGGGTATGCTGCTTTGCGAGAGGCGCCGGGATGAGCAGCTTCGAGCCTTCTCGAATGTATTTGGCTTCGTAGTCATAAAACTCGTTTACCGGCACAATCTCACCGGGGACAGAGGCTTCAGGCTTGTCGTTGCCAAGCACGGCGCATTCAATTTCGCGTGCATCCACCGCCTTCTCGATCAGAATTTTGCGGTCGTATCGCGCCGCCATGTCCAGCGCCGCCGGAAGTTCCTTGGCATGGCGCACCTTGCTGATGCCTACGGAAGAACCGAGGTTCGCGGGTTTCACGAAAACCGGATAGCCAATTTTACGCTGGACGCTCTGTTTTATTGGAGCTGGGGAGGTTTGCCATTCATTGCGGAGCACGGTGATCCATGCAACGACGGGAATTGCGGCATCGCGGAAGAGCCGTTTCATGACGTCTTTGTCCATGCCGGCGGCGGAGGCCAGCACGCCCGCGCCCACGTAAGGGATACCGGCGAGATCGAGTAAGCCCTGTACTGTGCCGTCTTCTCCGAAGGTTCCATGCAGCAGAGGAAAGACGACGTCAATCTTCCCGGTCAAATTGCCCCGGACGGCCGAGGACGAATTGAGCGGAATCAGGCTTGGTCCTTGCGGGTCTGCGGAGGCGATCACGGGATTTCCTTCGCGAAGGATACCGGCTAACTTTTCAGCCGGTAAAGCCTCAAGCGCATCTCCTGCTACCCAGCGGCCTTGTTTGGTAATGCCAACGGGCAGGACTTCATATTTTTTGCGATCGATGGCCGCGAGTACGGATGCTGCGGATTGGAGGGAAACTTCGTGCTCTCCGGAGCGGCCTCCGAACAGAATCGCGACACGAATTTTTTTACTTTTCACGATGAGTTTTCTTCTTTCCCAAGAACTCGCCTGTTATCGCGTCGCGAGCCACGAAGGGTTACAAATTATAGTGACATTAATAACTGGTGCGGTGCTGTCCTCAGCGCCGGAAGACGCCGGTGGGGACATCGGCGCACCAGCGCAGCGAACCCCCACTCCTCCACTCAAAGGATTTTCTTGCCTAGCGCGGAGTTGATCAGGCCCACGCCGAGGTTTGCAGTCTTATTCATGATGTCGAGAATCGGGTTGATCTCCACAAGCTCCAGCGCCAGCATCTTCCTGCTGTCAGCGATCATTTCCATCGCCAGGTGGGCCTCGCGAAAAGTAAGCCCCCCTTGTACTGGCGTCCCGACGCCTGGAGCCTCAGCCGGATCCATCACGTCCATGTCGAGCGAGACGGCGAATCCGGCCGCGCCGGCCGCGCTTAACGCCAGGCTCTTCTCCATGACCGCGCGCATGCCTTGCTCGTCAATGTCGCGCATGGTGAAGACGTGAACGCCGGAGCGCTTCACAGTTCTGCGCTCGCGAGCGTCCATATCCCGCACGCCGATCAGCACGCAGCGGTTGGCGGCGACCTTGGGGCGCAGACCGTAAATCCCGGCCAAAACCTCCGGGCCAAGGCCGAGCAGCGCGGCAAAAGGCATGCCGTGCACGTTGCCGCTTGGGCTCGTTTCCGGCGTGTTCATGTCCGCGTGAGCGTCGATCCAGATCAGTCCGATGGATTGGCCGCGAGCGTGGAAAAATTTGGAGACGCCTCCTGCCGTGCCAGTGGCCATGGAATGATCGCCGCCGAGCGACAAAGGAAAGCAGCCTTCTTCAAGCGTCTTGTGGATGCGGTGGGCGACGTGGCTGCACGTTTCAGCGATTTCATTCAGGTATTTTGCGCGCTTGTCGCCAAAGTGCTGCTCTTCGGGGTTCTTCACGTGAATGTTACCGCCATCTTGAACCGAATGGCCGAGCGCTTCCAACGTAGCGTTCAGCCCCGCCGCCCGCAACGCTGAAGGACCCATGTCCACGCCGCGACGCGCTTGTCCGAGATCGAGCGGAACGCCCAATATTCTGATCTTCACGGTCTGTCTCCACAATGGACTGCCGAATTCATATCATAGTCCAACTGCGGCGCGCACAGGGCAGCCTGAACCGTCATGTGTATTCCGCTCCGCCGCCATTCCTTGCGCATAAACCCGGAAAATTCGTATTTGGCTGCGAAGGTTATGCTGGGCTAGCCCATTTTGCTATAATCAGAAAGGGGTTGGATAGTTCTTCCTTGGCGCGATGAGCTGATGCATTTACGCTTGCCCGGCCGGCCGCCAGGACTTCGCTGGCGTCAACCTCGGGATTCGCCGTCAGACTATCCTAATCCCAAATCTTTCAGGAGGAAGCTGGCATAGCAGCGGTCTTGGATTGTTTATGCTTGCACCGGGCGCTGCTTTTCAGGAACCAAGATGGCTACAACGCATGTGGCAGTTGGTGAAGCCGAGCGCGTTCCGTCCACCGTACGCGCGGTAAACGACCTATGCATTCAGGTGGCGACGGTGAACGGTTCGGGAAGCCAGTCCGCGAATCTGGTTTTGCTTCGCGCCATTTTCCAGATGGGCATTCCCGTATCCGGCAAGAATTTGTTTCCTTCTAATATTGCAGGTCTTCCGACTTGGTTTACGATTCGCGCCTCACGCGACGGTTACATCGCCCGGCGTAAAGAGATCGATTTCCTGGTGGCCATGAATCCTGAGACGGCCGCCGAGGACGTTCGCGGCCTCGGAGCCGGCGCCGCAGTGCTCTACGACGAGAAGCTGAATCTGAACCGCCTGCGCGACGACCTGATCTTTTATCCGGTCCCTTTCGACGCGCTGGTGACCCCCCTTTGTCCCGAAGCCAAACTGCGCAAGCTCGTGCGCAACATGATTTACGATGGCGTGGTGGCGCGACTGCTCGGCGTCGAGATGGCGGA
Organism: Acidobacteria subdivision 13 bacterium RH2 MAG17b; assembly: GCA_002197525.1. Classification (GTDB taxonomy): domain Bacteria; phylum Acidobacteriota; class Terriglobia; order UBA7540; family UBA7540; genus RH2-MAG17b. The sequence goes on along the minus strand of NFUN01000103.1, from coordinate 6,689 downwards.
AATCGAAAAGGCTTTGCGCAAGCAATTTAAGAAAAAGGTAAAGGCGGCGGACTTGAACTGGAAGGCGGTCGAGGCCGGTTACGAATTTGCAGATCAAAAGCTGCCAAAGACCAACCGTTTTTATTTGCAGCGCATGGACCGCACCCAGGGGAAGATATTGATCGAAGGCAATGCGGCGGCGGCGCTGGGTTGCATGTTTGCCGGCGTCACGGTGGTGAGCTGGTATCCGATCACGCCGTCGTCTTCTCTTTGCGAAAATCTGATCAGCTACATGAAGCGTTTCCGGTTGGACCCGGAGACCGGCAAAGCCACATTCGCCATCGTTCAGGCGGAAGATGAAATGGCGGCGCTGGGGATGGTGCTCGGAGCTGGCTGGGCAGGCGCGCGCGCCATGACTTCCACCTCCGGGCCGGGTATTTCGCTGATGGCGGAGTTCGCCGGGTTTGGTTATTACACGGAAATCCCCGCCGTAATTTTTGACATACAGCGCGTCGGGCCTTCCACCGGGCTGCCCACGCGCACCATGCAGGGAGACATTCTCTCAGCGGCCTTTCTTTCACACGGAGACACCAAGCACCCGATGCTCTTTCCCGCGAGCGTCGAGGAGTGCTATTCCATGGCGATGGAGGCGTTTGACCTGGCGGAAGAATATCAAACGCCCGTTTTTGTGATGAGCGATCTCGACCTTGGCATGAATCATTGGATGGCTGATCCTCTGCCTTATCCCCAAAAGCCGCTGGCCCGCGGCAAAGTGCTGAGCGCTGAAGATATCGAGCGGTTGGGTGGTTTCGCCCGCTATCAGGACGTGGATGGAGACGGCGTCCCCTACCGCACGATTCCCGGCACGGCGCACCCGGCGGCGGCTTATTTCACGCGCGGGAGCGGGCACAACGAGCGCGCCCAATACACGGAGCGGCCGGACGATTACGTCAATAATATGGACCGCCTCCAGCGGAAGTTCGAAGGCATGCGCGAACGCGTGCCTGCCCCTGAGATCGAGGAGAAGGCGAACGCCGACTTCGGAATCCTGGCCTATGGGTCTTCGCACTGGGCCATCATCGAGACGCTGGATCAGCTTGAGCGGGAGCGCGGTCTGAAGGCGGGATATTGCCGCGTGCGCGCATTTCCATTTAGCCAGGAAGTGCTGGAATTTATCCGCCGTTACCCTCGCGTCTACGTAGTGGAACAGAACCGCGACGGGCAGCTTTACTCGTTGTTGCGGCTTGAGACCAGCCCGGAAGATGCGGTGAAATTGCGCAGCATCCGGCACTATAATGGCCTCCCCATCGACGCTCGCAGCGTGACCGATTCGATTACTTCTCAGGAAGGAAAGAGCTAACGATGCCGACTACCGAACTTCCAACCGCTCCGCCGAAAAAAATGAACCGCATCGGGCTGGAGCCTGCCGTCTATCGTGGCGGCAAAACCACGTTGTGCGCAGGCTGCGGTCATAATGCCATCTCGGAACGCCTGATCGAGGCTTTCTACGAGCTCGGCGTTCAGCCCTACCAAGTGGCAAAGCTTTCCGGCATCGGCTGCTCATCGAAGAGCCCCGCTTATTTCCTGAACACGGCCCATGGTTTTAATGCGGTCCACGGTCGCATGCCTTCTGTGGCCACCGGCGCGGTGCTTGCGAACCGCACGCTGATTGCCGTCGGGGTGAGCGGCGACGGGGACACGGCTTCCATCGGCATCGGGCAGTTTGTGCATCTTATGCGCCGGAATCTGCCGCTGGTTTACATCATCGAAGATAACGGCTGCTACGGACTCACCAAGGGCCAGTTTTCCGCGACCGCCGATATAGGCTCCAAGCTTAAGAACGGTGTTGTAAACGACCTGCCGCCCATCGATACTTGCGCTCTTGCCATCCAGCTTGGCGCGACGTTTGTGGGCCGCTCATTTTCCGGAGACAAAAAGCAATTGCTGGCGCTGCTCGAAGCCGCGATCGGACACAACGGCACGGCCATGCTGGATGTTATCTCGCCCTGCGTGACGTTTAACGACCATGAGGGTTCAACCAAGAGTTACGCTTACGTGAAGGACCACGAATCGGCGCTTGAAGACCTTACCTTCGTACCTTTCTTCGAGGATATTTCCGTGGAATATGATCCCGGAACGACGCAAGAAGTCACGCTGCACGATGGCTCGCGCCTTCTGCTCAAAAAGCTGACGGTGGATTACGACGCCACCAATAAAATGGAAGCGTTGCGGGCGATCGAAGAATCACACAACAAAGAGGAAGTACTGACGGGGCTTTTCTACGTGGAAACAGGGCGGAGCAATTTTGTGGAACTCTTGAACGTCGTGGATGAGCCGCTGGCGACGCTGCCTGAATCTCGTGTCCGGCCGCCCCGCGAAGCGCTCGAACGAGTGATGGAAGATCTGCGGTAGAAAAAGCGGATTTGGCTCGCCAGCAGTACTACTACGGATTGAATCGTCTTCACTTTCTGACCGCCAGCACGTATCGCTACGCTCACGGGCGGGACGCCCGTGCCGTCCAGCCCTCACCGACTCCCTTCATAGATACGCGACCGGCTACCCGCTTCGGGATCTCAAGCTAGTGCGGAAACGGAACCATGATCCAACCGAGCAGGACGGCGATGCCCACAAACAGCACGAACGATTTGATGGCGTAAAAGAGGCGGTCGCGCGGTGTATCTTTAGCCAGAACGCCAAAGACTACCGAGACGAGGAAGGCAAACAGCACCAGCGCCGGGAAATGATATATGACCATAGGAAAAGACCGCCGTTACTAGCTGATGCCCCTCACCCGCCGCGACGGGAAGCACTGCTTCCCGCGTCACCCTCTCCCCATTTCATGGGGCGAGGGGAAATTGGGCAAGGCCACCCGGGGAAAAGCCGCAGACTTAAACAACAAGTCTGCGCTATCTGCTTTCTCTGGTGCGGCGCTCTCTGAGCGCCCAGAGGCCGCCGTTGATCTGCTAAGGCTTCCGCTTCAGGGCAATGTCGTAGACGTCGAGGATAGCGAGCAGGTTCAGCATCCCGGCGGTGACGAGATAAGCCGTCCCGTAATCGGCGCTCACGAAAAAGGGGTTGCCGTCGGAGTACCCGAAAAATTTTACAAATGGCATCGCCAAGCCCGAGCACAACTCCCCAAGATACCCGAGCCTTTCCAGGTATGAAGGTGACGCCAGCGCGAAGGACTGGCCCTGCATCAATATGCCGAAAGCGAACATTCCGGCGATGGCGAAAAAGAGAATGGCCGCCCGCACCTTTTTTTTGAGCAGCCAGTGACCAAGCCCTGGGATAAGCCACGCCGCGACGCAGAGTGTTACCAGGCGTCTGGTTTCGACCGCCGGACGGCGAACGGATTCCGGCACAGCGGCGTCAATCGCTGCGACCTGTTCAGCATTCCGGCGTTTCTCCGTTGGTGGAGCCATTCTTTGATCCTGTCGCGAGGTGCAGAAAACAAGGTAGCATACCTCAGAAAGACGCGGCAAGAATTGGCACGATGGCCTGCTGCGCCTCGCCCGTCACTCGCGCGTCCCGCTCGTCCATGTACACGTCCACTTCGCTGCGCACTCCAAACTCCGGCAAGTAGATTCCGGGCTCGACGGAAAAGCAGGTTTGCGGAATCAGCGAGCGCTCGTCGTGGGTTTCAAAGTTATCGAGGTTGGCGCCGTTGCCGTGCACTTCGCGGCCAATCGAGTGCCCGGTGCGATGGATGAAAAATTCCGCGTAGCCGCGCCGCTCAATGACCGCGCGCACAACGTCATCCACCTCGCAGCCGCGCACCGGCTCGCCTGAGCGCAGCCGTGAGCGCACGAACTCGATGCCGGCGTCGCGCGCCTCGCGCACGATGGCGAAAATTTCCGCATACTGCCGCGGGACTTCTTCGCCCACGAAGCCAGTCCAAGTGACGTCGAAATAGACGGCTCCCGGCTTCTGCCGCCGCGCCCATACATCCAGCAGGACGAAATCGCCCGCTGCGAGGGGCAGAGAACCCGAGGGTGCGGGCGAATAGTGCGGATCAGCAGTGTGGCGGTTTGCGGCCACGATAGGGGGATGATCCGCCTCAAGCCCATTCTGTTCGAAAAGGCGCAAAAATTCCTGCTGCAAGCCGTATTCGTCGAGCGGCTTCCCGCGCCGAACCGCGTCCCCGATCATGCGGAATGCCTGCCGGATGATGCAGTGAACGGATTCGCCAGCCTCCAGGTGCAGGGCGAGCGCCTCCGCCGTCCAGCGGGCCTCGAAGAGCTGCACTAAGTCGGCGGAGGAGACGGCCTCCGGCCCCAAACTGCGCACAAGCTCTACCGTGCCGGCATCGACAAGCCCGATATAGGGAATATCGTTGAGCGGCGAATACTGCATCGCCACGCGCTTCTTGCCGGTGAGCATCGCTGCGAGGTTTTCCCGCTGCTCCTTCCAGGAAGAGTAAACGCGCTCCCGTCCCGGTAGTTCAGCGAGGCTTCTGGGCTCGATGCGATGCGCCAGTTTTTCGGGTTCGCCCGAGGCCGGAATCAGGTAATACCAGCGGCGCGACCAGATGGCCGACTTGATTCCGAGAACGCGATAGGCGATTGGGTCGCGGTGATGGTGGTCGTAGAAGAGCCAGGCGTCGCAGCCGGCGCGTTGCAGACTCTGCTGAATGGCTTTGATATCCATCGGATTGACTCCGTCCTTGGGCGCGCCGCCAGTGAGCGCGAGAGGCGCTTCAGCCGAACTCAAACTTTATCACAGACGATGGGCGCGGATTCACGAGCAGATCAGGCGGGGTCTGTTTGGCCGGTGTAGAGGCGAGTTTATCTCGCCAAATGGCGGCGTAAAGCCGCCTCTACGTCAACCTGACTCGCCACCGGCCAAGCAGCGCGTAGCGACGCTGGCGCCGCCTCCCAAGGCCCTTGTGTTATGATCGAGCGAAAGCTGTACGGTGCGATCCATGAGTCTGAACACGGCGCGAAAAGTTTTGGAAATTGAGGCCCGCACGCTGGACCTGCTAGTCCACCGCCTTGACGCCCGTTTCGAGCGGGCGGTGGAAATCCTGTGGACCTGCCGTGGGCGCGTGGTGGTGGCGGGAATGGGGAAGTCGGGCCTCATCGGGCAGAAAATCTCCGCCACCTTATCGAGCACGGGCACGCCGTCATTCTTCCTTCACCCTGCTGAAGCCCTCCACGGCGACCTTGGACGCCTTGTGAGAAATGATGTGCTGGTCGCGCTCTCCTACAGCGGTGAAACCGAAGAACTGTTGCGGCTGCTCGACACCGTCAAGCGGCTGGGTATTGCGCTGATTACGCTCACCGGCAACCCCGCTTCCACGCTGGCTCAGGCGAGCGACGTGGTGATCGACGCCGGGGTGCCGCAGGAGGCCTGCCCGCTGGGACTTGCGCCCACCGCTTCCACGACGGCCATGCTCGCCATCGGCGACGCTTTGGCTATGTCAGTCCTTGAAAAACGCGGCTTCAGCGCTGATGACTACGCGACGCTTCACCCGGCGGGCGGCCTGGGCATGAAACTGCGGCGCGTGGAAAACCTGATGCACACGGGCGAAAACGTGCCGCAGGTGCAGCCGCAAACTCTTGTGCCGGATCTGATCTATGAGATCAGCCGCAAGGGGCTGGGGCACGCTGCCGTCGTGGACCCGGAAGGCCGGTTGGTAGGCTTCGTCTCGGATGGCGACCTGCGGCGGTTTTTCGAGCGTGAAGGGAACCGGGCGCTCGAAATGCGGGCGCAAGATTGCATGACGCCGTCTCCCCTCACGATCGCGCGAACGGAACTTGCCACTCGCGCTCTCAACGTGATGGAATCGCGCAAGATCACGTCGCTGCCTGTGGTGGATGCCGAAGGGCGCCTTGAGGGCGTTCTACACATCCACGATCTGTGGACCACGCAGATGTTTTGAACTCGGTATTTCGCTTCAGCGAGCCGTGGCCCCTCACCCGTCCCGCTACGCGAGCCACCCTCTCCCCGATCGGGGAGAGGGGTTGGAGGTGAGGGGAACGGGAGACGCGACTAATGTCCATCTCATCCAGCGAACTGCGCCGCCGGGCCAAGAAGATAAAGCTCCTTCTCATGGACGTAGACGGCGTCATGACCGATGGCCGCATCTACTACGTCCCCAATCCTCGCGGCGGCTTTTTGGAAACCAAGACCTTCCATTCCCGCGACGGCTTGGGCATCCGGTTTGCCCGCGAGGCGGGCCTCAAGACTGGCGTGATTTCTGGCCGGCGCTCGCCGGTGGTCGAGCATCGCATCCGGGAGCTGGCCATCGACTATGCCTATCAGGCCGTGCTCGAAAAGCTCGAACCCTACCAGGCTTTACTCAAAACTACCCGCCTGAAGGATGAGCAGGTTTGCTATATCGGCGATGACCTGATCGACCTGCCCGTCTTAAAGCGCGTGGGCCTCGCGGTTGGGGTTGGAAACGGCCATCCGCTCCTGCGGCGGCACGTCCATTACTGGACGCGAAACGCGGGCGGCTTGGGAGCGGTGCGGGAAACCATCGAGCTGATACTGGCCGCGCAGGGCAAGCTCTCCGCAATACTCAACAACTACATGAAGTAAATTGCAGTTTATTGGCAATCAGCGGATTACAACGAATACCTAAGCGCTCCTATTCGTAATTACGGTGCCGTAGTTGAAGCGACCCCTCACCCGTCCCGCACCGCGGGCCACCCTCTCCCCCCAAGGGGGCGAGGGCTGGGGGCAGGATCGGCGGCTTGCTTTATACG
>NFUN01000102.1 GCA_002197525.1 Acidobacteria subdivision 13 bacterium RH2 MAG17b | reverse complement strand
CGTATAAAGCAAGCCGCCGATCCTGCCCCCAGCCCTCGCCCCCTTGGGGGGAGAGGGTGGCCCGCGGTGCGGGACGGGTGAGGGGTCGCTTCAACTACGTAACCGTAATTACGAATAGGAGCACTTAGGATTAGGACCGGGGAAATTATCGAAGGTTCGTACGCTTCCCCAATAGCTCAATGACTCAATGACTCAATGGCCCGATGGCTCAATCCATCAATGACCCAATGAATCAATGTGCCAATGTCTCCACCGCCAGCGCCACGGCGTTCCCGCCGCCCAGGCACAACGCCGCGACGCCGCGATGCGCCTTGCGCCGCTGCATTTCGTAAAGCAGCGTGACCAGGATGCGCGCGCCCGAAGCGCCGATAGGATGGCCAAGCGCCACCGCTCCGCCGTTTACGTTGGTCTTCTGCGGATCAAGCCCCAACTGTTCGATCACCGCCACGGCCTGCACGGCAAACGCTTCATTCAGTTCTACGAGGTCCACGTCGTCGAGCTTCCATCCCACCTTTTCAAGCAGAGATCGCACTGCGCTGACCGGAGCCATCATCACCCAGCGCGGCTCCACTCCGCTCACCGCCTGGCCAACGATGCGGGCCATGATCTTGCTCCCCATTTGCCGCGCCTTTTCGAGCGACGTCACCACCAGCGCCGCCGCGCCGTCATTCGTGCCCGGAGCATTTCCGGCGGTCACGGTTCCATCCGGCTTAAACGCCGGTTTCAGCCGCGCCAGCGCTTCGAGCGATGTATCCTTGCGCGGCGATTCGTCCACGGAGAAAAGCGCGGGCTCGCCTTTTTTCTGCGGGATGGCGACAGGCACGATCTGTTCCTTGAAGTGGCAATTCTGAATGGCCTCGATGGCGCGGCGGTGGCTCTCAACCGCGTAGGCGTCCTGGCGCTCACGCGAGACCTTGTACTTTTCCGCCACCAGTTCGGCGGTCATGCCCATGTGGAAGTTCTCGTAGGCGTCCCAGAGACCGTCATGAATCATGGAGTCCACAACTTGCGCATCGCCCAGGCGGCGGCCCTGGCGGAATTCCGGCAGCAGGTAGGGCGCATTGCTCATGGATTCCATACCGCCCGCCACCACGATCTCTGAATTGCCCGTCTGGATGCCCTGCGCGGCCAGCGCAACGGCCTTCAGGCCGGAGCCGCACACCTTGTTGATGGTCATCGCGGCGACTCGGTTATCCAAGCCGCCCTTCAAGCCCGCCTGCCGGGCCGGATTCTGCCCCAAACCAGCCGGGAGGACGTTGCCCATGATGATCTCGTCCACCTGGCCCGGCTCGATACCCGCGCGCCGCACGCCTTCGCGCGTCACGGCCGCGCCCAACTCGACGGCGGAAAGCGCCGCAAGTCCGCCTTGGAATTTGCCCAGCGCCGTCCGCACGGCGCTGATGATGACCGCTTCACGCACTAGCTTAACCTCCGTTCCTGGGCGATTATAGGCACCTGCTTTTCAGCCCGTCAAGGAATGTCGAGAGTCTCTAGCGAGGTAGCGCAGAGTTGTTCTTTAACTCTGCGGCTTGTGGGCTTGTGCGATGTCGCGGCACGCCTGACTGCCGAATAATGGATTGCAGCGTTCCGAGGCGGAGTTCCTTGATGATCGGGGACAGGCACGGACGGGTGGCCCAGACATGCGCCTTTTGATTTAGCATGTCTGCGGAGTAGGGGGCGTAGCAGCCCTCTGGGCAGCTAGCAAAGCCGTTCTCGTTAGGCCCCGAGCACCAAAGTACGCTTCGACTGGATCAGCGTCAGCAAAGTGATCGGGCAGATGGTCCTGGAGAATCTTCAGCAAACTGGTGCGGACTATGAAACTCGTTGCTTCGAGAAGGACTTCACATTTCTTTACTCCCCCGTCGAAGCCATAACGTAGGATGTCCGTGAAATATGCGTCGGGAATTCTATCGCCGTGCGCGACATAGTTGCGCATCTCATAAAGATCCTTCACCACCTGCCCGACCGTGATGTGCGGGTCCTGAAGCAAGTTGGAAATGTCCCCCGGCCCGTAGATGCTGGTATTTTCGCCGATAAACCACTTAATTCTTGATGTCGCAACCAAACTCCCTTGATGTTCCCAATTATGAGAGGTGTAAATGGATTCGATAGCCGAGCACCAGAGCAGGAATCGCGCCTTCCAATCCAGCGATTGGAAATGTCCGAGTTCGTGAAACTGAACGGCCATGCGAAATTTCCAGTACGGTCCTCGCATGCCGCGCAGAAATTCCGGGGCATAAGCTTTCAGGTCGTCCGCATCGTGGTTCCGCAGCTTGAACAGCTTCTGGACGTCGGGAACTTCGACCAGATGAGGCGCTGGCAGCTCGAAGTGGTTCACATCGAATGTCCCGTCATCGACCCGAATCGTGCCCCGCATCAGCAGGGCGCTTTGCCGCATCGGGCGAATGAGCCGGAGACAAGCGGCAAGCATCAGGACCGTCTCCTCGGCCCGCTCGCCGTGCGGGTACCCGGTGGGATCGGGGTAGCGGTGTACTAAAGCATACCGCACTCTCTTCAGGTCCTCCATCCTATCGGTGCCTAGCTTTTCCCTGAAGAGCTCAAATGTGCCCTTGGCGAAGCGGCCTGAGACGTCCTCAATGCGGGTGCCTTCTGCGACGTCAATCGGAAGTTTGCTGAGATCAAATTGCTCGTCATCAACAAGAGCCCCTGCCAGCCAGTAAATCGGATAAAGCGTGAAGTTCATGGACACCTTATAGCACAGGGATGTCTTCTACGAAAGCCCGATTCAGGCCCCAAGCTTGGTCAAGAGGGCGGCGTACCAAGTCTTGAGGATTCCGCCGGGTGGCGCAGACATGCGTCCTTTAATTTAGCATGTCTGCGAAGCGTCTCAACGTGGAACCGATGCGCGGGATTGCCGCGCGCCGCGGCAGCAATTTACTAGGCCGAAACAATCAAGATTCGAATTCACTTCACGGTTCGTTGCTCAATAGAGCGGCCTGTTTTTGTAGTCCAGCACTTGTGGATTCACAACATTGATCGGCTTGCCGGAACAATATGCCGTGATCTGGTCGAAAGATGTCAGAGAATTGAATCTCGTACTCATCCCGGCTGACGTATCCGATGTGCGGCGTGCATACGGCGTTTTCCATCCCAAGCAGCGGATGGCGCGGGTCCAAAACTGGCTCTTCCTCATAGACGTCGACTGCGGCCATTCCCGGACGTCCCGCCTGTAAGGCGCGCACCAGCGCGCCGGGTTCGATGAGTGGCGCGCGACTGGTATTCACGACTAGCGCGGTCGGCTTCATGCGTGCTAAATCACCCGCGGTCACGACTCCGCGCGTTGCATCCACCAGTCGCAGGTGTAGCCGGTAGCCACGGGCAGGGTTGTTCCTGACCGTGGGCTTTTCATAACGGCAACTGCCCACAGTCAATCGGAAAGAGGATTGACTGTGACTACCTGCTTTCATCGCCCAAGTGATTGTATCAGCCGCTGCCGGTGACTGTCTGGATTTCAGCTTGTGTTTCACTGACGCGGGTGGCGCAGACATGCACCTTTCAGCATGTCTGCGAGTGGTAAGAAACGAATGCACAGGATTGCCGCACGCCAAATCAGCATCAGGCCAGGCGCCGGTACAGCGCCTCGTTCTTGCGCAGCACTCGCTCGGCGGCAGCCTGGAAGGCCTCGTCCGGGGTGGCGAGCAGATCCGATAAGGCCGCACGGGCCAATTCGTCAGGCGCAACTCCCAGCCGTTCGGACTCCCGATGGAGTTTCTCGGCTTGGGCGGGCGCGAGCTCGAAAGCAACTTTCATAGGTCAACTGTAACGCAGAGGGCCGCCGTCTAACAAGTGCTTACAGCCGGCGGCGCAGTTGGGAGCCTGAGCGCCGCGGCTGAAGCGCGGGCCGTTAGGTACGCGCAATGCCGAGATCGGGACCGGCTCCCCCAGCTAACATCGACGACGGCCGCAACAACCCCTGTCGATGCCGCCCTTGAAGCAACCGGGCCTCGCCCCAAGAGATGCCTCAGAAACCTGCAGAAAGGGCCTCCGATGCGGCAAATCGGCCTTGCCCCCTGGTCTCGAATGCCCGCGAGAATTGAAGGGTTTGCCCGGCGCATCCCGCCACCCCCCGGCTAATTACTTCCGGGTCACGGCGCACCCGGACACAATCCACTTGGTCGTAACGCCCTTCCCTCGAAGAAATGCCCACGGTCATGATTGTACCGGTCGAGGGTGCGCAGACATGGCGCAGTTTGCCCTATGTGCGATTCAAGGACACGGCATACCTCCATCACCTCCGCCGCTTCGCTTCTACAGATACGCTGCCCATACGCTACATGCGCCATTACGCAGTCCCCAGGTGGCACGGGCGTCCCGCCCGTGAGCGCGCGCGGCCATAATTCACGGCCGGGACGGCCGTGCCACAACAAGAAAAGCCAGCAAAGCGGGCTGACCGGGGCTACCGCCTCCGAATCACCCCAAGCCGCTCCCTTGACGCGCTCATGCCACGCTTCAGACTCCCTAAAAACCGGGCAGAAAACGCCGCCGCTTTTCGTGCGTTTCTATGGCCGGAAAACGCTCTCCAGGAAGAGAACAAAAACAAAAAAAAGAATGTGATGATTCTCAAGTTTGATCCGGCCTGGCAATTAAGTCTTTATAGATAATGGTGTTGGTGGCCAGACAAGCGCGGGCCAGGCGATGGAAGAGATTGACCTCCATGGTGCGACGATTAAGACGATAAGCAAACTCGGCGACATAGCGTTTCAGGTGGCGGGGTTCAACCTT
>NFUN01000101.1 GCA_002197525.1 Acidobacteria subdivision 13 bacterium RH2 MAG17b | reverse complement strand
TATGTGAACAGCTTCGAGGGCGGTCTGCTGGGCACCGTCGGCGGAGTAGCCATAGCGCCAGGGACGCAGAATAGTGCTATCAATGCGACCGCTACCGCAAACCAAAATTTTCTGGCCGGGTTCAGCCCGGGGGAACTCTCCTGTGCTTCTCCTCTGTCGAATCCGAACGCCTGTCTTCCCCCGGTTTCGATGACCGTAGCGCCGAACGGCAAGCTTCATGCACCTTACTCGATGCAGTGGAGCTTTACGCTGGAACACCAAATCGGTAACACCATCAACTTGCGGGCGCAGTATGTGGGAACGCGCGCCGTGAACGAGCCCTACATTACGCAAGTGAATGGCTATCAAACAGTATGCTCTGGCTGCTTTTTGCCATTTCCTTATGGCCAGCCGGCCGATTCCCGGTTCGGGTCGGTCACTCAGCTTAATACGGGTGCAAACAGTCACTACAACGGACTACAACTGACTGCCGAAAAACGGCTTGGTCACGGTCTGGAAGGTCAGGTTAATTACACCTGGAGCCACTGTATTGACGAGGTCTCGAACGGCGGATTCCTGCCATTTTCTGCGGGAGCGATTCTCTCGCCCCTCCCTGGAGATCTCGCGCGGGACCGTGGTCCCTGCGACTACGACATTCGGCACAACCTCACCGCGAACTACGTTTACGAATTACCCATAAGGGTTCGGCACGGCCGTTTTCTCAGAGGATTGGTGAATGGCTGGCAGGTGTCCGGGACTGCCTTTTGGCACAGTGGTATTCCGTTCTCGGTCTTGAGCACGCCTTATTCGGCAAATGGCAACGGCATCGTCAATGGCAGCGGCCCGCAGTTTGCGAGCGTTGTTCCAGGCGTCCCGCTCTACGAGCACAATCCGATTCCGGGCGTCACTCAGCCGGGAACGATTCAGTGGCTGAATCCCAATGCCTTCGTCTCCGCCGTCGATCCCGGCACGGGCGCCTGCACGGGGGGAGATAATCCGGCGGATTGCCAATTCGGCAACCTCGGTCGCAACGCGCTGCGTGGCCCCGATTTCGTCTGGAGCGATTTTTACATCACAAAGTCGTTCGCCTTGTCCGAACGCTTCAGGCTGCGCGTTGACGGTCAATTCTTCAACGTCTTCAACCATCCGAATTTTGCCCTTCCAACCGATGTGTACGCTGGCATTGCGGGCGATCCGGCCACGCAAACTGGATTCGGAACCCTCACCTCCACCACGTCTCCGCCGACGGGACTGCTTGGCGTGGGGTTGGGCGGTGATAGCTCACCCCGGATGGTGGCTCTCCAGGTGCGGCTGGAGTTCTGAGTTTCCCAGGACTGCGAATAATGCAGAAGTTCTTGAATGGACAACCCGAAATTCTGGCGCGCACCGGATCTGCAAATGTTGCAGAAGAAGTCGTCATTACGCACGAGGATGTTGATCGGGCGCACGACCGAGCCCGTGTTTCTGCGGCTCGTTCAAAGGGCGATCCCTTTTCCAGAATGCGTTTGCTGTGGCTGCTCATCGGGCCTGGTGTTCTCGTCATGCTCGGGGAGAACGACGGCCCCAGCATGCTCTCTTACGCGGCCACCGGAGCACGATTCGGTATCGGGTTCTTTGTCCCGTTTATCATTCTGACTTTTGCGATGGCCATTGTGGTTCAGGAGATGACCGTCCGGCTGGCTGTCGCGACCCATCGTGGTCACGCCGAGCTGATTTTCGAGCGCTTCGGCCCTTTCTGGGGATGGTTCTCGCTGATCGACCTGGCCATCGGAAACTTTCTGACCCTCATCACCGAGTTCATCGCGATTCGGGCGGGTTTCGGATACTTCGGAGTCCCTGCTTGGGCTGCCGTCTTCGGTGCGCTGGCACTCTTGTACTTTGTCTTGATGACCCACCGCTATTGGACCTGGGAACGCCTCACGCTGGGGATTGCCGCGCTCAATCTTGTGTTCGTTCCAGTAGCGCTCCTGACCCATCCCAACTGGCATTCGCTCGGGCACGCGCTCGTCACCTGGGGACCGCTCCCGGGCGGTTTGTCGAAGGACACCCTGCTGATCGTTCTGGCGGACATCGGAGCAACCGTCACCCCTTGGATGCTGTTTTTTCAACAGAGTGCTGCCGTGGACAAAGGGCTGACGAAGCGGGATGTGCGTTTGGGCCGTTTTGACACGGTTTTGGGCGCGGCCCTGGCCGCCACGGCTGCCGTGGCCACGGTTCTGGCCACCACCCCGCTGTTCACCCATCAGATGGGTGCCGGGAACTTTCAAGCGGCCGCGTTCGCGCAAGCTCTGCGGCCCATCATTGGCCGGTGGGGAGCAGCTTTGTTTGCAATGGGTATCGCGGAGGCCGGACTGGTGGCGTGCGTGACCATCTCGGCTTCCTCGGCGTACGCGTTCGGAGAGGTCGCCGGGAGGCCCCACAGCTTGAATCTTCCCCTGGCCGAGGGTAAGGCATTCTATTCCGTGTTGTTCCTGTGTGCTACAGCCGCGGCAGGCATCGTTCTCATTCCGGGGCTGCCACTCCTGTACGTCGTGCTCGTGGTCAACGTTATTGCGGTGCTTGCGATGCCACCCGCCCTCGTCTTCCTGTTTATGCTCGTAAACGATAAGGAAGTTGTGGGGGACTCGGTGAGTCCGCGCTGGGCGAATGGGCTGGCTGCAGCCGTCGTGATCTTCCTGACGACGGCTGGGATTCTCTTCGGAATGAGCGTGATCGCCCCGAACGTCTTTGCGGCGCTCGGGGGAAAGTAGGAGGAGACGGGCCATGCCTGGAAGAGACGAACATCACGAATCGGTGACATGGGCCGATCAGGAGCTGGTTCTGACATCGCTCGAACGGGAGCAACTCACCGCGGCGACCAGACGGCGGTTCCCGAGACGGCAACTGAAGGGCTTTGAAATCCTGATCCTCTGGACTCTCCGGATGTATGTCCTGTTTATGATCGGAGTCGTGATTTATCAAGCGTGGACAGGCGCACACTAATGTGTGAGCACGAGCGAAGGTAGCCAGCGCCGCCTTGTTCCGCGACCTCTGGACTGTCACTACTTTCGCTTGCGTCACGAGCATCCGCTGGTGTTGCCGCAATTCGCGCAGTGGTAGCACGAGCCATTGCCCGCCATGATCGCTCCGCAATCCTTGCAAGCGGGAGCTTCCGTCTGCTCTTCGCCTGGTGTATCCTCCGCACAAAGACGGCAGCGACTCGGTTGCTCAGAGTTGCTTCAATAGGTTTTCGATCGTCGCCAAGTCCGTCTGCGAGACTTCGCACGGCAGAACGTCCGAGGAGCGGCGTGCGTAAATATGCCCGCCACTTTCTGCCACGTCTACCACCTCGGTTTGATTCTTCGGTCCGAACTGGACTTTGAAAGTGTAGGAAGGCTTAGCGAACCCGAACTTGTTCATTTCGCCGGGCTTGGCCGCCGGAAACGAAGAGGCTTGCAGGTTGCGAAGGGCTGAAAGGAAGGCTTCGACCTGCTCGTTCGGAACGTCTTTCGAGGCGGGAGACGTCTGCTGCCACTTATCCTTCACGCGTTGAAACGCCCAATGCCCCTTGGGGGTCGTAACCTCGAAGGTTTTAACGTCAAACATGTCCGGCGAAAACAGGTTCTTATCACGAAGGTCCGCCGCCGGCTTCTGGAACTGGGTGACGGAATCTTCGTCTAGCGTGAAGATGGGATTCAGCGCTGAATTCATGGCGTAATAGCCGTTGCCTCCCTTCTTGCCCACGACTAGCGTCTGGCTGCCATTCGGCGCTGCCAGCGTCATCGTCAATGCAGGCTTCCCGAAACCATACTTTGCCTGATCTTTTTTCTGTTCGGAGACGACGCTCTGCATGGTAAGGTCTTGTAAGTCATTTACCAAGCTTTCCACCGTGAGATGGTCGGCGCGCACATCGGGCGGCAGCGAAAGGTCCCAATCGCCATCCGGAGTTTTCACCAATAAATAGCTATCGGCCCCGGATTTAACTTGAATGCGCTGCAGCTTGCTGGTGTCAAGAGTTACCGCCCGGGTGTCCCGAAGATCAAAGAGCTTCTTCTCGAGCGCCGTCTTCAGGTCCTCAGTCAGTGTAACCACCCGCGGGTCACCGGACACTTGGGCGTAGATGCCGGTGCTCATAGGCGTATCGTCCCCAAGCAGCAGCATAAACCGCTGAGGGTTCCCAGAAAGCTCGATGGTTTCTTCGGGCGGATTGAGGCCAAAATCATTCAGGTCCGCCGGATGGGACGAGACAACTTGATCCACCGCCGCTGAAGTCAAGCTTTGCAGGAAGGAGGCAACTTTGCCTTGATCCGCAGGGATACTCTGGGGCTTGACGATGCTCCACGCATTGCCCTGCTTGATGCACGTGAAGCTCGTGCCATCATTCCCAGTCACCGTGAAGGAGTCAATCTGGCCAGTTTTGAGGGCAAGGATTTTTTGAGCCGGGTGCTGATTTGCAGACCGTTCTCGGCCCTTATGCTTATTCCAGGCATTGAAGGAAAACCATAGCGCCACCAGGATTATGATGGCGAGCAAAGTATGCAGATATCTCCGAGTCATCTCTGCGTCACCGCCGGTTCCACCACACCGCGATGCCAATCGCGATGATGCACAATGGAATGAAGATGAGACGCATCAACAAGCCTCCCATCTGGCTTGCCGATAGATTTAGATGCTGGGCCGACGGCGCCTTCGGCCGGATAGAAATCAACCCTTCGTTCGAACCGAGCCACTCAATCATGTTCATCACCAGGTCGCGATTCCCCTGGAAACTCAGGTAAGCATTCGTGGCGATCAGCGACGTTCCGGCTGCCACCAAGCGCCCCTGGGCCGCCGGTTTCGGATTATTCAAGGTCGCGGCGGCTGCCACCACGAGCGGCCCCTTGATGTCCTTGCCCGGGCGGAAGGCAACCTCCTTCATGCTGGCATTGAAGTCCGTCACGCTGAAACTTGCGGCTGACGTGTTGCACAGAGCGTCGGTTGTAACATCAGGTTTCGTTCCGCTCGCCACCACGAAAGAGCGTGAGAGCGGAAACAACGTTGCAACTCGCTTAAGGGGCTGAACAATGGGATCGTCGCCGTAGTTCATGATCAGCGGCATGGTCGGGCTGGTCCCGAAAATTTGCGAAACCGGATTCTCGTCAATCACCAGATCGTTGCGCGCCGTCACGCCGTAATTGGAGAGTAGGCCGGACAGATTCGGCAGCGCCACGCCCGGATCGAGAAAAGCCAGAACTCGCCCGCCGTTCTGCAAATACTTCTCGATCGCAGCAACTTCCGGCGGCAGATAGTCGTTCTTCGGTCCCGCGATCACGAGAATCGAGCAGTCCGGCGGGATTTGCATCTGCTTCATAAGCGCCAGGGTTTTTACTTTGCTGTCTTCGTTCTGAAGGGCTTGCTCAAATTGGGAGAATCCTCCATGGCCCGAACTAGACAGATCGCGTTCGCCATGGCCTTGCACGAAGTAAACCATCTTCTGCCCCTTCAGCAGGCGGATGAGCGCATTGGTGATGCCTTGCTCTGTAGCGTCAGAGGCCTTCATGTGCCGCGCGCCCATGGCGACATAAATGGTTCCGTAATTCTGCACTCCAAACTGATGGGCGAGCGCCGGATCACGGTTGGGATCAACGTACCGGACATTAACGTAATGCGAAACCGACGAATATAGATTGAGCAGGTCGTGACGGCTCTGAAAACCGCTCTGCTGGTCGAATACGTAGATCGTGACCGGTTGGTCGACGCTCTTCAGCAACTTCAAGCTCTCGGCGGACAGGCTGAAAAGTTTGTTCGGCGTGAGGTCAAGGTGATGGTCATTACGGTGTGCAAACCAGTTGCAAAGGACGATGATGGCCAAGATGACCAGGGTATAAACGGCAAAGTTGGTTCCGTGCAGAAGCTTCCGCCTGACCCGGTTCTGCCCGTGCTCGTGTTCTGCCATACCTAAGGCCTCCCCTTGAGGGCTTCGACTGAGCGGGCGGTGAGAAACAGTCCAACTACGATCACCGAGACATAGTAGACAACATCGCTCAGGTCAATCACGCCCTTCGCGAAACTATCCAAATGCGTGGTGAGCGAAAGGTAGGATAAGATGCGCCCCACCGCGCTGCTCGAATAGCCGTTCACCCAATTCAAAACATAGAGGAGCAGAAAAACGGCGAAGGATACCGCCCCCGCGATGATCTGATTCTTGGTGAAACTGGATATCCACATCCCGAGCGCCAGCAGGCCCGCCCCGAACAACAGCATTCCCAGTGCGTTCGCCAGGAGCGGCAGGCCGCTTGGATTACCGTAAATGAAAAGCATGCCGACATAAATAAAGGTCAAAACCATCAGAGCCGCATAAAGCCCGAGGGCGCCAAGGAACTTGCCCATAATAATCTGGAAATCGGTAAGCGGCGAGGTCAGCAGGAGTTCAATAGTGCCGGACCGTTTCTCCTCGGCGAACAGCCGCATGGTGATGAGAGGAATCAACAGCAGCAGGACCACTGTGATGATGCCCTCAAACAACGGCCGGATAATCCACTCATTAATGTTCGGAGGAGGACCGCCCATGCTCCCCATTTCCATCATCCGGAATACCTGCACGATGTAGGTGGCCACGAAACTATAGAAGAAAAACCCGCAGAGGCTGGAATATATCGCCAGCACCAAGTACGCGATGGGCGAGTGAAAATAGGAACGAAGTTCCTTGCCCGCTACGGCCAGGATGT
Organism: Acidobacteria subdivision 13 bacterium RH2 MAG17b; assembly: GCA_002197525.1. Taxonomy (GTDB): domain Bacteria; phylum Acidobacteriota; class Terriglobia; order UBA7540; family UBA7540; genus RH2-MAG17b. Next base: position 2,857 of record NFUN01000101.1, on the reverse strand, counting down.
TACGCATGTAAGCTCCTTCAAAGGCGGCGGAGTGCAAAAGGATGTGCTGTCCGGGAGTTCACGCTTGCGGCGCCGGGGTTTCCTGCGCAGCCGGCTCTTCGCTGAAATCCCGGGTGGTCAGCTTCAAGAAAACGTCTTCCAGGCTCAGCCCGCTCGAACGCAGCTCGATCAACCGCCATTGCGATTCGACCACCGCGCGGGCGAGCTCCGCACGCACGTCATTTTCCTTGTCAGCATGAACTTCATAAGTGACTCGCCCGTCCGCGACGTCCCGCTCTTCGATCATGGTGACCCCTTCGACTCGCTCCAGCCGGGCCTTCACTTCGTCCCTCGGCCCTTCCGCAGTCAGGAGCACGGTCTCGAACCCTTGCAGCCTCCGGGTCAGATCGTCGGGGGTTCCCACCGCTACCACTTTGCCCGCGTTAATCACCACTACTCGCTCGCATGTCTTCGAAACCTCGGGGAGAATGTGCGTGCTCAGCACCACGGTGTGTTGGCCGGCGAGGCTGCGAATCAGATCACGAGTCTCAATGATCTGCTTAGGATCAAGGCCGGCGGTGGGCTCGTCTAGCACCAGGACGTCCGGATTGTGGATCAGCGCCTGCGCCAACCCCACACGCTGCCGGTAGCCCTTGGAGAGTTTCCCTACCTGCCGGGATTGCACATCCGTGATGGCGCACTTCTCGCTCACCTCGTTAATCCGCCGCTTCAGATCCCGCCGCGGCACACCCTTGATGCGTCCCACGAAGGCAAGGTATTCCGAAACTCTCATGTCCGTGTATACCGGAGGAGTCTCCGGCAGGTACCCGATGTGCCGGCGCGCCTCGATCGATTCTTCCACCACGTCGTGACCGGACACCGTCACCGTTCCCGAAGTAGGCGGCAGGTAGCCCGTGATCACTCGCATCGTCGTCGTCTTCCCGGCCCCGTTCGGGCCGAGGAACCCCAGCACCTCGCCTTTGCGGACCTCGAAACTGATGCCGGAAACCGCAAGAGTCGGCCCGTAACGCTTCGTTAACTGCTGAACTTCAATCATCAGAATCAGCCCTTCGATAAGGATTATGAATTGTGGGACGCAAAATACAAACCCAGCCTCCCAGAGCCTGGCGCTTTTGCGGAAAGACCTGCAGAATCAATTCAGTCTATTATGAATATCAAAAAGTCAAGAAGGTTGCCAGCCGGCGGTTCATCAGCCTCATCCTCTTCCGCATTCGCCCCACAACCGAACGTCAAACTATATCACACCGCGGCGGAACCGGCTCGATGCTCCGCACTAAAAGCTTCCCGGCCGGGAGAGTCTGTGTGAAAACTGCCGTTCTTGAGTTGGTGCGGCGCTCTATGAGCGCCGAGGCTATTAAAAAATAAAGGCCGGCGGTCGCAGGCCGCCGCACCAGCCGCAGTTTTCACACAGACTCGGGAAACCCTTCTTCTCCGAGCCCCAAGTCCATACCTCGCCTTGGCCTTGGAAAACCGCCCGCACAAAATCCCCGCTTTTGCCATCCTTTCGTTTTTTCCTGCCTCCGCGCCTGGCACGAACATTTTCAGTGTGTTCCAAACGGCACGGTCATTGTAAACTTAAACTTGTTTTCCCGGGCCTGTAGCTCAGACGGATAGAGCAACGGTTTCCTAAACCGTAGGTCGGGAGTTCGAATCTCCCCAGGCCTACCATTTTTTTCAATAACTTGCCAGTGTTCCCCACTTTGAGTTTTCCCGACGGTGGGGACTTTTGTGGGGATTCGCCGCGACCCGCGTAAACTCGAAAGGCTTGACGCGATTGAAGAACGCCTGCCTAGTAGCTGACAATTCCCTTCCGCGTCTCGACCGCCCGCCGAGCCTTCACCGGCGCACTTCGGTCAAACGAGTAAACGAAGAGGCTGGTATCGAGGAAGAACCTACCGGCGGGTGGCGCAGGCGCGGCTTGCATTTCCGCACGCACTGCAAAGCGGGCCGCCGCCGAACGAGGCAGATCAACCATAACCAAATCAACTAGCGCGGATTCGATCTTGCTCGAACATCACGCCCTCGCCCGCTACAGCGGGAGAGGGTGGCTCGCGTCAGCGAGCCGGGTGAGGAGGCCAGCGGGGCTAGCGCGACCCGATTTGGCGGTCCGCGGTTCGTTCAGAAATTCTCATCAAAATGTCGCAGGCTCAAAGAACACGTCTGCGCTAGGACCGCTTCCCGCGCTCACCCTTCAGAGTCTGTGTGAAAACAGCCGTATTTGAGTTGGTGCGGCGCTCTATGAGCGCCGAGGCCATTAAAAAATAAAGGCCGGCGGTCGCAGGCCGCCGCACCAGCCGCTGTTTTCACACAGACTCTGAAGGGGTGAAAGCTGAATAGCCGTGGGTGAAACCCACGGTGCAAGTCAGGCCCCATCTATTCTTCGGCCCTGCAGGGGCCGGACAATCTCCGTTCCCAACCCATGTTCAACCCCGTTCGGGGTTGTAAAATCACCTATGCTTGGCTCTTTCCGTGCGTGAAACGCACGGCTATTCATGTCCCACCGCTTCGCGGTGGTTATTTCCTTGCGCCCGTTGTCGCGCCACTCCTTGTCCCCCTTGTTGCTAGCGTAGTTACTACGCTAGCAACAAGGGGGTCCCAAAACATGAAGCGCCCAGCCCAAGTTTCCTCCCCAATAACCGGGCGCGCAGAATATCCTCAGAAGGTACACGAATGGGGCCTCTTCAGAGCCCGAAAACCCTCCCTTGGAGGGCAGGTGGAAGCAAAAAAAGAATGTTTAACCTTTTGAACCGGCATCCTGTTGAAAACAAAGGAACATTAGAAGTTCGAACCGGGGCGAACCGGCGCTTCGAACCGGAGAATTCCCATAACCTACTTAGTTTCAATTAGATGCGGAGGT
>NFUN01000100.1 GCA_002197525.1 Acidobacteria subdivision 13 bacterium RH2 MAG17b | reverse complement strand
AGGTAGCCGATTCGGGGTGCTCCCTTCTACGCACCGATCTGCAACTTATTGCATTTTCAAGTTCTCAACCCCTACACACTTTTGGGAGAGGAGCCATAATAAATTTAGCCGGACGACGCTATTGAGAATTACAAATTATAGTGACGGCTTTTTTGTAGCGCCAGTGTCCTCACCGGCGCCTTTCGGCGCTGAGGACAGCGCCGCGGCAGCGGATGTTGTCGCTATAATTTGTAAACCTCAATAATTACGCGCAAGGAGATCATTCCAAAGCGCGTGAAATTCTCAGTCGTGGGCACATAGGAGAGACACGGTGAAAACTTATCGTATTGCGCTTCTCCCCGGCGACGGGATCGGCAAGGAAGTAGTCCCGGCGGCCGTTCGAGTATTGAAGGCCGCGGCCGGCGGCTTTTCATTGTCTTTCGAGCCTTTCGACTGGAGCTGCGACTACTACCATCGCACCGGCCGGATGATGCCCGCCGACGGAATCGACCAGATTCGCCCGTTTGACGCCGTCCTGCTGGGCGCGATCGGCCACCCCTCGGTGCCGGACCACGTTTCGCTGCGCGGCTTGCTGATTCCGATGCGGTTCGAATTCGATCTTTTCGTCAACGTGCGGCCCGTGGAGGTGCTGCCCGGCATCGAATCACCGCTGCGCTTCAAAACGCGCGAGCAGATCAACATGCTGTTCATCCGGGAGAACACCGAAGGCGAATACGCCGGCGTCGGCGGCCGCTTCAAGCAGGGCACTCCGGATGAAGTGGCGCTTCAGGAATCGGTCTATACGCGCAAAGGGACGGAACGCATCATTCGGTACGCCTTTGAGCAAGCTCGCCGCAGGCCACGCAAGCGGTTGGCCAGCGTGACCAAGTCCAACGCCATGCAGTATGGAATGGTGATGTGGGACGAAATCTTCGCCGAGGTGGCGCGAGAATATCCGGACGTCGAAACTGCAAAGTACCTGGTGGATGCCGCCGCGGCCCGGATGATCACGGCGCCGGAAAGCCTGGACGTGGTGGTGGCTTCCAACTTGTTCGCAGACATCCTCACCGATCTCGGAGGAGCGCTGCAAGGCAGCTTGGGGCTTGCGGCCAGCGGCAACTTGAATCCCGTGGAGCGGCGCGGCCCGCCCATTTTCGAGCCTGTTCATGGCAGCGCCCCCGATATCGAAGGCAAGAAAATCGCCAATCCCACCGCCGCGATCTGGGCCGCCAGCATGATGATGGATCATCTGGGAGAATCTGCCGCCGCGAGCCGGATATTCAAGGCCCTGGGATCGGTTATTGAGGAAGGAAAAGTGCGCACCCGCGACCTCGGAGGAAAGAACTCCACGGATGAGTTTGCAGACGCCGTAGCCGCCAAAATGCAGGCGCAGAGCGCAACCAGCAAGGGAAATCCATGAGTCTTGAGCACACCATCGAGGATCTCTATTCACGCCCTGATGGCGCTTATGGTGAAGAATACTTTAACGCCTTCGGCCAGCTCCAAGCGGGGCTGAATGACGGGAGCATCCGCGCTGCCGAGCCGGATGCCGGCTCGCCCTCGGGTTGGAAAGTCAATACGTGGGTCAAGAAGGGCATCCTGCTGGGCTTCCGCATCGGCAGCGTGGTTGAAATGGCGGGCGGTGCGTTTGCTTTCTATGACAAACACACCTTTCCTCCCAAAACCCTCTCATCTTCCCAGAATGTTCGCGTCGTTCCGGGAGGCTCTTCGATCCGCGACGGCTGCTTCGTTGGCCGCAACGTCACCTGTATGCCGCCTATGTACATCAACGTGGGCGCCTACGTGGACGAGGGCACGATGGTAGACTCACACGCGCTGGTAGGGTCCTGCGCCCAGGTCGGCAAGCGCTGCCACCTAAGCGCGGCCGCGCAAATCGGCGGAGTGCTGGAACCCGTGGGAGATCTACCCGTAATCATCGAGGACGAAGTTCTGGTGGGCGGCAACTGCGGAGTTTATGAAGGGACCATCGTAGGACGCGGGGCCGTGCTTGCCGCCGGAACCATCCTGACCGGTTCGACGCCCGTCTACGATCTGGTGAAAGACGCCGTCTACCGGCGCGAAGAAGGCGCTCCGCTCCGCATTCCCGAAGGCGCCGTGGTCGTACCCGGCGCGCGGGCGGTGGCCAAAGGGCGCGGAAAAGAACTGGGCCTTTCACTTTACACGCCCGTTATCGTGAAGTACCGCGATGAAAAGACCGGCCAAGCCGTAAAACTGGAAGATTGGCTGCGTTAACCGGCCGCTTCCCCCGCGCCCGGATCACAAAATGTCGAGTTGTTGATTCGTCCTACTCGCCTGGGTCTCAAACTTCTAGCACTGCTAGAGAATGCGAAAGACGCCACCATCTAGGGTCGAAGCCGTCAAACAAGCGCGACTTCGCGGTCGAAATGGGGCTTCTTTTCGGCGTGGAGTTTCAGGGCTACGCCGCATGCTGCCGCGATGCGCTCGAGCATTATAAGCGAGTGGCCTGTATACTCAGCGTCCTCAAGGCGGGCAATTACAGACTGGGTAGTGCCAGCCTTCTTGGCGAGATTAGTCTGGGTCAGTCCCGCACCCTCCCGCATCTCGCGCACCAACAAAGCCAGGTCAATCTGGTGCAGGGTGCGCGCAAAGGTCTTTCGGTAGGCCGCGCTCTTCCGCGCGCGCTTTTCAATGACTTCACTATGACGATCGCGTTTCATAGTCCCAATTCCTTTATGATGGCTTCCCGGTCTTTCTGCGAATCTGGATACTGGTTTCGATACTTCATCCAAATCTTTCGGAGCTGCCCGGCCCGCGCAATTTCACTGTGTGGCGTTTGCTCCGTCTTCTTCTGAAAGCCCGATGTGATCACAATTATCATTCCTGGCTGGTAGAAGAAGAAAATCCGGAAAATCCGGTCGAATTCTTTGACCCTTAACTCGAATAGGTCACCCATGAGTTTCTTTACGAATTTGCCCTGCATCCGGTTGCCAAAGATGCGCAATCGCTCGATAAACGCGTCGATCCGGGCTGCAGCTTTGTCGTCCAGCGAATCCACAAAGTCACGGGCCGGTACCCGCCCATTTGGCAACCCCACGTACTCAATCGTGAACTCGCCGTTCAAGCTGCCTCATGTGTTCTTACGAAAGCAATATAGCACAAATGCGATATTCGTGACATAGATCTTTTGGGTATAAGAGGGGAAGCTGAAAGGGTTAACGGGCGAGGCGCGTGCTCGCGTGGGGCGGAACCAATACGCATCCTCATCCAGTTTTGTTCCGCTTGCTGGGTGATAGGATTGGCTTCATGTCTCCCAACCCTCAATGCGCCCGTTGCTCCTTGCATGGATGGGAGTTAACCGGTTGAAGGAAAAACACAGAAGGTGAGAAATGGTGAGCCGCCGGGGGTGGAATCTTCAACCCACTATTTCCGCAGCCGGCGCGGCTTCTGGCGGCTGCCGTTGCGTTCTATTGAAGCCATGTGAAAGTGCCGATATACTTCGGTGTGGGGTTTACTGAAAAGGCAATGGTGGGCGATACAGGATTCGAACCTGTGACTTCTACCTTGTGAAGATAGCACTCTACCGCTGAGTTAATCGCCCGCAAGATTCCGCCGGGGGAGGAAACGCTCCGGAAGAAGCGCTTGACCCGACCCTAGTCGAAAATAACAGATTTTCAACGGGCGGTCTAGGGCGGGAGTAGCGCCGGGCTTCAGCCCGGCACAGCCTTCAAAATGCCGGCCTGAAGGTCGGCGCTACGACAAACTGAAACACTACCTCTAGGGCGGGAATAAACAGGAAATAACCGTGGCGCAGCGTGAATTCAACCAAGAACCTGTAGTGGCGGGCGATATACTGGTGCAGCTCCAGGCCACCATCGGGGACGTCATCCGTGGCAAGAATGAGGTAATCCGGCTCGCGCTCGTAGCCTTGTTTGCGCGCGGGCATCTGCTGATCGAAGACGTTCCGGGCGTCGGCAAAACCACGCTTGCGCGCGCGCTCGCCCGCTCGATCAGTTGCAACTTCCAGCGCATCCAGTTCACCTCAGACATGCTGCCCTCTGACGTTACCGGCGTCAGCATCTTCAACCAACAGACCCAGCAGTTTGAATTCCGCCCAGGGCCGATTTTTGCGCATATCGTGCTCGCTGACGAAATCAACCGCACGACTCCGAAGACGCAAAGCGCGCTGCTTGAAGCCATGAATGAGGCGCAAGTCACGGTGGATAACAGAACCCTTCCCCTGCCTCATCCGTTCATGGTGGTGGCCACGCAGAACCCTATCGAGCACCACGGAACCTTTCCCATCCCTGAATCGCAACTGGACCGCTTTCTGATGCGGATCGAAATTGGCTATCCTCCGCCGGAGAGCGAAAAAGAGATTCTGCGCACTGCGAGTTCCGAGCCCACGCTGGAAATTGAGCCGGTATTGACGGCTGAAGAGGTGGTGGAAATTCAACAGTCCGCCAGCCGGGTGAGCGTCGATGAGGACCTGCTGAATTACCTGCTTGCGATCGTAGAAAAGACCCGGCATCACGAGCATCTCAGCCTGGGTGTCAGCCCGCGCGGCTCAAAATCCCTCATGCGCGCCGCGCAGGCCCTGGCGTTGCTCGACGGCCGCACTTATTGCATTCCGGATGATTTCAAGAACCTCGTGGTTCCGGTGTTCGCGCACCGTTGCATGGTGAGCCCCCGCTTCGCCTCGCCGCTTAAGAAAGAAGTGCGAGCCGAGGCGGTGCTCAGAGAAATCCTGGAGGAAACCCCCGTACCTCTATGAACAATGTGGAGAGGGTAGGCTTTTCCTTTTCCAACCGCGGGCTTTTTCTCTTCCAAAATCCGATATGGCCGTTGACGCCTTGTTCAAAAGCTTTCGGATGTATCCCGCAGTAACCGGTGTGGAAGGTTCCCCGCCCGCTAATTGGAAGCGCTTTCTCGCGGCTGCTATAGGTCTTGCTGCGGCCTTTTTCCTTGCGCTCGACGCGACGGCCTTCAGCCAGCAAGGGCGGTTCCGGATAGCAGCGGCGCTGGCCGGCTTGTCGCTTGTGCTGGCTGGCCTGGCTGCCGTCGCCGTGGTGCCGGACTTGGTGCGGAAGAGCGTACTCTCGCGCTGGGCGTTCCGGACGCAATATGAGCTCACGCGCGAAGGATTGGTCTACTTCGCCATCATTCTGCTTATCAGCGTTGCGTCCCTCAACACCGGCAACAATCTGCTATTCATGATCCTCACGATTTTGTTGGCTGGCATTTTGATGTCGGGCGTGTGCTCTAAGACCGTTCTCACCGGTCTCGAACTGGAAGCAAGGCTGCCCGAGCATGTGTTCGCTCAGCAACCCACTCCGGTCCATCTCAGGTTGAGGAACACAAAGCGTTACTTCCCTTCCTATTCGGTCACGGTAAGCTCCAAGAACCGTAAACAGAGAGGGGGAAAACGCACCCGGCAAGAAGCTGCGGGGCCGTCCCTCCCTAACGTACTCAGCCGGCCCGTCTATGCGCCCTACATTCCCCGCCGCAGCGTGGTGGTACAGGAGGTTATGCTGAACTTCCCCCGGCGCGGACGTTACGGTCAAGACACTTTTTTGGTCAGCTCGAAATTTCCTTTCGGCATCTTGCGCCGTGCACGCGCACTCCCAAGCCGCTGCGAAATCCTGGCGCTGCCCAGCATCCAGCCCGTTCAGGAGATCGCCCACAGGCTTCCGCGCCTTACTGCTGAAATTGAGGGCATGCGCAAAGGACGCGGCGATGACCTTTACGCGCTCCGCGACTACCGCGAGGGAGACTCCGCGCGCCACGTAAACTGGAAAGCCACCGCGAAGTCACAGACTCTCAAAGTCCGGGAATTCACAGAGCAAGAGGAAAACCGGCTGACTTTTATTTTCGACGCGCGAGTTCCCAATTTGAACAATCAGACCCTCGAAAAATTCGAGCAGATTGTGTCCCTTTGCGCCTGCCTGGCGTGGAAATTTTTCGAGATGGGGTCTTTCTTGCAATTTCTCAGCGACGGGCTGAAAACTCCCCTGGCCCCGGCCGGTGAAATCATCTATCCGCTGCTTGAGGCGCTTGCGACGATTGAGCCGAGGGCCGGAAACCATGCCGAGTATGTTCTTCAGGACACTGACAGGCCGCCCGAGGGCTTGCCCGTAATCTTCACCACCGCCGCCGGGAACATCGATCGCTCTGCGCTCTCTGAAGGGGCCTGCCTAATCACGCCGGATTTCCGGTGAGAGCCAAGAAACTAATACCCATGGTCGCGCACGCGGACCTTACCGGAAAAGGTGCGGTGCACGTAAGTCATGTATACGATCACCGCCACCATGCCGGCCAGATTGGCCAAGAGCGAGTCGCGCAGCGCGCGCGGAGAGGATGCAGAGTTGTATACGGTGAGGCTGTATGAAGAATTGAGAGTTGAAGTCAGTAGGTCAGGATAAACGGTCAGGGCCGCCGAACCCAGAAGACCGGCGATCACCGCTGTCGAGGACCACAACGCGGCGCGGTCGCGCTCCTTATGCCGCCACATATATCCACCCACAAACCCCGCTGCCACGAGCAGTGGAAATGCCAACCCCTCTGGGTGAGTGCGGAAGTTCGATCCGGCATGCGGCCGCACAACAAAGGTCGAGACAGTTGCAGCAAGAGCCAGGATGAGCGTAACCCAAAACAGAGTGGCTGAAGCGCTGCGGGCTCTCTCAAGTATTTCGCCTTCTGTCTTGACGCGAAGGTAATTCGCTCCGTGCCACGCCAGAGTGGCAACAGCGAAAATGCCGGTGAGCAAAGAGTAAGGATTCAGCAGCAGAGCGAAGGTGCCCCGGAAATATCCATCGGGACCAATAGGCAGACCCCGCAAAACATTGCCTAACGCAACTCCCAACAGCAATGCCACCAACAGGCTACCCAGCGAAAATCCGGCGTCCCAAAAGGACCGCCACAAAGGATGCTCCAACTGGCTGCGGAACTCAATGGAAATGCCTCGCAGAATCAGAAGCCACAAGACCACCATCAGCGCCAGGTAAAAGCCGCTGAAGCCAGAAGCATAGACGCGGGGGAAAGACACCACCAGCATGCCTCCCGCCGCTATCAGCCATACTTCGTTGCCGTTCCACACAGGGCCGATCGCATTCAGCGTCGTCCTTCGTTCCTCATCGGCGCGGGCGATCCAAAGGTGCAAGGCACCCACGCCGAGGTCGTAGCCGTCCAGCAGAGCGTAAACGGTGAGCATTCCACTCAAAACCCAAAACCAGATGATGTTCATGGCTTCTCACACCTCCTCCGGTCCCGTCCAAATGATTCGCCCCACCAGAAAAAAGAAAAGCAAGCCAAGCAACAGATAAAGCCCGGCGAAGCCGAGTGTGGTGAATACGGTTTCTCCCGCCGCCACGTTCGCGGAAGTTCCGGCCGCGGTTTTCATCAGTCCGTAAACCAGCCACGGCTGCCGTCCAACCTCTGCCACAACCCAGCCGGCTTCGTTGGCGATATAGGGAAAAGGAATCGCCAGCATGAGAGACCACAAAAACCACCGGCTCGAATAAAGCCTGTTACGGATCAAGAGAAAAAGGCCTAAGAGCATCTGCGCGATGAAGAGGGTTCCAAGCCCTACCATGATGTGGTATGTATAGTAGGTTAGCTCGACCGGAGGCCACAGGTCTTTGGGGTAGCTATTAAGGCCGTCCACAGCCGCTTTCAAATTGCCGTAGGTGAGAAAACTCAAAACATCAGGCACGTAGATAGGGTCAATCAGAGTTTGATTCTGCGTATCCGGCATGCCGATGATAGCAACCGAGGCGCCTCTTTCGGTTTGGAAAAGTCCCTCCATGGTAGCGAGCTTGGTGGGTTGATATTCCGCCACGTTGTGGCTGTTCATGTCGCCGGTCGGGAAGAGTTGTGTGAAAGCCAGAATCACACCTGAGATAATTCCCAATTTGACAGCCAGCCGCGCAAACTGCATATGCTGGCTCGAGAGAAGGTAGAAGGCGCCGATGCCAGCGATCACGAAAGACGCCGTCAGCAGAGCGCCGTTAATGGTGTGCGCGTACTCCCATCCCGCGTATGGATTCAGCAGAATTGCCCAAAAAGATTTCAAATGAATAGCGCCCGAAGAGTCCATGCTGTAACCCACGGGGTGCTGCATCCAGGCGTTCGTCGCCACGATGAAATATCCTGACAGCAGCGAACCTGCCGCGACGCCCACGCCTGCCAGGCAATGAACTACGCGCCCCACGCGGCCTTCCCCGTAGAGAAACAGCCCAAGAAAGCCGGACTCCAAGAAGAACGCATACACCCCTTCGAGCGGCAGCGTCTGCCCGAAGACGCCTCCCCCGAATCCCGAAAACCGGCTCCAATTGGTCCCGAACTCAAATTCCAGGGGTATTCCCGTTACCACTCCCAACGCGAAATTTACTGCGAAAATTCGGACCCAAAAGCTGGCTGCGCTGGAATACCGCCTGTCTCCAGTAACCAGATAAAGAACCGAGAGCAGCGCGATGAAAAAACCGAGTCCCATGGTCAAGATAGGGAAGAGGTAGTGAAACATTACGGTCAAGGAAAACTGAATCCGATCCGCAAAGACACCCGTATCCATGCCAAGCTCCTCTCAGTCCGTCTCACGCTTTAAGCGCGCCACGTCCCAGCACTTTGCCGCGATTGCGTAATCCTCGTTCGCACGCACCACAAGCACTCGCACGCTGGAGCCGCCGCGCGCGATGTCGCAATCGGCGGGTGATCCGGTGTTTGCTGTGTCGTCAAGCTTCAGCCCCAAAAACTCAAACGCTTTACACGCCTCGGCGCGAACCGCCGGAGAGTTTTCCCCGATTCCACCAGTGAAAACCAGAGCATCCACTCCACCGAGCGAGGCCAGCATCGCGCCGGTAAAAAATCGCAACCTATGGATGAAGATGTCAAAAGCGAGCTGGGCGCGCGGGTTACCCTCCGTCATAGCTTTCAGGATGTCACGCATGTCCGAAGACAAGCCTGAGATTCCGAGCAGCCCCGATTGGTGGTTCAGAACGTCATCCAGCTCACTCGCTGAAATCGCACTGCTCTGCAAAAGATGCAATATAATGCCGGGATCCACGGAACCCGAGCGCGTCCCCATCATCAGTCCCTCGAGTGGCGTGAAACCCATCGTGGTATCCACGCTCCGTCCCTCCCGGACGGCCGCGAGCGAGCATCCGCTTCCCAGGTGACAGGTGATGATCCGCAGCTTATGCAGATTCCGCCCAAGGATTTGAGCGGCGCGCCGGCTGCAATACTCGTGATTAATTCCATGAAAGCCGTACCGGATAATACCGTCCGGGAGCCATTGATAGGGACCGGGATAGGCCCGCGCCGCATCCGGCAAAGTGTGGTGAAAGGCCGTGTCGAAAACGGCCACCTGGGGCGCACCCGGCAGAAGCTGCTCTATCGCCTCGATGCCATCGAGCGCAGCCGGATTGTGAAGAGGAGCAAACACGGCAAGCCGCGAAATGGCGGATTTCACTTCATCAGTGACGAGCGCCGGCTCGTGGTAATCCCGCCCGCCGTGCACCACCCGATGTCCTACCATGGAAATTTCCGGTCGCCCGGTTTTGCCTGTGCTGTCTAACCGCACCAACAGGTCCAATGCCTCGCGGATCGCTTCACGGCGCTCGCGAGCCGCAAGCTTCGTCTGGGTGACCGGTCCGCGCTGACTTTTCAAGCTGAGCGTGGCCTCATCGTTCGAACCGCTCCACTCAATCTCCGCTTGCCAGACGGGCGCCGGCGCAACCTCTGGCAGGAAATCGCCAAAGTCATAAAGGCAGGTCTTGTGGCTGCTGGAACCAGCGTTGAGCACGAGAATTTTCATGGCCCCGCCACGTGCAAAGCATCGAGCTGTATCAGAGGCCTCTCAGGCACTGCCGCCGATGAGGAAACCGCCGCTACAGCACAATAACCAAAGCCTGTCGTCAGTAAGGCCATTTCCAGTCCCGCACGTCCGGCAGATCGTCACCATGGACGGAAATATATTGCTTATGATCCACCAGCCGGTCGCGAAGGAATTGTTTGAAGTGAGCGCCCACCGCCCGCAGACGCGGGACGCGGTCCACCACATCTCCCGCAAGGTGAAACCGGTCCAGGTCGTTGAGCACCGTCATATCGAACGGTGTGGTGGTGGCGCCTTCTTCCTTATAGCCGCGCACATGCAGATTGACGTGGCCGGCGCGCCGGTAGGTGAGCCGGTGAATCAGCCACGGATAGCCGTGGTAGGCAAAGATTACCGGCTTATCGGTGGTAAACATCGAATCGAAGTCGCGGTCGGAAAGTCCGTGAGGATGCTCGCTCGCCGGCTGGATCGTCATCAGATCAACTACGTTGATGACCCTGATTTTGAGGTCGGGAAAATGCCGGCGAAGCAAATCTATCGCGGCGAGCGTTTCCAGCGTGGGGATGTCGCCCGCGCAAGCCATCACCACATCCGGTTCGCCGCCCTGGTCCGTGCTCGCCCACTCCCAGATGCCGATACCTGCCGTGCAGTGGCGGATGGCAGAGTCCATATCCAACCATTGCAGAGCGGGCTGCTTGCCGGCCACGATCACATTCACATAATGCCGGCTGCGCAGGCAATGATCCGTCACCGAGAGCAACGTGTTCGCGTCCGGAGGCAGATACACGCGGACGATGTCCGCCTTCTTGTTCACGACGTGATCTATGAAGCCAGGATCCTGATGGCTGAAGCCGTTATGGTCCTGCCGCCACACGTGTGACGTCAGCAGATAATTCAGAGAAGCGATCGGCCGCCTCCAGGGAATCTGCCGGGTGACCTTCAGCCACTTTGCGTGCTGGTTGAACATGGAATCGACAATATGAATGAAGGCCTCGTAACAGGAAAACAGCCCGTGGCGGCCCGTCAGCAGATATCCTTCGAGCCACCCTTGACACAAATGCTCGCTGAGCGCTTCCATCACCCGGCCATCGGGAGACAGGTTGTCGTCAGTGGGCAGAATATCTTCCATAAAAACCTTGCTTGTAACTTCGAACAATGCTCCGAGGCGGTTGGAAGCCGTTTCATCCGGACCCACAACGCGAAAATTCCTCGACGGCTCGTTGAGCTTCATGACGTCCCGCAAGAACTGCCCCATCACCCGCGTGGCCTCCGCAACTTCAGTGCCTGGCCTCGAGACGGGCACGGCGTAGTCGCGAAAGTCCGGCATGACAAGGTCCTTCAGCAGCAGGCCGCCGTTCGCGTGGGGATTCGCTCCCATTCGCCGGTCACTTTTGGGGGCGAGCTCGCGCAGCTCCGCAACGAGCCTGCCCTGGGAATCAAAAAGCTCTTCCGGGCGGTAACTTTTCATCCACTGTTCGAGGATGCGAAGGTGCTCCGGATTGGTTCGTGGGTCAGCAACGGGAACCTGGTGGGCGCGGTATGTTCCCTCCACCTGAAGCCCATCCACAATCTTGGGCCCCGTCCACCCCTTCAAAGTTCTTAGAATTATCATCGGCCAGACAGGGCGGCCCAACTTCTTTCCACCGCGCGCTTCGCCCTGGATTTTCCCAATCTCTTCTACAATGGTGTCGAGCGTGGATGCCATGAGTTGATGCATCACGGGTGGGTCATTCCCTTCGACGAAATACGGTTTGTAGCCGTAGCCGCTAAAGAGATCCCGCAGTTCCCCGTCACTCATACGCCCGAGCACGGTGGGGTTGTTGATCTTGTACCCGTTCAGGTGCAGGATCGGCAGCACAGCGCCGTCACGCGCCGGATTCAGAAACTTGTTCGAATGCCAGCTCGTGGCAAGCGGACCCGTCTCCGCCTCGCCGTCCCCGACCACGCAGCAGACGAGCAGATCAGGATTGTCAAAGGCCGCTCCATAGGCATGGGCAAGCGCATATCCCAACTCGCCGCCTTCGTGAATGGATCCTGGCGTTTCCGGCGCGACGTGGCTGGGAATGCCGCCGGGGAAAGAGAACTGTTTGAAGAGCCGCTTCATGCCTTCGGTGTTTTCCGGAATATTCGGATAGAACTCGCTGTAGGCGCCTTCGAGGTAGGTATTCGCCACCAGCCCCGGACCGCCGTGCCCAGGTCCGGTTATGTAGATCACATTCAGATCGCGCTTCTGGATCAGCCGGTTGAAATGCACATAAATAAAATTGAGACCGGGCGTGGTTCCCCAATGCCCGAGCAGCCTGGGCTTGATGTGCTCCGGCTTCAGTGGTTCACGCAACAGCGGGTTATCGTAAAGATAGATCTGCCCTACCGAGAGGTAGTTGGCCGCCCGCCAGTATGCGTCCATCTTCCGCACCTCGCCGGCTGAAAGCACGGCAATCTTGCCTTTGGTCTGGCGTTCCGCTTCCGGTGCGCTCATGTCTTCGTTCCTCCCTGCGTAGATTGCATCTCACTTCACGGTGAACGGCTGGTTAGAAGCATCGCCCTTCCGCTTTCGCGGGTTTGAGCCGGCTACAAGGCGGCCTTCCACGGGCACCTCACTGTAAGTCTGCCACTTGCAACCGCCATCCACAATACGTTCCAATTGTAAGCGGAGCATCCGTCCGGCAGTGTGACGCGGGTCACAGGATTACAACTGCAACTTACTCGCGGGTGTACAATGGCTGCACTGGTGGTCGTCCACAGACCGGATTTTCGATCAAGCCGTGTGCGACGCCTGCAAAAACCGGCTATAAATGCGAATTCTTGGAGCGCTGGAGGAGACCAATGACAGATACAGGAAAGGTTGTATATACGTCACGCGTCCGCATCGAGCGGCAGAAAGGACCGATGCGGCTGGCACACCTGCCCGCGGAAAAAGAACCGGTTGTTTTTGGCGTGCACTCGGAAGTTGCCGAACACTACAAGGTGTCACCGGCGGATTATCCGCCACACGCAACGACGCTCGATTATGTGGTGGCGGCTACGGGGGGTTGACTCACCGGGACTTTTGGCGGCGCGCTGGAAGCGCGCGGCATAGACGCAAGCAATGGGAAACTGAATTCCGACATAACAGGAGAAATTGAGCTCGATGGAAACACGCTATTGATCAAACGCATTCATGCCCACTACAAACTCCGAGCCCCGGAAGGCCAGCGCGAACTGATCGAGCGTGTTCACGCCATGCACGCGGACCGCTGCCCGGTGGCGCGATCCCTCAAGGGCGCGATTGGAGTAGCGACATCCTACGAATTGGTGAGTTAGGATCGCGCTTCCATCACGCAACCGCCGCGGCAAGAGGCTGCCCTACCGGTACTTCCAGAAGAAGATGATTGACACGGCAAAGCCGACAATCACCACCAAAATCCGCACCCGCGCGGGATTCGTCTTCTGCGCGAAATGCGCTCCCCCGTAACCGCCCAAAACAGCCCCAGTTAACATGAGCACTCCCTGCGGCCACAGAATGATTCGCGCAATCACAAAGGTGATAATGGCCATGCCGTTGGCCGCGCTGGCGAGCAGCGTCTTTACGCTGTTCAAGGCGTGGATATCGCCTAGCGGCAAAAACGAGAGAAAAGCGAGCATCAGGATGCCCATCCCGGCGCCAAAATAGCCCCCATACACGCCCGTGAAAAACTGGCATAATGCCACCGTTCCCACCGTAAGCCACGAAGCTTGAGCTTGATTTTGTTCAGGCGCCCTTGTACCATGGAAAAGTTTCTTTCCGAACGTGAAGAGCAGCGTAGCGGCAAAGTAGAGAAAAGGAACCAGCCGCAGGAATGTTTCCTGTCGCGTATGAAGCAGCAGGCTGGCGCCCAACAGTCCGCCAGCAATGCTTGCGATAATCAGGGGCACGAGCAGCCGCGGGCTTCTCGGTAGTTTCTTCCGGTAAGCGCTGACGCTCGCGAGCGTACCCGGCCACACGGCCACCGTGGAAGTCGCATTGGCCTGGATGGGCGGTACGCCGGTCAGTAAGAGGGCGGGAAATGTAAAAAAGCTGCCGCCTCCCGCTACCGAGTTCAGCGCCCCGGCCACAAGAGCGGCAAAAAAAAGCAGGACGGCCTCTGGAAATGTCATTAGCGAATTCAACCTCACAAGGCGCCATCACGCACCAGCGAAAGTAGCTATCATCGCACAAATACCCCAGTGCGAGCACACATCTCAACGCTTGGTAGTGACTCAGTTTGCCGTAGCGCCGACCTTCAGGTCGGCATTTTGAAGGCTGTGCCGGGCTGAAGCCCGGCGCTACACCAAAATGAGTCATTACCCAACGCTTTTCTTCACTCTCCACTTATAAAAGTCTAAGTCTCTCCCTGCCCGGTTTGAGGCAAAAGACTCCTCTAGAAAATGTGAAGACGAAGGGTCAGAAACTTTTTTGGATGCTTCTGAAACTCAGTGAGGAACTGGCGAAGCGATTGGGAGCTTTGGGCAAGATTGTTATAAAGACGGTTGTCGGTGGAAAGCAAGCCCAGGGAACCCTGCCCGTTGGCCATCCTGCCGGTGATCGTATTCATGTTCTTCGCCACTTCATTCAGACGGTTGTATAGCTGGGGATCCTTGACGAGCTTGCCCAGAGTCCCGTTCCCTTGGTTGACGCTGGTCACCAGTTTTTGCGTCTGGGTGATGGTCGTGTCGAGGTTGTTGTACACGGAAGGGTCGTTGATAAGCTTGGCAATCGTGCCCTGGCCGTGCTGCAGTTCGTCCATCATCTGGTTGGCCCGGTCGACCGTGGAATTTAGTTTGTTATAAAGTTCGTCATTGGTCAGGAGCTTGCCGAACGTACCGTTTCCCTCTGACATTTCGGTGGCCACGGTTTGCAGCTTGGCGACGGTGTCATCCAGGCGGTTGTAAAGAGCGGCATCATAAATAAACTTCCCGATCGTTCCGCCCCCGGTGGTGATTTGCCCGGTGACGTTGTTCAACTTAGCGCTCAAACTGGTGAGGTTCGAAAGTACGTCGTTCGCATTCTGAACGACCTTCTTGATGTCAGCCTGTTGCTCGCTCTTCACTACTGCCTCAGCGGGCAAACCCGGCTGACCGGCGCTGCCACGGGTAATATTCACGTACCCTTCGCCGAGAAGGCCGACCGTATCGATGGTGGCCACCGAATCGCTGCGAATGTCATTCTCATACCGGCGCGAGATCTTCATGATCACGAGCACGGCCTTGTCCGGATCCTGCGAGGAAGAAAGAGAAATCCGGCTGACGTTCCCAACCGGAACCCCGGCCAGTTGAACTTGGGCTCCGGAGCGCAGCCCCTGCGCCTCGGGAAAGTAAGTCCTCAGAATATAGTTACCGCCCAGCAGGTTTACCTGGCCGCTGATGAAGAAAATCCCGACGATCAGAATCAGCAGCGCTATTCCCACCATGATCCCAACCCGCAGTTGCCCCCAGGTCAGTTCCTTGCGTTGCGGCATAGTCCGTGTTCCTTTCTCGATAGTCGCCAGGCCTCGCGTGGATCGTGACTACTCTATTTTAATCTAACAGCTTGCTTGAAAACCGCCTCCGGCTCCTCATCAGAATGGCACCGCCCACGAATAGGTAGACGGCCTTCAGGAAATGAAATTGACCAAATAAGAATCTTTTGCGTTCACCAACTCTTCCCTAGCGCCCGCAAAATACACTACGCCATCCTTCAGCATCACGAAGCGGGTTGAGGACGCCCGCTCTTGATGACCGTTCGACTTGAGCGGCGTCAACCGGCGCGTTTCCGGCGAAAACGCAAAGCTGCTCAGGAAAAGCGCGTCTGGAAGGCGCTGCGTAACCACAATGGAAGAGACGTGCTGCAGGTCGCGCAGCTTTGCGATCAGCACGTTGATGGTATGGGCCGTGATCGGATCGAGACCCGCCGTCGGGGAATCGTAGAGCATCACCGAGGGCTGGGCGACAATAGCTCGCGCCACCGCAACCCTCCGCCGCATGCCGCCCGAAAGCGTCGCGGGCATTTTCTCAATGGCGTCTTCCATTTCCACAAAGCTCAGCACCAGGCGCACCGTCTGTTCAATCGCGTTCTCGTCGGTCTCGCCGGATTCGCGCAGCGGGTAGGCGATGTTTTCATAAACTGAAAGCGAGTCGAAAAGCGCGCCTTCCTGAAACACAATTCCCATCCGCCGGCGGATCGGGTAAAGCCCAGCCTCCCGCAGTGGAACGGTATTTTGCCCGTCGATGATGATTTCTCCGGAATCCGGCTTCAGCAAACCCGCAATCAGCTTCAACAGAACGGATTTTCCGCTACCCGTTGCTCCCAGTAACACCAGGGTTTCTCCGCAGCCGAGCTGAAACGAGACATCCGTGAGCACCTGCTTTTCACCGAAGGAGATGGAAACATGGCGGACTTCAATGGGACAGGTTTGCGTCGCGCTTTCCGCCATCCTCTTCACTCACCTGATTCTTACTCACAAATAATGCTAACCGCTATGTTATTTCCGCCGGCGATGCGGCCGATGCCGTTGCCGCCCGGCGAACAACGGCTCACCGGAAGATATGGATTCAACAAGTTGCAAACGGCGGCAAGCGGTCGAGCCCTTGCGGACACCCTCGCAAGAGACTGCCATGGCCATTCTATCGCGGTACGGAGCGGGAAACCAATGCAAAGGCGGTTCCGGTATATGATTGGAAATGCAAATCGAATTTGGCACAATGCGGTTACGCATTACTCATCCAGCGCTTTTTGCCAAATCCCCTGCCAGGCTGGACCTGGTTGCGGGGCGGGCGCTGCTCGAATCCGGTGAAGGATGATGGAGATTCGGAAAATAGGAATCACTTCGAAACCCAGGAAGGCTGAAATCGAGCCAACTCTGGTTGCCCTCGTCTCCTGGCTCCGGGAGCGCGATCTCGAAGTATTGATGGATAAGGAGACCGGAGCCGCCGTCGGTAACGCCGCCACCTGCCTGCCCCGCTCTGAAATCGCCTCGCTCGCCGACCTTCTCATCGTTCTGGGCGGCGACGGAACACTCCTGGCCACGGCGCGCGCAGTGAACAACCGGCCGGTTCCCATTTTGGCAGTGAATCTCGGAGGCTTGGGTTTTCTTACCGTTACCACCCTGGAAGAGCTCTACCCAGCTTTGGAAATGGTCCTGGCCGGCAAGTACCACGCCGAACCTCGTGTGCGCCTGCAAGCCGAGGTCTTACGCAATCACGAGCCAGTCTCTTGCTATCTGGCGTTGAACGACGCGGTGCTTAACAAGGGTGCGATAGCTCGCGTGCTGGACTTCGACATCTGGGTTGATGGGCGTTTCATGTCCACCTACAAATCCGACGGGTTGATCGTCGCCACGCCTACCGGTTCCACGGCTTATTCGCTCGCGGCCGGTGGGCCGGTCGTCGTGCCCCAGGTAAACGCCTTTATCGTCACTCCGATCTGCGCGCACACGCTCACCAACCGGCCGATCGTGCTGCCGGATTCCGTGACCCTCGAGGTGGCGATGAGAGACCATCAGGAATCCGTCTACCTCACGGTTGACGGCCAGGTGGCCGTCGCTTTGCGTAGCGACGACCGCGTCCGGATCAGGAAAGCGCCAGATTCCATTGAACTTATTCAGCCGCCTCACAAAACTTATTTCGATATTCTCCGCCAAAAACTCAAGTGGGGCGAACGCTGAATTCGAGCTATAAGTAGCCCGGCCAAATGATGAGCTGGCTGACATTGCCGAGAAAGCCTGAGCCTGAAATCATGGACGAGCCAGGTGAAGTGGATGCTTACGCTTCGGCCTCCGGGCAGACCCACTTGAATGCCATCGACGACACGTTCGTCGACCAGGCGCTCTCCTTGGGAGTAACGAAAGGCCGGGCGCTGGACGTAGGCATGGGTCCCGGTTCCATTTTGCTAAAGATCGCCCGGCGCTTGCCGGGGCTGAGGCTGGTGGGAATCGACCGCTCGCCGGCCATGATCGCCTCCGCCCGCCGATCAGCCACCGCTCTGGGGCTCGGAGGCCGAGTAGCGTTCTGCTTGGCGGACGCCGCGGCGCTTGCATTTCCCGGCGCATGTTTCGATTTCGTCTGGTCCAACTCCGTGCTTCATCACCTCCGCGAGCTTACCGTTGCCTTCTCTGAGATGGCAAGGGTGGCAAAACCGGGAGGTGTCGTGCTCCTTCGTGATCTGCGCCGTCCGTCGCGCCTGGCGCTCGCGCCGCACGTGGCTTGGTACGGACGCCATTACTCGGGTACGATGAAAAAGCTCTATGGCGATTCCGTCCGGGCAGCCTATACTCCTGCCGAGCTACAAGAACTCCTGCGCGGCTCAGGGCTAGCCGGCAGCCAGATTTTTCTACACCGCCGCACTCATCTCGGGTTAATGTGGAAGAAACCGCTCCAGGAGACGTAAACTTAAATGAGATTGACGCGTGTGATAATTCTTTGTCTCTTGGCCTGTGCGCCGCTGGGCGCCAGACAACACTCCCCGCAAACCTACACCATCCAGCTCCCTCCGCCGCCGGATTTTCACGGTCTCGGCTGGCTGATCGGCAACTGGAGCGGCAAGACGGTGGGGGCGAAACCAGCCGGGAAGGTGGCGCTTTCAGTCTCGTACGCGCTCGACCGGCGGTTCCTGGTCGTTCATGAGAGCGTTTTCCTGCCGGCCACTAAGAGCGCGCCCGCTACCAAGGAAGACCTCTTGGGCGTGCTTAGCGCAAACCCAGCCGGAGGCGGATATGCCCTGGATCTTTACTCGTCTAGCGGATTCGTCACCCACTACCAGGCTACCGTTAAACTAGCGGAGATTGATTTCAATCCGGCAGGTGGCCGGGTTGCTCCCCAAGGCTGGCTTTTCCGGCGCGTCGTTATTCACACAAACCCCGGCGAATGCACGGAAACGGTGAGCGCCGCTCCGCCCGGACAGACTTTCTTCAACTACTACATCGCGGATCTTCACCGGATTCCATCCGCCGGCGAAATTCAACATACAGCGGTCCCCCCGAATGACGCCGCTGGTCAAAAGCATCCCGCTAAGCCGGGGGCGCCTCACGCTAATGAGAATTACAAATTATAGTGACGGCTTTTTTGTAGCGCCGGTCTGCGACCGGCGGATTTCGGCGCTCATAGAGCGCCGCACCAGCAATGGCCGTCGCCGACTTATGTCACTCTGTATAATTCCGCCGGAGCCGTATAAGCCTGTGACCGCGATCACAGCTTTTACCAGAGCCATAGCCCAGACTACAATGTGGGTGTTGAGAAATCCAGAATTTCAAGTTGCTCGGAGGCGCCCTATGAATCCCGCCAACACTGCTGAAAAGAAAGCTTCGTTGGCGATGATCCGCATGGCCAACATCCTGTTTACCACAGATTTCTCACCGGCCTCTCTCGCTGCGCTGCCGCACGCGACCGCCGTAGCCCGCCGTTACGGGTCGAAAATTTATCTGGCGCACGTTGTCATGCCGCAGCCCTATCCCCTCGTGTCTCCGGAGGCGGAAGCGTATGTCGACCAAATCGCGAAGAACTCTCGAGAGCGGCTGGCCAAGTTATCGAGTTCCGGCGCACTCAAAGAAATCCCGCATGAAGCTCTGCTCGCCCACGGCGAGGTGACCAAAGTCTTGCATAAGATGATCAAGGAACACGATATCGACCTCGTCGTCGCGGGAACACACGGCCGCCGCGGGTTCAGACGCTTTTTTATGGGTTCTGTAGCTGAGGAAGTTTATCGCACTTCGCCCTGCCCGGTGCTCACGGTTGGACCGCACGTCTCGAAGGACGTGCCGCACCAGATCGAGCTGCACGAGATTCTTTACGCCACCGATCTCTCCGAGGAGTCATTCTCTGCCGCCCCGTACGCGTTTTCGTTCGCGTTGGAATACGCGGCCCGTCTCACCGTGTTGCATGTGCCGACGACGGCAAACCTCGCATCCTTGAAGCTCGTGCCGAAAGCCTTTAGCGATGAAATTCAGGCGCTCATCCCGGCTGACGCCAAGCCGTGGTGCGAGCCCGACTACCTGGTGGAATCGGGAGACCCCGCTGAAACCATCCTCAAAATCGCGAAGGAGCGGCGCGCCGGCCTTATCATCCTCGGCATAAAGGAGGCGGGGGCGCTGGCGTCGCACCGTATTGGCAACGTCGCCTACCGGGTCGTTACGGAGGCGGAATGCCCGGTGCTCACGGTTCGCGCCCATTCCGGCAACAAGACTCATAGCGGCCCTGGCAAAAATCAAGCCTGAGCGTGTCCAGGCCGGCGATGTATCGGTCCCCGGCGCGTACCCGTAGCAGAGCGGACCTGCTCTTGCTCGAACATCACGCCCTCGCCCGCCACAGCGGGAGAGGGTGGCTCGCCTCAGCGAGCCGGGTGAGGGGGCAGCGGGGCTAGCGCGACACGATTTGGTGGTCCGCGGTTCGTTCAGAAATTCTCATCAAAATGTCGCAGGCTCAAAGAACACGTCTGCGCTAGGACCGCCTCCCGCGCTCACCCTGAAGAGTCTGTGTGAAAACTGCGGCTGGTGCGGCGGTGTGTGACCAGGGCACCGCACATTCCGGTGTGGGAAGCGGCTGCGCCGCCCCGCTGTGCGGAAAGCCTATGGCTTTCCGGGCGCGAAAACGCGTTCTTTAAGGTTTTCTTTTGGCGCGATGGCTTAGCCTTCGCGCCAAAAGAAAACCGGGCTGGGAGGTATTGTCGGTTGCCGGAAAGGCGAAGCCTTTCCGCACAGCAAGCGGCAGAGCCGCAGAACACTTCGACAAAGGCAGACCGTAATTTGGACAAGCCTGGTCTGCGACCGGCGGATTTCGCCGCTTATAGAGCGGCGCACCAGCAAATGGCCGCCGCCGGCTTGGGTCACTCTGTATAAATTCATCCAGAACTCTTTGACCATGCGTTTCACGCACGGCACTTCATGTCCCACCGCTTCGCGGTGGTTATTTCCTTGCGCCCGTTGTCGCGCCACTCCTTGACCCCCCTTGGAGGGCAGGTGGAAGCAAAAAAAAGAATGTTTAACCTTTTGAACCGGCATCCTATTGAAAACAAAGGAACATTAGAAGTTCGAACCGGGGCGAACCGGCGCTTCGAACCGGAGAATTCCCATAACCTACTTAGTTTCAATTAGATGCGGAGGT
>NFUN01000010.1 GCA_002197525.1 Acidobacteria subdivision 13 bacterium RH2 MAG17b | reverse complement strand
ACTGACGCCCAGGAGTCTGGATATGCGATGGAGGCTGTAGTCCTTGGGGAAACGCACTTTGGACTTCACTCCGTTGCTGGACAATTTCTGGCGCACCGCCGCCTCGCTCCTTTTGAGCTTTCGCGCGATGCTTCGAGCCTGCTTCATTTCCGCCTCCCATAAGAGTTTCCCTTCCTCACCGCCCGTCCACGGCCCTGGGGTTTCCGAGTGCGTCAAGAGTCCCAGTTGGGCGGCTTTGTACCAAACCGACCGTGGCTTCCAGTCCGGGTGGCGGGCCAACAGTTCCTTGACCGCCCGGTGCGCCCCCGCTCGTCCCTGGGCATATTGGGCACGTAGAAACTCGATGTCTTCCTCCGTCCAGACGGTGTGCCGCCACGGCACTTCGCGGTTGCCGTTGCGCACCCATCGAAGGCGATCCCAAATCTCGCTACGCCTTCGCCCTGGCCAACCTTTCAGGATCGCTTCAATGGCCGCGTTGACCTCCTGCCGCGTCCCTTGCGCAACCGAGCGGAGAATCTCGTCGATCTCGTTGACCCGCGGAAGATTCCGCAACGGTATGGGCGCATCCTTGGGTGAATGACGGACCGCCTCATCTTCCGCCATGATGATTACTCCCGAAGCGCCCTCCACGCTTCCTTGCCAGACCCGCTGGCTGCTACCGTAATAGCTCCCTGAAACCGCCAAACGTTACACTCCTTCGGCAAGAATTCGCCGGGCGCTCATTACCGGGATAGAATGGGAGTCGGCGACCGGGGCAACTGGCCCCATGGGAAATCAACGGGAGTAAGATCCGTGACCGCCCCTGCCAATCCCGACCCTCCGTCTGAAATGCAGCTTGAGCTGCCTTTTGCCTCCAGGCAGCCCGATGAGCAGGGAATCCGCGCCCTGTTCGACGACGACGGCGCCCGCGCGTGGATTGGCCAGTTGTGGAGCCTCCATCAAGGCTTGTTGCTGGAACTGGCCCACTTTCACCTGCGCGACTGGGATCGCGCTCAGGAGGTGGTTCAGGACACCTGGGTGGACTTCCTGAAGAGCCTTAACCGGTTCGAAGGGCGGTGCTCGGCCAAGACCTGGCTGGTGCAGATCCTGAAGCGCTGCATCAAGAAAGAGCAGCGGCGGGCGATTTTCAGCCGGGCGAGAGAGGCATTAATTGGGGTTGTTGAAGCGGGGCGTGACGAGCATTATGGTGGGAGAGCACCGTCGAGGGCAAACGAAAGCCCGGAGCATGCGCTTGTTGCGCAGGAGCGCCTGGAACAGATTTTACGGGCGGGCCGGGCTCTTCCCAAACGGCAGGCCGAAGTCTGGATCATGAGGGACGTGTATGAATGGACCTCGGAGGAAGCTTCAGCCGCTCTCGCCCTCAGCCCGGCAAACCAGCGGATCTTGCTGCACCGCGCGCGGCAAAAGTTGAGAGTGGAGTTGCATCGCTACTTCGGCGAGACGCCGCCAGCCCGGTCTGGTGGTATTTAATCTCATGACTTGCAAAAACCTTGAAGGCCTGATTACGGAGTATCTGGAAGAAGCCTTCTCGACGCCTGCCCGGGCCGACTTTGAGGCGCACTTGGCGGCGTGTCCAGATTGCCGGAAACATCTCGACGAGACGCGTGATTTGATTGGGGCTTCGCATGATCTCGGCGGCAAGCTCAACCAAGAGTGGCGCGCTCGTGCCGGTGAGACTGAAGAGCAGTTCTTAGAGGGACTGCAGGCCAGAGCCCTGAAAGAATCAAGCGCCGCCAAGAAGCGTTATCCGAAGCTGGCCCCCGCCGTTGCCGCAGTGGTAGTTATTGCAATTGCCGCCGGCGTCTGGTTCCACGTGCAAACCGCCAGAAGGGCCGCACAGCCCCAAAATCTTACCATCGACCTCAGCCATTGGTCGCGCCTGCGCGGTGGCGAGCAGCCCCAGCAGGCGCCGAAGGTTCTGAAGCGAGCCCTCCTGAACCTGACCATTCTGCAGCCAGTTGGCACATTGCCCGGGAAATTCCAGGTGGCGGTCTGGAAGAACGGCAGAGGGCTGGCCCAGGGCACAGCCAGCGCACAATTTACGAACGGTCTCACCGCTCTTCACCTGCGGTTGGACTTAAGCCGCCTAAAGAAGGGCGATTATATTCTTGCGATCCGCAAAGATAATTGGGAGAGCTGGGAAGAATACCCGGTGGTCGTTCGGTGACAAGTTCACATCGCTTGGGCGTTGCCACTTGCCGCTTAAGCTGAATCTCAACGCTTTCCGCCTTTCTGCCTTCTTGATAACTACCATCTTTCGAATTGGTTAACCGCCTATGGTGCTCGGCCGGCAAGTGGGCTGCCTCGCCGCATTGCGACCCTCGTCTGTAGCCAGAGTCGCCTCACGGCGCGTTTGCAGTTGCCATCGCTGAGCACGCCAACGATCAGGTGTGCGGAAATTTGACAGAAATCCCCTTCGTGTTCAGCATTGAACCGTGTTGGCAGTGCGCTCTCGCATCTGGGCATTGCCTGCGGGGGGTAGACCGAAATGAAAGATCGCCTCGGCTTTGGAAAACGTCGTATGGGTTCATGTTCATCCACATGGAACCCAAACTGATCTGGAGGGTACCCAATGAGTAGGGACGACGCGGCAATTCAGTCTGTTACGGCAAGTGAAGCGCCGACGCGATCCAACAATAGCGACCGCGGACTCCGGTTGAACCCGTCGCCGCCTGCTTTCTCTTTTGATTCAGGAGATCTGTTAGTCAACAGAGAATCGGGAATCGGAAATGAGGGGATAAACCGCCTTTTGACCGTGGCGGAAGTTGCTGCGCTGCTGAACGTCCCACGCAGATGGGTCTATCGGCGTGTCGGACTAAAACCTCCAGACGGCATTCCTCACGCTAAGGTTGGAAAATACGTGCGGTTCCGGCAGAACGACCTTCAGGATTATGTAGAACGTCCTGTCAAGCAATTTAAAAATGTTACTTTTGGGTTGAATCATCTTGCAACGTGAAATGTTACCCGTCGTCGTTTTTCCTTT
>NFUN01000001.1 GCA_002197525.1 Acidobacteria subdivision 13 bacterium RH2 MAG17b | reverse complement strand
TATAGAAGCCGTTTTGGTCTGTGACTGTGTTTACTGTTTCAGCCGTCGCTAAGTTGCGAATCACTATGTGAGCTTGGGGGATTACGGCGCCAGACTTATCCGTGACCGTGCCTAAGAACGCGCCTCCCGCCACCTGAGCCCCGAGCCGAATAGCCACCGACAAGGCGATTACCAGAAATATTGCTGATCGAGAAGCTCCGTTATTATTGCGCATCGATTTTTCCGAAGGCGTCCTTACCCTGGACGTCTAGCATCACAAGTGAGCTTGGGCCGTTCCTTAAGGCCCGGAGAAACACAGAGGGCAAATAACGCCGAAGGTTCGTAGGAAAGAGTTGATCTCGGAAATGTGGGTCCATCTTTGCTTTCTCCCCCGACATCCTCTGCACAAAAATCTCTGACTTGCAGTTAAAATGATCGACAATCCGAACTCTGCTGGCCTGCCCTAACAGATTGCAGCTTACTCGCCCGACCTGAAAGAAATCTGAAAATCGCGTTCTTTTGTTCTGCTCGCTTCTATTGGGAATTACAAATTATAGTGACGGTTTTTTTGTAGCGCCGGTGTCCCCACCGGCGTTTTTCGGCGCTGAGGACAGCGCCGCTACAACGGATGTTGTCACTATAATTTGTAATTCTCAATAAGGCGCGATTCCGTCCATGTAGCAGGGTTGACCGGATGATGAGTTGCACAGGTGCGCCTACTGCGGGTGAGATTCTCGCCCTGCTGTCCGTACTGGCAGAAGCGCTGATTCCCAGCCTTTCCGCTAGGGAACGGTTCATAGCTCCGCCGAGAAGCCAAGACGTAAGAATAGTCCATGCGCCCGAGGTGGAAGCTTAAAATCAGATTAATCCTGCTTAATTTTGCTTGGACCGCCATTCGATGTGCCATTTAAGGGCAGGTTTAGGGTGAACGTTGATCCCGCACCGGCTTGGCTTACGCATTCAACCGAGCCGCCATGCGCGCCGGCAATGGCCTTAGCGATGGCAAGGCCAAGACCGCCGCCATGCGTCTCGGCAGCGCTGGCAGGGGCCGCACGGTAAAAGCGCTCAAAAATGCGCGGAAGGTGTTCTTTGGAGATTCCCATTCCTTCATCCTTGAACGTAATATGTACGGAGCCATTCAGTCGTTCCAGACCCACACGAATTCGCGTCTGGGGAGACGAGTATTTGATGGAGTTATCAAGAAAGATCAGAAAAAGTTGGCGAAGAAAAGCTTCGTCCCCTTGATACGGCACCTCCTGCCCCACTTTTCGCTCGATCATGATTCCCCTGGACTCCGCCAGCGGAGCGACAAGCGCGCACGTCTCTTCCAGGACTTCATTGAGATACAACGGCTCCTTGGCCAGCCGGAGTTCTCCGGCGTCGGCCATTGACAGGGTAAACAAGCCCTGCACGATATGGCTCAGCTTCTTCAGCTCGCCATCAATCACGCGAAGAGTTTTCTGGTATTCGTCCGGGCTTCGCGCTTCAGCCAGCAGGAGCTCGGTCTCACCCTGGAGGATGGTCAACGGGGTACGGAGCTCATGCGAGGCGTCTGAGACAAACTGCCGTAACTGCTTCAGCACGGAGGCGAGCCGTGCGCCTAACCGGTTAAAAGTTTCGGCGAGGCGGCCTACCTCGTCGTTTGGATTGATTACGGTTAGGGGCGCCATCATCCGGCCCGGCGCCTGATCCGTGAGCCGGTCAGCCATTTGCGCGGCATGATCCGTGAGCTCAGCGATGGGGCGAAGGCTGCGCCCCACGTACCAGCCGGAGACCAGCGCGACCAAGATCAAGCTCAACGGAATCGCCCAGAGTATTATGTGCCAAAACCTCTCCAGCACGCGGTGGGTTTCTCGCGACGCCATGGCCAGCGCGAGAAAGCGCTGATGGGTTCCATGACGGTAGGGGACCACTACCATTCGCAGCAGCAGGCCGCGCGGACCCTCATTCAGCGTGCAGTAGACAGGGCTTGAAGCATAAAGCCATTGGGGACAGAGCTGGAGCGGTTCGTGCTGCAGATTCCTCGACTTCACCTCGATCCGTCCTGCTGAATCGAGAACCTCGAAGTATTCGTCCGGCAAATCGAGCTCCACAACATCCCCATAGCCGTTAGACCGGCTGGCCATCAAATTTTGCACCACGGGGCTCGCCGCTCTGAGCAATTGGGCGTTCATTTGCGTCCGCAACTCCCGTGCCAACAGACCGTAAAAGCTCACATACGAGACGACCAATAACACGCCAACAACGCTCGAGAAGAGGAGCATCATGCGGGCGCGCAGCGAAAGAGAGCGGGCGATTCGATTTGGGAGTCCCGGCAAAGTCGTGGCGGCGCGCTTCAGAAAGGGTTCGGCGGTTGTAGAATGACGGTGTTCACTCATTCGGGTGGCACTAAGTGGTATCCCATCCCACGGACAGTTTGGATGAGCTTGGTCGAACGGTCGCGGTCGATCTTGTGGCGCAGGCGGTTAATGTAGACTTCCACCAGGTTTGTCCCGCTATCGAAGTTGGAATCCCAGATGTGGTTAACGATTTCGCTGCGCGTGACGGTATTGGGGGCTCGAAGCATCAGCAGTTCGAGCATTGCAAACTCCTTTGAAGTCAGGGAAACTTCCCGGTCACCGCGGATCACGTAGCGGCGGCGGCGGTCCAGTATCAGATCTCCGAGGCGCAATTCAACGCCGGTCTTGTTAAAGCTGCGCCGGGTGAGCGCACGCAACCTTGCATAAAGCTCCGCCAGCGCAAACGGCTTCGCCAGGTAATCATCCGCCCCGGCATCGAGACCTTCCACCCGTTGCTCCACCATGCTTCGCGCCGTCAGCATCAGAATCGGCGCCTTGATTTCGTTCTGCCTCATTTGACGGCACACTTCGAGTCCGTTGATGCCCGGCAGTCGGATATCCAGGATGATGGCATCGTAAGGGACTTCTTGGGCCAGCAAGAGCGCCTCTTCGCCTGCCTCGGCAAGATCCACCGCATAGGAATTCTCGCGCAGCGCCCGCGCCACAAAACTCGCTACTTTCCGTTCGTCTTCGACTAGCAGGATTCGCATAGCAGCAATATTATTATACAGCCAGAGCACAAAAGGCGAGCGCCAGGCAGCATGATCGTATTGAAAATGAAAAGGGTTAGAAGGGTCTGGCTGGGTCCGGATATGAAAAGGCAAAGTTTCCAGGCAGGCTTCGGGTACTCGACACTCACCCGGCCTGGATGATTTTGCCATCAAAGCCGCCCCATTCCCGGCACGGTTGGAGAGTAAGCTTGAGAGCCTGTCCGATGAGCGATATAATGACCGCGCCGCCGCGCGCCAGATTCACATAATGGCTTGTTCGTGTGACGATGCACGAGGCGCTCATCCTGTTTGCCCGGCTGGGCGGGCCATTGCTACTTCTACGCATGAAAAGGAGCAAAATAATGAAACGGCATCGGGTTTTGATTTTGGCGCTTGTGCTCGCCTTCTCAGGTCTTGGAGTTGCATTCGCCCAACATGCAGCTAATCCTCGTGGCTTCACAAAACTGACGCTGAACGGCAAGACCATCTCTATTGAATACGGCCGTCCCTCGCTCAAAGGGCGGACAATCGATCAACTGCTCGGCCAGTTGAAACCGGGCGCATTTTGGCGCCTGGGAGCGGATCCCTCGACAACTTTTTCGACCTCGGCGGATTTGAAGTTCGGAAGCGTGACGGTTCCCAAGGGTGTTTACAGCCTTTGGGCCCAGCGCGTCGGGAACAAGCAGTGGAAGCTGGTGTTCAATAAGCAGCACGGCCAGTGGGGCACGAAGCATGATCCCTCCAAGGATTTCGCCTTTGCGCCTCTTCGCGAAACGAAAGCTTCGTCATCCGCTCAGATGGTCACCATCTCTCTGACGAAAAGCGGGAACGGCGGAGTCATCCTCGTGCACTGGGGAAGCATGGATTTGACCGCGCATTTCACCGTGGCATAGTTTCGCGTGGTCTCGCCGTGCTGCCGGAGCGGCTTCAAGGCTGAAACGGCGCGCGTTCACGCTCCGCTGATGGCCTGGGCGATTTTTCTCGCCAGTTGCGAGATGGCGGCGCCGTCAAGTTCGGCGAGCGCGAACCAACGGAGCCTGCCGGCCTTTTCGCCGTTTCGCAGCGTGGCGGGATAGAGTTCCGCATGGATCGACCGGTAGGTAATGCGGTGTTCTACCTTAGCGATGGGGGATCCCCAACGAACCGGCGACAGGGTTTCTTTCCGTAGTTTGTTCTGCAGATTGTCGAAGGCTTCTTGGGGCGAGCTTCCGAAAGCCGCGGGAAAGTTCCATAGGCCGTCCAACAACCCTTCGTCGAGACCGCGAGCCAGCGCGATGCGCGTGCCTTTGCGAATCACCGCCGTCGCCAAATACCGGGCCTCCGTTGGGCGTCGCGGCCGCGGCTGAGGATAAGATTCGGGCTGACCTTCGCGCCGGGCGTGACACCAGGCTCGCACAGGGCAGATTGGGCAATGAGGAGCGCCCTTAAGGCAGACCGTTTGCCCAAGTTCCATCACCGCTTGGTTGAAAAGACCCGGCTCGCGCGCTGAGAGCAGCCTCTGCGCCACCTCTTCGACGGCCCGCCGAAAGCGAGATTGTTGCAGATGGCCGCGTAGGACGGCGAGCCGTGCCACGACCCTCGCGACATTCCCATCCACCACCGCCAAAGGCTGATTGTAGGCGATACTGAGCACAGCACGCGCCGTGTAGTGACCTACGCCTGGAAGCTCACGAGCCACGGAATACTCGGAGGGGAATTGCCCTCCAAAATCCTTCATCACTTTTCGGGCGGCAATGTGAAGGTGGCGCGCGCGGCGATAGTAACCGAGGCCGGACCATCGCCCGGCCACCTTTTCAAATGGCGCGCGGGCCAAGCGCTCAATCGAGGGAAAAGCGCGAAGAAAGCGCTCATAATAGGGGACGACCGTAGTAACCTGAGTTTGCTGGAGCATGACCTCAGAGACCCAGACTGCGTAGGGATCTCGAGTCCTGCGCCAAG
This sequence comes from Acidobacteria subdivision 13 bacterium RH2 MAG17b, assembly GCA_002197525.1. Lineage (GTDB taxonomy): Bacteria > Acidobacteriota > Terriglobia > UBA7540 > UBA7540 > RH2-MAG17b. Next base: position 17,649 of record NFUN01000001.1, on the reverse strand, counting down.
GCAAGTCACGGGCGTGCATACGATGCCAGCTCAGTATGGCGCGGCGGATCTGTCCGGCTTGCAACTTGCTCGCGGAGCTTTCTGCTGGCGCTTTCATCGGACGCAATTTAGCTGGGACTGAAGCGGGGGTGCGATTTGCAATCCCTGAGTTTCCGGCGCACGGCTTTCGCCGGGCGCTAATCTCTTATTCTGCGGGAACGGCACATGGCATACAAGAACCTTCGAGAGTTTATTGCCCGCCTGGAGCGGGAAGGCGAGTTGAAGCGAATCGGCGTCCCGGTGGATGTTGACCTGGAAATCGCAGAGATCACTGACCGCGCGTCGAAGGCCGGTGGTCCTGCGCTGCTTTTTGAAAAGCCGCGCTCCGCCAGTGAAAACAAGAACTATTCGGCTCCTGTGCTTATGAACGCGTTTGGAACCAGAAAGAGACTGGAGCTGGCGTTGGATGTGAGTTCAGTGGAGGCGGTGGCTCACCGCATTGAGGAGCTGCTTGAAATCAAACCTCCCGAGGGCCTGCTCGATAAAGTGAAGATGCTTCCGCGCCTTGTCGAGTTTGGATCGTTCCTTCCGAAAACGGTGAAAGACGGTCCGGTCAAAGAGGTGATCCTGAAGCAGGGCTTTTCGCTTTCGGAATTTCCCATCATCCAGTGCTGGCCGCAGGATGGCGGACGATTCATCACACTTCCCATGGTGATCACCCGCAGTCCGAAGAACGGGCGGCGCAACGTTGGCTGCTATCGCATGCAGGTTTTCGATGCGACTACCACCGGCATGCACTGGCAGATTCACAAGGGCGGAGCGGAACATTTCCGTTGGCTCGAGCGCCAGGGAAAAGGGCGGCGCTTGGAGGTTGCCGTCGCCTTGGGGGCCGATCCGGCCTCCATGCTCTGCGCTGTTTTTCCGCTTCCCGAAGACCTTGATGAATTTATGTTCGCCGGATTTTTGCGGCAGGAACCAGTAGAACTAGTGCGCTGCGAAACCGTGGATTTGGAAGCCCCCGCCCATGCCGAGATCGTGCTCGAAGGTTACGTGGACCTCGAAGACATCCGCGTGGAAGGCCCGTTCGGGGATCACACCGGGTTTTACTCCTTGCAGGACCAATTTCCGGCCTTCCACTTGACGTGCATTACGCACCGCCGGAACCCGGTTTTTGCTTCCACACTGGTCGGGCCTCCGCCGATGGAAGATTACTGGATGGGTTACGCGGTCGAGCGCATCTTTCTGCCCTTGATGCGCAAGCAATTTCCCGAGATTGTGGACATGCACATGCCGGCCGAAGGCATCTTCCATAATTTGATGATCGTCGCTATCCGCAAGAGCTATCCCGGCCATGCGCGCAAAGTGATGAACGCCATCTGGGGACTGCCGGGCGCGATGTTCACGAAGTGCGTGGTGGTGGTGGATCACGACGTCGACGTACAGAACGCCCGCGAAGTGGTTTGGAAGGCGCTGAACCACATCGATCCGGAGCGTGACATTCAGTTTGTGCTGGGTCCGGTGGATCAGCTCGAGCACGCTTCCAGGCTTCCCAGCTTCGGCTCCAAGATGGGAGTGGATGCAACCCGCAAGTGGCCGGGCGAGGGATTCAACCGCCCTTGGCCCGACGAAGTGAAAATGGATGAACGCACGAAGAAGCGCGTCGATGAGATATGGGCGAGTCTTCGCTTGTAATGGCGGTTGTAACGCCCAGTCACTGTGTTAGCTGGTGCTGCCGGATATCTTGTGAACAGCCGTAAATCAGATTGTAGGGCGGCCGCTTGAGGCCGCCCTTCTCGTCAATGCCTCGCATTACTGAGCGAAGGCTGCTGGGAACTTCACCTTACGATTTTCCGAAGACAAGGCTGTTTCGCCACCCGCTCATTTCTATTTGAGTGATGGGCCGGGTGGTGCCGGACAAGGAGCCGTAATAAACCTCAGTCCGGCCGATTTTCCGCGACTTGGAAACCAATTTTACGGGCGCTTCGCCGACCAGTTTCCCGTGCTTGTAAAACGCGGCTTCTGGACTTTGAGAACGATTATTAATTGCCACTCGATAATTGCCCGGAGCGAGCTTCAAATGGCTTCCAACTTTGGCCGCATACAAGACGTTGACGTTATGAGTCTTTGCAAACGCCGCGCCGCACAGAAGCAACGATGCAAGCATTGCTCCTGATGCTGCTTTTGTGAACATTTTCATGAATTGCCACTTTCCTTTCTGACTTGAACTTGCTACTTCTCCTTCTTTGATGAGTTGCGTGGGTTGTTTCGTTGCCCGAGTCAGGAAAGAGCCCAGTGGCTGAGGCCGCCGCGAATAAGCGCCGCGTTGCCAACGTCCTGAATCGAAACGTTGCAAAGCCTCCGCGCTTGTGAGAGCCGGGCCACGCCGCGTCCGGCAATGGCTGGGCGGCTTTTCGCCGAGCCTACGATTGCCGGTGCGAGGTACCAGTAGAAACGGTCCACCAAATCCTGATCTAAAAAACTTCCAAGAATTTCTCCACCGCCTTCCACCAACAGGCTCAAGACGCCTTCCGCGGCCAGCCGCCGAAGCAGGCCGCGCAGAGGAACCCGGGCGCCCGGGAAGCTCCAAACTTGAGCGCCGGCGCGGAGGAGCGCCTCCCGCTTGCGAGGGCTTGCGGCGCGAGTGCAGGCAACGATGCAGCGCCCGCTCTTGACGACGCGTGCGCGGAGCGGAGTCCGCAGCGTGGAATCGAGCACCACGCGCCAGGGCTCCTGAGCGCCGGAGGATCGCGGGCCGAGGTGCGGATCATCGGCGAGCACGGTGTTGATGCCCACGGCGATGGCCTGATTCCACCCGCGCAACATTCGCGCGTGGCGGCGCGCCGTGGCGTCCGTGATCCATTTCGAGTCGCCGCTGCGCGTGGCGATTTTCCCGTCGAGCGTCGCGGCCACTTTGGCGGTGACGAAAGGCAGGCCGGTGGACCGGAACTTGAGGTAAACCTCGTTCAACGCCGCGGCTTCCGCAGCGCACACGCCTTCGGTCACTCGCACGCCGCGCCGTTTCAGAATCCGGGCGCCGCGGCCGCTCACAGATGGATTCGGATCGCGCAGGGCGTAGACCACGCGGCTGACTCCGGCTTTGAGGATCGCGTCCGTGCAGGGTGGCGTGCGTCCGTGATGGCAGCAGGGTTCGAGGTTCACGTAAAGCGTGGCGCCGCGCGCCCGCGGCCCGGCTCGCGCGAGCGCCTCAACTTCCGCGTGGCTCGTTCCCGCACCGCGATGAAAGCCGCGCCCGGCGATCTTGCCGTCGTGGACGATCACGCAGCCCACCCACGGGTTGGGGTAAGGGAGGGACGGAGATTGCCGCGCCAGTCGCAGAGCTTGGCGCATGTAACGGTCGTCCGAGGAAACGTCGCGGGCGGGCATGGCTGCCTACTGGACCTTGCTCAGCAGATGTCCCAGCTTGTCTTTCTTCACCTTTAGATAGGCGCGGTTACTGGTGCGCGGCGTGGTCTCAAGCGGAACACGCTTCAGGATGCGCAGGCCGTAGCGTTCAATGCCGCTGATTTTGTGAGGATTGTTCGTGAGCAGGTGCATTTTGCGCACGCCAAGATCGGCGAGGATTTGCGCGCCCACCGAATAATCCCGCATGTCGGCAGGCAGGCCAAGTTTTTCATTCGCTTGCACCGTGTCGAGACCCTTGTCCTGCAGGGCGTAAGCGCGAATCTTGTTGGTGAGTCCGATGCCGCGCCCTTCCTGGCTTAAGTAAAGGATCACGCCTTCGCCGTGTTCAGCAATTTTGTGCATGGCGGATTCGAGTTGCTCGCGGCAATCGCAGCGGATGGAATGCAGCGTGTCGCCGGTGAGGCATTGCGAATGGACGCGCACCAGCGCAGGACGGTTCGGTGAAACACGGCCCATCACCAGCGCCAAATGCTCGCGGTTCTGCGACGGGCAACTGTAGACGTGCGCCGTGAAATTGCCGAACTCGGTTGGAAGCTGTGCTGTGGCCACGCGGTCCACCAGCTTTTCCGTGGTCTTGCGGTATTCAATCAATTGCTCGATGGTGATGGTCTTCAGCCGGAAGCGTTTGGAAAGCTCCTGGATGGCTTTCAGGCCGGCCGCTTTGCCGTTTTCATCGAGAATCTCGCACATCACGCCCACGGGCGAAAGGCCGGCGAGCCTCGCCAGATCAACGGCGGCTTCGGTGTGCCCGGCGCGGTCCAGGACGCCTCCTGCGCGGGATCGTACGGGGAAGACGTGGCCGGGCCGCGCCAGGTCATAGGAAGCGGCGCGCGGATTGCCGAGCAGCCGGACCGTGGCGGCGCGGTCGGCGGCGGAAATGCCCGTGGTGATTCCCTTGCGCGCGTCCACCGACACGGTGAAGTCGCAGCCGAAGGGCTGCGTGTTTTCCTCTTCGGGCACCATGGAGGTGAGCCCCAGCTTCAGCGCGCGCTCACGAGTGAGCGCGACGCAGATTAGGCCGCCGCCTTGACGGATCATGAAATTGATGTCGGCAGCCGCGGCCTTCCCGGCCGCCATGACTAAGTCCGCCTCGTTTTCGCGGTCGGAGCTGTCCCGCACGATCACCATGCGGCCGCGGCGGATATCCTTCAGCGCTTCTTCGATCCCAGCATCGACGGGCATAGTGCGCTCAATCCTCCACTTGGTCCAGAGCGGCCAGCATGGCCAGCGCCGCACGGGCCGCTTCAAAGCCCTTGTTCATGCGGTTGTTTCCCGCTCTGCGCAGCGCATCGCGCCGCGTGCGGGTGGCGAGCACTTCGAAAATCACCGGCACGTGATGCTCGAGCGTCACGTTCATCACGCCGCGCGCGCACTCGTTCGCCACCAATTCGAAGTGCAGCGTGTCGCCCTTGATTACCGCGCCGAGAGCGATCAGCGCATCATAGCGCTTGCGCGCCGCGAGCTGCTGCGCGACAAGCGGGATTTCAAAACAGCCCGGAACCGTGAAGCATTCGATGTGGCCGGGTCTTATGCCGCCCTCCTGCAAACCTTCAAGGCACTTTTCCTGCAGGCTACGCGTGATCTCCGCGTTGTAGTCTGCGCGGATCACGGCGATGCGCGCCTGGCGCAGCTTTTCGGAGCTTGCGAGCCGGGCCTCGGGTTTCGGTTTGGGCGTGCGGCGTCTCATGAAGCAAGCAGTCTTTCCACGTATTTCGCGAGCAGATCCACTTCAATGTTCACGAGATCGCCACGCCCCTTCGCGCCGAGCGTCGTGCGCTGCAAGGTGTAATCCAGCAATGACACCGTGAATCTCGCCCGCCCGGCCTTTACGACCGTCAGACTGATGCCGTCCACCGCCACCGAGCCTTTCTCCACGAGGTAACGTGAGAATCTCGACGGCAGGCTGAATTCATAGATTTTTGCTTCGCCGCCGTTGCGGACTCGCGCGATCCGGGCCGTCGTATCGACGTGACCCTGGACGAGGTGCCCGCCGATCAGGCTCGCCGGAGTCAAACTCCGCTCCAGGTTAACCCGCTCGCCGGGCTGCAGACGGCCTAGCGTGCTCCGCCGAAGCGTCTCACCCATATAGATGACCCGGAACGCCCGCCGGTTCTGCTCCTGCACCGTTGAGCAGACGCCCTCAACACACACGCTCTCGCCCGGCTGCAGCTTCCAACCGCGTGGCTTCGAGATCCAGACGGCGCGCCCGCCGCCGGTATCTTGAAGCTCCAGAACCGGACTCGTGGTTTCAATAATGCCGCTAAACACGGCGCGTAGCGACTGTCTCCCTGGATGTGTATTTGACTGGAGGGCGCTGAGCTTCGCCAAATTTGAGTTTAGCATAACGCTCACGCCGTTCCGTTCGGGCCGAGCGCCAGCGCGCAGAACAGGGTTGCGGCCCAAAACGATGATAGGCTAGTAAAGTGGGTTCATGGCAAGGTTGCCAAGAGGCTACGCACCAGGGGCTGTAGCGCAGGGTCCGCCTTCTGACCCTGCGGCCTTTTGATCCCATTTCCCGGTTAAAAACCGCAACGTTAAACAACGAACATTGCGCACCAAAACAGGCCAGGGGGCGCGCATAGACGCCGCTGCAGAAACCTTATCTACTTGCCGGGATTTTCGCCTTTTCCCAGGCGGAATTGCTGGCCGGTGATCTGGTCGGGCGGTTCGCCGCTGACCATTCCCTGGGCCAGAATGAGCTGGCGGGCCTCGCCGCGCAGGCCGGGCCATCTCAATCCGAAGATAAGCGCGCCGCCCAGGCAGGCGAGGCCGCCGAATGTTACGGTGAGAGGCGCCCCCAGGCGGTTGGCAACGGCGCCGGCGATGAGCGAGCCGAAAGGCGCCATGCCGAGGAGCATCATGGAGTAGAAGGACATCACGCGCCCGCGCAGATCGTCCGGCACCATGGTTTGCAGCAACGTGTTCGAGGCGGCCATTTCCAGCATCATGGCAAAGCCAACGGGCGCCAGCAGCGCCACCGAAAGCAGGAACGAGCGCGAAAAGGAGAAGACGATCATGCTCGCGCCAAAGCCAGCGGCGGCGTAAGCGATCCACCTGCCGAGGCCGCGAATGCCGCGGCGGGCGGCGAGCGCCAGCGTTCCTGCCAGCGCTCCCACTCCCGAGGCTCCCATCAACCACCCCAGCCCTCGCGGCCCGCTGTGCAGGATGCTGCCGGCGAAGATGGGCATAAGCACGGTGTAGGGCATGCCCGTCAGGCTGACCAGGCCGAGCAGAAGAAGAAGAGCCAGGATAGGACCCGTGTGCGCCACAAACTGGAAGCCTTCCTTGATACTCTCGAAGCCCGAGCCTGCATGCTGGCCGCGCTCGCGAGGCTTTACGATCATCATTAGCAGCCCGGCAATTACGGCAATGTAGCTGATGCCGTTCGCGAAAAAGCACCATCCTTCGCCAATCGCCGCCACGATCACTCCCGCGATTGCAGGGCCCAGAATGCGGGCGCCATTGACCATGGAAGAATTGAGGGCTATGGCGTTGATCAAGTCAGAGCCTTCCACCATCTCCACGACGAACGCTTGGCGCGCTGGAACGTCAAATGCGTTCACCACGCCCAGCAGCGCCGCCAACACCATGATCTCCCACACCTGGATGCGCCCAAGCAGCGTGATGGCGGAAAGAATCAGGGCGAGCGACATAGAGGACGTTTGAGTGGCCACGACGATGGTGCGCCGGTTGTAACGATCCGCTGCCAAGCCGCCCAGCGGGCCCAGCAGAAAAACCGGAATCTGGCTGGCAAAGCCGACCACGCCGAGCAGCAGCGATGAACCCGTAAGCCGGTAAACCAGCCAGGACTGCGCCACCGTCTGCATCCAGGTGCCGATGAGAGAAATAAGCTGGCCGCCGAAGAACAGACGATAGTTGCGGTACCGCAGCGCCCGTAATATGGCTGGCAACCGCGATTCGGCCTTCCCGGGTTCTGTTTGCATGGTTTTTAAGTAGCGCCGCCTTCAGGCGGGCACATGCTGGGCCTAAGCTTGGCTCCAGTTGTCTACGGCACTGGTTTTACCGTCCTTATCTTCCATCTCGATCTTCTGAAATGTAAACGTGACCGTCTCGAGGAGCGTCGAGGTGGCGCCTGCTGCTTGTTTGAGTCCAAGGTCAACGAATTGCCTGACGCTAGACACAGCCGCGTTTGTAAGAGTGATGGTGTAGTAGACATAATCCTGGCCCTGCGGGCTGATCTTTACAAACTCCACGAGAACTGGATTGCGGACTTCATTCGTTGCAAAGGCCTCGTAGATTTGAGGGGTGGCCAAAGCCAACTCTTTCATGATCGAAAGCGGCTCCATTGGGCGCTTCCCGCTTGCCTGCCCGGTCGCGGCGTTTCGCGGCGACCGGGCCCCGAAATTGAACTGGAGGCCGCCAATTTTATCTGTGTTAGGCCCGGCGTTCCCCTTAAACTGGCCCTGCTTATTGCCCTTGATCGAAACGTAAGAACTGATATGCCATGGCATCTCCTTGGCTTGTTAGAGCCTGTCAATAAATAAGTGTGTCAACTTGGGTTTCGCCGGGGAAGAATGCTGTAATTCCATTCCCCATGAAATTCATCCCGCTCAAGGCGGATTTGGGCCATCTGTTTGTCGGAAACTTTAATCCCTGCCGGGTACTGATTGGTGTCCAGTTGACTCTTCACCCGCAGGCCAGCTTGCGTCGTGGTTGCCGCAATCAGTTGGATGATGACTTCGTGACTGACCAGCGGCTTGCCCCGCCAGTTCTGGCTGATGAAAGAGAACAACCGATGCTCAATCTTGTTCCACTTGCTGGTTCCGGGCGGGAAATGGGAAACGGAAATGCGGAGCCCGGTTTCGTCCGCCAGCTTTTGCAGTTCCCATTTCCACAGCCGCCGCCGAGCCCCGTTGCTCCCGCCCGAATCGGCGGTGATCAGCAGTCGCTTCGCCCGCGGATAAGCCGGCTGGCCCATCGTGTACCACCATCGCCGAATGCTTTCGACCGCAAAGGTGGCCGTGTCGTGATCGACTCCCACGTTGACCCAGCCGGTGTTCTGTTCCAGGTCGTAGACCCCGTAGGGAGCGACCTTTCCCAAAGCCGGAATCTCAAAATCGTGCACCCGGACGGGCTCTGGCTTCCCCTTGGGTCTCACCTCGCGTCCCCCGTTCTTGAAGTCGCCCACCAACTCTTTCTTCTTGGTGTCCACGGAAATGACCGGCTGTCGGCTCGCCCAGTATTGCTGCACCTTCTGGTTGAGATGTTCGAACTGCGCGTTCCGATCCGGATGAGAGGATCCCTCTCGCGTCTTGCGATTGGCCTGCAAACTATAACCCAAGCCCCCCAGCAGAGCGGCCACGGTTTGATGACTGGCCGAATGCCCTTGCTGATTCAGCTCCGTGGCCAAGCGGCGGACACTTTTACACGTCCAGCGCAGCGGCGATGCCGGGTCGCCTCGCGTCACCGGTTCCACCAACCGTTCCAACTCCCGGGCCAGGGCGGGGTCCTTCTCCAGCACTTTCTTCCGCCCGCCGCCCTCCCGCCGCACGCGCGAACCGCGCGCGGCCCGGACTCGGGGCGGCGGAGACTGCAATTCTTTGATCCCTTCGGTAATCGCCCGGCGCGAAACCCCGGTGGCGCGCGAGACCTTCGAAACGCCGCCGTAACCCAGGGCTACACTCTCGGCTGCCGCCACCAGCCGTCGCAGCCGTTCATCCAGAAAGACCGACAACAAACCAAATCTGTCTCGGGCACTCTCCACGTCCACCACGCCCGGAGTATACGACAGAATGGTTCAACTTGTTACACTTATTATTTGACAGGCCCTTAGGTCAAGGCGCGGTACTGCAAGGTTCTGACTTCGCCTTCAAATCGCGCCGTTCCGGTATGCCGGAAGTCTACCAGAGTCGGACGCTTTTTTAATGCTCCAGCCGCTATGATCGCAGACGTCAGAAAAACTGATGCGCCCCGCTAGAGAACCGGGATCAGCAGCGCTGCATCCGCCCGGCGTTTGACTTGACGAACGAGTCTGGCGACAATCTGATCATGAAGCTGGATGTTCGGTCTTCTCGGGCGTGGCTCTGCCCGCGCTCTCGTTTCCCGCACGGATAGAAATCGCGAGGTGTCCTATGGCTAGGATCAGTGGATTGCGCGTCAATGGCCGTAAGTATCCGGTCGATGCAGACAGCGAGGCGAGCTTGCTGAGTGTCTTGCGCGACGACCTAGGCATTACCGGGCCGAAATACGGTTGCGGCGAAGGCCAATGCGGTGCGTGTACCGTGCTCCTCAACGGTCTTCCCAGGCGGTCCTGCATCACCAAAGCGGGCTGGGCTGCCAACAAGGAGATCACAACCATCGAGGGCCTCGCGAAGAACGGCCAGCTTCATCCGCTCCAACAGGCCTTTTGGGAAACCGAAGCCTTTCAATGCGGATACTGCACCTCCGGCATGATCATGACTGCGGTTGGCCTGCTCAAGACCAATCCCAATCCGTCGCCCCAGCAAATCTCCCAGTTCATGCAAGGCAACGTTTGCCGTTGCGGAACGTACCCGCGAATTATCGCCGCAATCCAAAAAGCCGCACAGATGGCGAAGGAGGTCCGGTCATGAGCGAGCAATCCTTCGTGCACACGCCGGTCGAGCCGGAACGCTACGAATTCAATGCATCGCCGGCTTACCGCTTCGAGGCGGACCGCCGCGACTTCCTCAAGATTCTCGGGGGCGGCCTGCTGATAGTTTGCGTGCTTGAGAACGCGTCCGCATTCCAGGAATCGGGCGCTGCGGGTCTCTCCTTCAGCCACCCGCTGCCGCGCGCCATTTCGAGTTGGTTGCACATCGGGCAGGATGGAAGGGTGACGGTTTACACCGGCAAAGTCGAGGTGGGTCAGAACGTCCGCACTTCGCTCACGCAGGCCGTGGCTGAGGAACTTCGAGTTTCGCCGCGCGAAATTCAGATGGTCATGGGTGATACAGACCGCACTCCGTTTGACATGGGGACGTTTGGCAGCCGCACGACTCTGACCATGAGCCCGCAACTGCGAAGAGCTTCCGCCGCAGCTCGCGACATTCTCGTGAATCTGGCTGCCAAAGCATGGGGAGTGGACTCAGCGCGTCTCGTGGCCGCCGCAGGCGAGATCAGCGATCCGGCCGCGCACCGGGCGATCAAGTACGGCGCGTTGCTCCAAGGCAAAGAACTTGCCGAGGACATTCCCACTGCTGATCCTCTCGAACCTGCCACGAAATGGACCGTGATGGGCGCGCCGCTGCCAAAAGTTGACGGCCGCAAGTTTGTGACGGGAGAACACCAGTACCCCTCTGACCTAAGACTTCCCGGCATGTTGTACGGAAAGGTCGTGCGCCCGGCCTCGTTCGGGGCAAAACTCGTTTCGCTGGATACGCCCGCCGCCGAAGCCATGCGTGGCGTTACCGTGGTTCACGACGGCGACTTCGTGGGTGTCGCGGCGCCGACCGTAGAGCAGGCAGTGAAAGCAGCCGCTGCAATCCGCACGCAGTGGCAGTCATTCCCGCAACCGTCAAATAGCGATTTGTTTCAATATCTCAAACAGAACACCGTTGAGGACGGACGCACCCGCGAACAAGAAGGAAGCCTCGACGCAGGCCTTGCGCAGGCGGACCACCGGTTGAGCCAGACCTATACCGTCGCCTACATCGCGCACGCTCCGCTCGAACCGCGTGCTGCCGTGGCGGAGTGGAAGGAGGGGAAGCTCATCGTATGGACCGGAACACAGCGGCCTTTTGCGGTTCAATACCAGCTCGCAGATACGTTTCGGATTCCGAAAGATCACGTGCGGGTTGAAGTGCCGGATACGGGGTCGGCTTACGGCGGCAAGCACACGGGTGAAACGGCCGTTGAGGCGGCCCGGCTCGCCCGCTCCGCAGGCCGGCCGGTGAAAGTGGTTTGGACGCGTGAAGAGGAATTCACCTGGGCTTACTTCCGGCCCGCCGGAGTGATCGATATCCGGAGCGGCGTCCACGCCGGCGGCAAGATTACAGCGTGGGAATTCCACAACTACAACTCCGGCGCCGCGGCCATCGGGACGCCCTATGACATTCCAAACCGGCTCATAGAATTCCATCCCACCAAGTCGCCCTTGCGCCAGGGCTCCTATCGAGCGCTCGCCGCAACGGCCAACCATTTCGCCCGTGAATCACACATGGATGAGTTGGCACATGCGGTTCAAATGGACCCGCTGAAGTTTCGTCTCGCAAACCTTAAAAACCCCCGGCTGATCGCCGCCTTTGAAGCGGCTGCGGAAAAGTTCGGTTGGGCAAAGGTGAGATCATCTCCCGAACAAGGGTTTGGAATTGCCGGTGGGGTTGAAAAAGGCGGCCATACAGCGACCTGCGCGGAGGTTAAAATTGACCGCGCAAGCGGTGAAGTGAAAGTGGTTCGACTGGTTACGGCGTTTGATTGCGGCGCGGTGGTGAACCCGGACGGCCTGCGAAATCAGATCGAAGGCGCGACCATGATGGGCCTCGGCGGGGCGTTATTCGAGGCCATTGAGTTCGGCGACGGCCGCATCCTGAACGCGCGCTTCTCGGCTTACCGCGTTCCGCGCTTCAGAGACCTTCCGGAAATTGAGGCCGTCCTGCTGGACCGTAAGGACATCCCCCCGGCAGGTGCGGGTGAAATACCCATCGTGGGCGTCGCGCCCGCCATTGGCAACGCGATCTTCGCCGCCACAGGCATCCGCCCGACGTCACTTCCGACGGCGAGGGGCGGTCTCAAACTGTAGCCACCCCGGAACGCAGACGGCACCGCGCAAGAGACCGGCCTCCGCCCATGCGTTGGGCTTGCCCTTGCATCATGACTGGCCTACCTTGTTGGCCCGCGGCTGTGCCGATACCGCCCATCCCTTCCGTTTGCAAGTAACCCCGCAGATTGCGATATTCCATGCGGCCGCGAAAGAACTGTTATCGAGCCATGTCAGCCTCGTCACTGCCTCACCCGTGCTCGCTGATGGCCTGATGCAAGGCGCCCCACGGGTCTGTAACTGCACACCCAATTGTGTCAGGAGCGCTTTTGGGCAACGTGCAGGGCTGCTACTCCTCCCATGAAGTTGTGGTAGCGAACGCCGGAAAATCCCGCCTGGCGCAAAAACCCGGCAAAAGCTTCCTGGTCCGGGAAGCGGGAGGCGGATTCGTGCAGATACTGATACGGTCCTGCAACGCCAGAGATCCACGTTCCCAGCGCGGGCAAAATGCGGGCGAAATATAGCCGGAACAAAGGAGCGAAAAGCGGCCATTGCACGCGGGAAAACTCCAGAATCGCTAAGGTCCCGCCGGGGTTCAATACCCGGCGTATCTCCGTAAGCCCCAGACTGTAGTCGGCCAGATTGCGAAAGCCAAACCCGCTCGTGACAACATCGACGGACGAGTCCGCAAAGGGTAGTGACAGAGTGTCCGCCCCGATGAAATCCGTCACAGACAGCAGGCTATGAGACGATTCCCTGGAGCGCTTTGACCGCGCCCGCACCAGCATGGGTTGACAAAAGTCAGCTCCGATTATCTTGCCGCAGGAAACACGCGCTAACGCAAAGGCGAGATCTCCCGTCCCGCAGCAGACATCCACAGCAACACACCTAGGCTTGGAAAGCGGATCTCTCAATGCGTTGGCGGTGTACTTCCGCCACGAAATGTCCAGGCCGGCGGAAAGAAAGTGATTCAAAAAATCGTACCGTGGCGCGACCGCATCGAACATATCCCGAACCAAGCGGGACGTCGAGCGGATGTCTTTCGATCCTCCGAGCGGGCTGCCTTCAAGAGTTGGACGCGTCGAAACACTCATGGGGAATCCGCGTTGATGTTACTGACGAGGAACGGAACCGGCAAGTTGGGTCATCTGCTGGACATCCTGCCACGCGGCGGCCACCAGTCTGGTAGGGACGTTCTCCAAGATGCGAACCTTGCCGATCTTCTCCGGCGCTACCCAGCGCACCTTTCCACTCACGGCCTTTTTGTCCTGTGGGAGCAGACGCAGAATCCGGTTGAAAGCAATGTCTCGAACCGGCGGAAGCGGACCCAGCCGCAAAACCAAGCTCTCAATGCGTTCGCCCTCGCTCGTTTTCAACAAGCCCAGGCGTTGACTCAGGCGCGACGCGGCCAACAGGCCCCAGCCGACGGCTTCTCCGTGGAGGAAGCGGCGGTAGTGAGTACATTCTTCGATAGCGTGGCCGAACGTGTGTCCCAGATTCAGCACCGCGCGCAGGCCGGCCTCGCGCTCATCGTGATTTACTACGTCTACTTTCACCTTCACCGCCCGCGCCAGTACCGGCTCAATCTGGTCAACTGAACCGGGACGAAGTGAATCCACACTTCGTTCCAGGCGCTCGAACAATTTAGGGCCGTCCAGGATCGCGTGCTTAACCACTTCGTAAAGCCCGGAGCGGAAGTCGCGCTCGCTCATTGAGCTGAGGACGCGCGGTTCAGAGAGCACCAGCCGCGCCGGATAAAACGTTCCAAGCAAATTCTTCATCGCCCCCAAATTAACGGCCGTCTTGCCGCCGACGGAGCTATCCACCTGCGCAAGCAATGTGGTCGGCACGTGTACGCAATCAACGCCGCGCATATAAACCGAGGCGAGAAAGCCTCCAAGGTCGCCGATTACGCCCCCGCCAAAAAGGATGAGCAACGACCGCCGGTCCGCCCCCCGCCCCAGCAATTCCGCAGCCAACTTCTCCAACACGCGAATCGACTTGGACCGCTCGCCCGACGCCACAAACAGGGTCTCCGGCTTGCGCAGCCCAGCTTCTTTCAGAAACTCACCCTTCCAGCGGCGCCAAAGCGCCTCCTCTGAAACGACAAAAACGGAAGAGTAGCGGCCCACGGGAAATTCCCGCAATGCCCGCCACGCGCCCTGTCCGGCAACAACTTGATACGTGAAATCTTTTGAACGGACGCGGAAGGTTTGCATTATGTGAACACCGGGCAATGGGTCAGTTTGCTGGTGCGGGAGCATTAGTAATAATACCATCCCGAGATCGAAGCCCGCCCCGTAACGGCATTAGGGGGCAGCGGCAGCGCGGTGTCTGCCGCGCCTGCACGTAGGCGCTATAATCGAGCTTGGAACGCTGACGGAGCTTATTGATCCTCGCAAAATATAGTGACGAGCTTTCTCTGTAGCGGCGCTCTCTGAGCGCCGAAAGACCGGCGGCCAGAGGCCGCCGCTACAGCGCTTGTTGTCACGATATTTTGCGATCTCTCATAATCCGCTTTCCGTGAGGTCAACCGATGCCACAAGCCCAACTTCGATACCTGTCCGACGAGCTTCAAGAGCTGCGCGGGCAGGGTCTTTACCAAAAGCTGCGGATCCTCGAAGGCGAGCAACTCCCCGCTGCGCGCTTTGACGGCAAAGAGGTAATCAATCTCTCGTCCAATAATTATCTCGGTCTCACCACTCACCCCAAGCTGAAGCAGCGGGCAATTGAGGCCATCCACAAGTTCGGAGTTGGCTCCGGAGCCGTGCGAACCATTGCCGGGACGATGACGATCCACATGGAACTCGAAGACAAGATCGCCAAATTCAAGAACGCCGAGTCCTCCGTTGTGTTTCAGTCGGGTTTCACGGCCAACGCCGGGACGGTGGCGGCGATCATCGGCCCCGAAGATCTTATTATTTCCGACGAGCTTAACCACGCCTCGATTATTGATGGTTGCCGGCTCTCCGGGGCGGAAATCAAAAGGTTTCCCCACAAAGACGTTGAAGCCTGCGAAAAGATCTTGAAAGAAGTCTCGGGCCGCAAGGGTCACAAGCTCCTCATCACCGATGGCGTTTTTTCCATGGAGGGAGACATCGCGCCGCTGCCGGCTCTCGTGAAACTGGCCGAAGAGTACGGCTGCATCATGATGATCGATGACGCGCACGCCTCAGGCGTGCTCGGCCGCAACGGGCGCGGAACCGTGGACCACTTCAGCCTGCACGGGAAAGTGGACGTTCAAGTCGGCACGCTTTCAAAAGCCATCGGCGCGCTCGGCGGCTACGTTTGCTCGACGCGCGATACGGTTGAGTTTCTTTACCACCGCGCCCGTCCATTCCTCTTTTCAACTTCGCACCCGCCCTCCGTCGCCGCCAGTTGCCTTGCGGCCTTCGAGCTGCTGGATGAAGAACCGCAACTCGTCGAGCGGCTATGGGCAAACACGCGGTTCTTCAAACAAGGCCTCGCCGGGTTGGGCTTCAACACCGGTTCGAGCGAAACACCCATCACCCCCATCCTGGTTGGAGACGCATCTTTGGCTCACGAATTTTCCCGCCAGCTTTTTCAGGCGGGCGTTTTTGCCCAGGGCATCGGCTATCCAACCGTGCCGGTGGGCAAAGCGCGCATCCGTACTATCGTGACCGCCACGCACACGGAAGAGCAGCTATCGCAGGCCCTCGAAAGCCTCGAAAGCGTGGCGAAGCGCCTGAAGATTTTGCGGTAAGAGACAAGCAGCCTGCACTTGGCTCTTCTGCGATTCGATTGGCTGCGGCGGCGTGGCCGTGTTCCCGGACGATGTGGTGGTGGTCGATGGCGACGGCGCCACGCTGATTCCCTCCGCGCTACTCGACGAAGTAGTTGCGTCCGGGCCCGAACAAGAGCGCCTGGAAGCCTGGATCACGCGGGAGGTGGATAAGGGCGTGCCACTTCCCGGCCTCTATCCTCCCAATGCCGAAACCAAGGCCCGCTACGACGCCACCAAACCCCCGCGAACATAGTCGGCGCGCTGGCCGACGCAGCCATTTGCTGTAGCGCCGCTCTATGAGCGGCGAAATCCGCCGGTGTCCCCACCGGCGTCTTCCGGCGCTGAGAGCCTGCCCTGAGCGAAGCGAAGGGACAGCGCCGCACCAATTATCGATGTCGCCATAATCTGTAATCCTCAATAGGTGGCGGACGCGGCGGGCCATAAGTTTCGTGCGCCGAAAGGGATTGGGGTGCTGCACGTCCGCCGCGTTGCTTCGCCCTCTCCTTCCGGGAGAGGGTGTCCCGACCTGATCGGGACGGGTGAGGGCGCGGCCACCAGGAACGCAACCGGCGCGGTGGCACAGTGGGCGCGCCGCTGACTATCGGCATGGGGAGGTGACCAGTGGTCACCGTCGCCGCCGAATTGGCCCGGAAACACTTGCCCAAATACGACATGGTGCGCAACGCTCACTCTCCAGCTTTGCGGTTTTTCCAGTTGTTTTGTGGAAACGAACTGGAAATTGTTTTAGGTAAACGAAGTGGAACTGCCGCAGAGCCTGCCCTGAGCAGTGCGAAGGGTACGGAGAGCAGACCCTGCGCTACTTGCTTGCTATAACTTGTGCATTGCGTACGTGACGATCGCAACTCCCCAGTAGGCCAAGGCCACAAGGATACCTGAAATGAGACCGATCGATTGCAGCGGCTTCGCTTCTATGTCCAACGCGCGGCCGACCCATTGCAACCCCGTATCAAGACCAGACGCGGCCTTGAGGAGAAACCCCGAACACACATACAGAAGCAGCCAAATGAAGGCCCAATACGCAGGGTAAAGCCACAGGTAGCGGGGAGGAACAAGCGCGTAGACTACGCCCATCTTGAACGCGAACCCAAATCAGGAGGATTATGTTGTGGGTCCGGCTCCCCCAATAGGCACCTAACCTCGCGATGTTGATCAGAATGGTATAGCCCAGCTCAAACGCGACGGTTGCGCAAAGGTAGCTACCGCAGGCATCGAGAGCCAGCAGAAGGACTCCGCCCGGGATGGAGCGGTTCCGTGACACCTTCACCAAGTGCCGAGTCTTCAGTAGCGAAAGGTAGTCCGGCACTATGTTGCTGAAAAGCATCATGATAATCACGAATGGGAAGCCCGCTAAACGCACGGATTCCAATTGCAGCGTCAAAATCCCTACGACCAGTGCGACCGACACTGACATAAGGGATGACCGAAGGAAGCACTTCCAAGAGAGGTGTTTTGAACCAAAGACGCGGTCGAAGACCTCGGGAAAAGTATCCCGCCACCCCCTACCCCTTCCGCTGGCCTTCACGTTTGACAGCCAATCTGCTATTGCCCGTTTCGTCTCTGCTGCGAGTTTGTCCTCCACCTCTTTGAAAAATCTCTGCACGGCGTAAAACAAAGCAAGGCCGGCGAGAACACGAGTGACGAATGCGCCCGCAATCAATCTCATTGTGTCGAGCGTACCGGGCTCCGGGGCCGTCATGATGGCGTTACTGACCTGCCCCCCTTCTTTGTACCAATCATAATGTGAGTTCCGGGGGGTGGTCTTGCTTTTGTTCTTCTCTCCGGGGCGGCTCGAAGGGAGCCGTAG